>NZ_JAMLIX010000001.1:647500-971250 GCF_023953965.1 Bosea sp. (in: a-proteobacteria)
ACCGCCTCCTCGCCCGCGACGGCTTCTCCTTCGAGCAGATCGACATATCCGACTACGACGCGGTGCAGGCCGCCTTCGCGGCGTTTCGCCCGCAGGTCGTGATCCATCTCGCGGCGCAGGCCGGCGTGCGCTATTCGCTGGAGAACCCGCGCGCCTACGCCGCCTCCAATCTCGACGGCTTCCTCTCGATCCTCGAAGCCTGCCGGCACAACCGGGTCGACCACCTCGTCTATGCCTCGTCGAGCTCGGTCTACGGCGCCAATGCCAAGGTGCCGTTCAGCGAGCATGACGGCGCCGACCATCCGGTCTCGCTCTATGCCGCGACCAAGCGCGCCAACGAGCTGATGGCGCATGCTTACGCGCATCTCTATCGCATCCCGACGACGGGCTTGCGCTTCTTCACGGTCTACGGCCCCTGGGGCCGGCCGGACATGGCCTATTTCAAGTTCACCAAGGCGATCCTCGAAGGAAGGCCGATCGAGGTCTACGACGAAGCCGCGATGAGCCGCGACTTCACCTATGTCGACGATATCCGCGAGGCGATCGTGCGGCTGGCCGGCCTGCCGCCGCAGCCCGCCCCGGATGCCGACGGGGCGGCGCCGGACCCCGCCACCTCCGCCGCCCCCTGGCGCATCTACAATATCGGCAACCACACGCCCGTGCGGCTTGACCGCTTCATCGCGGCGATCGAGGAGGCCTGCGGCCGCAAGGCGACCAAGCGGCACCTGCCGGCCCAGCCCGGCGACGTGCCGGCGACCTATGCCGACGTCGCGGAGCTTACGGCCCGCGTCGACTTCCGGCCGGATACGCCGATCGAGGCGGGGATCGCCCGTTTCGTCGCCTGGTATCGCGATTTCTACCGCATCTGAGCGGCGCGGAGGCGGCCCTTCATTCGCCTTGCTTTGGTCCGAAGCGGGTTCGTGCTACCTGCCGGCCCCGAAGGATGGAAGAGGACCGATGACCCTGAGATTCCTCGTGACCGGCGGCGCGGGCTTCATCGGCTCGGCCGTGGTGCGCAAGCTGATCGGAGAGCACGAGCACGCGGTCTGCGTCGTCGACAAGCTGACCTATGCCGGCAACCTCGCCTCGCTCGCGCCGGTTTCGGGCAGCAACCGCTATCGCTTCGAGCGGGCCGATATCGGCGACGGTGAGCGGATGAAGGCGATCTTCGCCGATTTCGAGCCCGATATCGTGATGCATCTGGCGGCCGAGAGCCATGTCGACCGCTCGATCGACGGGCCGGCCGCCTTCATCGAGACCAATGTCGTCGGCAGCTTCACCCTGCTGCAGGAGGCGCTGCGCCATTTCCGCAGCCTGACGGGGGAGCGCCGGGCTCGCTTCCGCTTCCACCATGTCTCGACCGACGAGGTCTTCGGCTCGCTGGGGCCCGAGGGCCTCTTCCGCGAGGACAGCGCCTATCAGCCGAACTCGCCCTATTCGGCCTCCAAGGCCGCGTCCGACCATCTCGTGCGCGCCTGGCACCACACCTATGGCCTGCCGGTGGTGATGACCAACTGCTCGAACAATTACGGGCCCTATCACTTCCCGGAGAAGCTGATCCCGCTGATGATCATCAACGCGCTCGAAGGCAAGCCGCTGCCGGTCTACGGCAACGGGCTCAACGTGCGCGACTGGCTTTATGTCGACGACCACGCCGAGGCGCTGATCACCGTCGCCACCGCCGGCAAGACGGGCGAGAGCTACAATATCGGCGGCCACAACGAGAGGACCAATCTCGAAGTGGTGAAGACGATCTGCGCCATCCTCGACGAGCTGAGGCCCGATCCGAAGGGGAGCCGCGAGCGCCTGATCACCCATGTCGACGACCGGCCGGGCCATGATGCGCGCTACGCGATCGATGCCGGCAAGATCGGCCGCGAGCTCGGCTGGGCACCGAAGGAGACCTTCGAGACGGGCTTGCGCCGCACCGTCGCCTGGTATCTCGCCAATCCGCGCTGGTGGGGCGACATCCGCTCCGGCGTCTATCGCGGCGAACGCCTCGGCGCGGCCTGAAGCAGAGGACGAGATGCCGAACCTCGAGGATACGGCGATCCCCGCCGTCAAGATCGTCACGCCGAAGCGGCTCGGCGACCACCGCGGCTTCTTCTCCGAGACCTGGAGCCGCGAGAGCTTCGCCGCGGCCGGGCTTAATCTCGACTTCGTCCAGGACAATCACTCGCTCTCGGGCCCGGCCGGCACGCTGCGCGGCCTGCATTTCCAGTCGCCGCCCTTCGCCCAGGACAAGCTGGTGCGGGTCACGCGCGGGGCCATCCTCGACGTCGCGGTCGATATCCGCGCCTCCTCCCCGACGTTCGGCCTGCATGTCGCGGTCGAGCTCTCGGCGCAGAACTGGAAGCAGCTCCTCGTGCCGGCGGGCTTCGCCCATGGCTTCGTCACGCTCGAGCCGGATACCGAAGTGCTCTACAAGGTGACGGCGCCCTATGCGCCGCAGAGCGACCATGGGCTCGCCTTCGACGATCCGGCGCTCGGCATCGACTGGCGCCTGCCGCTCGCCGCGCTCACCCTCTCAGAGAAGGACCGCAAGCACCCGCGCCTCGACGCGATGCCGCGGTTTTTCGACTGATGGGCCTGCGCATCGCCGTCACCGGCTGGGCCGGCCAGATCGTCCGCGCCATGCTGGAGCGCGTGCCCACGGGTGTCGAGGTCATCGCGATCCGCCGCCCCGAGCTCGATCTCGCCGTCCCCAGGACGGTCGCGCCGGCGCTGCGCGCAGCCCGGCCCGACGTCATCGTCAACGCCGCCGCCTATACCGCCGTCGACCAGGCCGAGAGCGAGCCCGCGCTCGCCATGCGCGTCAACGGCGAGGCCGCCGGCGAGGCGGCGCGCGCCGCAGCCGCGCTCGGCATCCCCGTGATCCAGCTCTCGACCGACTATGTCTTCGACGGAGGGCTCGACCGGCCCTATCGCGAGGACGATGCGACCGGGCCGATCTCGGCCTATGGCGCGAGCAAGCTCGCCGGCGAGCGGGCGGTCGCCGCCGCGACCGCAAACCACGCCATCCTGCGCACGGCCTGGATTTACGCCCCCTTCGGCAAGAACTTCGTCAGGACGATGCTGCGGCTCGCCGAGACGCAAGGCGAGGTCGGCGTCGTCGCCGACCAGCATGGCTCGCCGACCAGCGCGCTCGACATCGCCGATGCGATCTTCACCGTCGCGCAGAACCTGACCGGGCGGGCGGACGACGCCTCCCTGCGCGGCGTCTTCCATATGAGCGCGGCGGGCGAGGCGGTCTGGGCCGATGTCGCCGAAGCGATCTTCGCCGAGCGCGAGCGGCTGGGCGGCGAGCCGGTCCGGGTCAGGCGGATCACGAGCGCCGCTTATCCGACGCCGGCGCGGCGGCCGGTGAATTCCAGGCTCGATTGCGGCAAGCTCGCCCGCGTCCACGGCGTCGGGCTGCCGGAATGGCATAGTTCGCTCAGGTCTTGCGTCGAACGGCTTATCGAGGATCAGAGATGACGATGAGGGGCATCATCCTGGCCGGCGGCTCCGGCACGCGGCTGCACCCGATGACGCTGGCGATGTCGAAGCAGCTCCTGCCCGTCTACGACAAGCCGATGATCTATTACCCGCTCTCGACGCTGATGCTCGCCGGCATCCGCGAGGTCATGATCATCTCGACCCCGCACGACCTGCCGCATTTCAAGCGCCTGCTCGGCGACGGCACCGACTGGGGCATGAGCCTGACCTATGCCGAGCAGCCCCATCCCGGCGGGCTCGCGCAGGCCTATCTGATCGGCGCCGGATTCGTCGCCGGACAACCCTCCTGCCTCATCCTCGGCGACAACCTGTTCTACGGCCATTCGCTGCCCGGGATGATGGCGCGGGCGCAGGCGCACGACAGCGGCGCGACCGTCTTCGCCTATCATGTCGGCGACCCGCAGCGTTACGGCGTCGTCGCCTTCGACCAAGCCGGCAAGGCGGTCTCGATCGAGGAGAAGCCGAAGGTTCCCAAGTCGAACTGGGCCGTCACGGGCTTGTATTTCTACGATGCCGAGGTCGTCGAGATCGCCCGCGCGCTGAAGCCCTCGGCGCGTGGCGAGCTCGAGATCACCGACGTCAACCGGATCTATCTCGAACGCGGCAAGCTCTCGGTCGAATCGATGGGGCGCGGCTTCGCCTGGCTCGATACCGGCACGCCCGACAGCCTGCTGGAGGCCAGCGAATTCGTCCGCACGCTCGAAACCCGCCAGGGCCTGCACATCGCCTGCCCCGAGGAGATCGCCGCGCGGCAGGGCTGGATCTCGGTGCCAGAACTCACCGCCCTTGGCGAAAAGCTCGCCAAGGGCGCTTACGGCCAGTACCTCCTGCGCACCGCGCGGGACCTCGGCGGCTGAGCCGGCCTCCTTACCGCTTGACAGCGAGCCCCGCTGCCCGTCATCTGCATCCCGTTCCCAGGGGGGCCTCGCTAGGAGGCTGAGATTCCGCCGGCGGGGCCTGCCAAGGCCCGGCAACGCGGTGACCCTCCGAACCTGATCCGGGTCATACCGGCGTAGGGATGCGGGACATGGCGCCGTCGAGGCCCTGATTCCAACTTGCGCCCGTGATCCCTGTTGCGATCGATGCTGCCGGCCTGGCCGTGCGGCGTCCGGACGGAGTGGACCATGGCGACGCAAGCCGAGATCGTCGAGGCGCTGCTGGCGTTCATCGCGCTTCCCCAGGCGTCGGAAGCCGAATTCGAGGCGATGGCGCTGAAGCTATTCGCCTGGCAGTTCCGCAACAACGAGCCTTACAAGCGTTTTTGCCTGCAACGCGGCCGCACGCCGCTTTCGGTGCGCGGCTGGCGCGACATCCCCGCCGTGCCGATCACCGCCTTCAAGGATCTGACGCTGAGCTGCACGCCGCCGGAAACGGCCGAGCGCGTCTTCATGACGAGCGGCACGACGCAAGGGATACGCGGCCGCAGCCACCACCCGACGCTCGCCGTCTGGGACCGCTCGATGCTGCGCGCCTTCCGCGAGCGCTTCATGCAGGGCCGCGAGCGCATCCGCATGGGTATCCTCTTCCCTGACGAGGCGAAGCTGCCGAACTCCTCGCTCGCGCATTATCTGTCCCTCGCCCGGCGCGAATGCGGAGCGCCCGGTTCCGCCGTTTTCATCGGCCCCGCCGGCCTCGATCTCGACCGCTTGCTCACGGCGCTCGCGGAGGCGCAGGCCGGCGGCGAGCCCTATGCGCTGCTCGGCGCGAGCTATGCCTTCGTGCCGCTCATCGACGCGCTCGCCGCCAGCGGGCGGCGCTTTTCCCTGCCGGAGGGCAGCCGCATCCTCGACACCGGCGGCTTCAAGGGCCAGTCGCGCGAGCTCGAGCCGGACGCATTCTACGACGGGCTTTCCGCCGCCCTCAGTGTGCCGCGCTCGGCCTGCATCAACATGTACGGCATGACGGAGCTCAGCTCGCAGCTCTATGACGACGGCAATGCCGTCTGCCCGTCCGTGAAGTCCGGCCCGCACTGGATCCGCAGCCGCGTCGTCGATCCGCTCTCCGGCGCGGATTTGCCCGAAGGCCAGCGCGGCGTGATCGTCCATCACGACCTCGCCCATTTCAACTGCGTCTCGGCGATCCTGACCGAGGATGCCGGCGAGATCGTGCCCGGTGGCTTCAGGCTGCTCGGCCGGGTCGACGGAGAAGCCTCGAAAGGCTGCTCGGTCGCGGTCGCCGAATTTCTGGCGGCGGCGCGAGGCTGACGCTCATGATCGAACAGGCGGGCCATCTGCCGGGTCTCCCTCGCGAGGCGTTGCGCTGGCGCGAGGTCGGCTACGACGCCTGGGGCGGGAGCGTCGCCATCGCGCTGCCGGAGCTCGACGCGGCGCAGGCCGCGCAGCTCTGCGCGCATGTGCGCGATCAGGCCCGCGCCCGGCTGAAGCGGATGCCCGTCGCCCGCATCGTCGCGGCGATCGACGCCGCCGCCGCAAGGCTGCTCGACCGCGACCATCCGCTGCGGCGCAAGGCCGAAGAGCTCCTGCCGGTCGTCACCGGCTATGACCGCGAGACGGTCCGGCTCGGCCTGACCGGCTATCTCAAGACCTTCCGGCGCCCGCAGCTCCTGCGCTTCCTGGCCGAGGATTTCGCCAATCCGGCCCTGCTCGACGGCTTCCAGCCGACGCCCAAGGGCGGCTATCTCAGCGCCCGCGGGCCGGATCTGCTGCTGCATGTCTGGGCCGGCAACGTGCCGGCGCTCTCGCTCTGGAGCCTGATCTGCGGCCTTCTGGTCAAGGCGGGCAGCGTCGGCAAGCTCGCCTCGGCCGAGCCGCTGACGGCGGGCTGGTTCGCAAGCCTGATCGCCGAGATCGATCCGGAGATCGGCGAATGCCTCGCCATCGTCTGGTGGAAGGGCGGCGAGGCGGCGGCCGAGGCCGCTTTCCTGCGCGAGGCCGACACCGTGATGGCCTATGGCGGCAACGAGACGCTGACGGCGCTGCGCGAAAAGCTGCCGGTCACCACCCGCTTCCTGCCGCACGGCCACAGGATCGGCTTCGGCGTGATCGCACGCGAGGCGCTCGACAGCCGGAAAGCCCCGGCGCTGGCGCGCCTTACCGCCCATGACGTCGTCCGCTACGAGCAACAGGGCTGCTATTCGCCGCAGATGCTCTTCGTCGAGCGCGGCGGGCGGGTCGGGCCGGCCGAGTTCGCCCTTTATCTCGCACAGGAGCTTGCGGCGCTCGGCCACCGCCACCCGCGCCGCGCCCTTTCGCCGGGCGAGGCCGCATCGGTCGCCGCATGGCGCGGCGCGCAGGAGATGCGCGCGCTGGAGGGCGGCGCCAGCTTGCTGGGCGAACCCGGCGATGGCTGGAACATCCTCCATGTCGAGGCGCCCGAAACCCTCGCTCCGACCGGCCTCAATCGCTCGCTGAAACTGGTTTCGGTCGACAGCCTCGACGATGTCCCCGCCCTGGTCGCGCCCCATCGCCATTTCCTCCAGACGGCCGGCGTCGCGGCCGCGCCGGAGCGGCTGTTCCGGCTCGCGGAGGCGCTGGGCGCTGCCGGCGTCAGCCGCATCGCCCCGCTCGGCCGCATGAGCGCGCCGGAGGCCGGCTGGCACCATGACGGCCGCTTCAGCCTGCTCGACCTCGTCACCCTGACCGAGATCGAGCAGGCTGCGGAGGCCGCGGCGGAAGGGTTTGCCCCCTATGTCGACTGAAAGCCCCGGCTTCGTCGCGATCGAGCGGGTCAGCCAGCGCTATGACGCGACCGGCCCCGCCATCGTCGACGGCGTCGACTGGACGATCCCGCGCGGCGAGATCCATTGCCTGCTCGGCCGCAGCGGCTGCGGCAAGACCACGCTGCTCAAGCTCGCCGCCGGCCTGCTCATGCCGAGCGCGGGCACGATCCGCATCGGCGGCGAGGCGCTCTGCGGCCCGGGCCCCCGCGCCGGCTTCGTCTTCCAGACGCCGACGCTGCTCGACTGGCTCAGCGTCATCGACAACGTCCTGCTGCCGGTCTCGCTGAAGCGCCGCCCGTCCGGCGCCGACCGCCAGGCGGCGCTCGACCTGCTCGCCTGCGTCGGCTTGGCGGACTTCGCCGCACGCCGGCCGGCCGCGCTTTCGGGCGGCCAGCAGAGCCGCGTCGCCGTCGCCCGCGCGCTGATCGGCAAGCCGGACCTGCTCCTGCTCGACGAGCCCTTCGCCGCGCTCGACGCCCTGACGCGCGAGGAATTGCAGGACGACCTGCTGCGGCTCTGCGCGCAGGGCGGCACCACCGCCCTCTTCGTCACCCACGACATCGGCGAGGCCGTCTATCTCGCCGACACGGTCGCGGTGATGTCGGCAGGCCGGCTGACGCATACACGCCGGATCACGCTCGCCCGGCCGCGCCATCGCGACATGCGCTATGCGCCCGCCTTCACCGCCGCCTGCCGGGCCCTGCGCGACGCCATGGAGGGCGAGGCCGGCACGCTCGGCCGGAGGCCGGCGGCATGAGCGCGCGCCTGCCTTCCCTCTTCCTGCTCCTCGCCCTGCTCGCCCTCTGGGAAGCCTGGTGCCGGCTCGGCGGCGTTCCGGCCCTCGTCCTGCCGCCGCCCTCGGCCGTGCTGGCGACGCTGTGGAGCGAGGTCTCCACCGGAAGGCTCTGGCCGCATCTCGCCATCACCGCCGCCGAGATGACGCTGGGTCTCGGGATCGGCGCCGCGGTCGGGCTCGGCGTCGGCATCCTGCTGGCGGAGCTGCCGGCGCTCGGCCGGCTCCTGCGCCCCTATGTGTTGGCGAGCCAGCTCGTGCCCAAGCTCGCGCTCGGACCGCTCTTCATCATCTGGTTCGGCTTCGGCATGACGCCGACCGTCGTCATCACCGCGCTGATCTGCTTCTTCCCGGTGATGGAGACCACGCTGACCGGCGTCGGTGAGGTCGATCCGGCGAGACGCGAACTCTTCCGCATGCTGGGCGCAGGCCGCCTCCAGACCCTGCTGCGGCTGAAGCTGCCAGCGGCGCTACCCGTCATCATGGCGGGCCTGCGCGTCGCCGTCGTGCTCGCGCTCGTCGGCGCGGTGGTCGGCGAGTTCATCGGCGGGCGCAGCGGGCTCGGCGCCTCGATCATCGCGGCGCAGAGCGTGATGGATTCCGGCCTGATCTTCGCCCTCTTCATCGTCATCACCGCTCTGGGGATGCTGCTCTACGAGGCCGTGCGCCTGATCGAGCGCCGCGTCCTGCACCGCTTCTCGAAAGGCTAGACCCCATGTCCGCGCTCCGCACCCTCCTCATCCTCGCCCTGTCATGGCTCGCCGCCCCGGCCTCTGCGCAAGCCCCCGACAAGGTCGCCGTCGCCGGCTGGAGCCAGCCGATCAGCGAGATCACCAACCTCTTGGCCGAGCCGGACAAGGGCTTCTTCAAGGCGAAGGGCATCGCGCTCGACTACCTGCCCGGCAATGGCGGCGGCGCGGCGCTCCAGACCCTGATCGCCGGCCAGGCCGACATCGCCTTCACCGACCCGGCCGCGCTCTATCTCGCCCTCGACAAGGGCGAGAAGCTCGTCGCGATCTACAACATCTATCCGCAGAACGTCTTCAACGTCGTCGCGCGCGCGGGCAGCGGCATCCGCACCGCCGCCGATCTCAAGGGCAAGCGCATCGGCGTCTACAGCCTCGCCAGCGGCACCTACCAGAACCTGCTCGTGCTGCTGCATCAGGTCGGGCTCGGCGAGAAGGACGTGGAGATCCAGCCCACCGGCCTGCTCAACTTCGGGCCGCTGATGCAGGGCGCCGTCGACGCCACCGCCGCGACCGATACCGGCCTGCTCGTCGCCCGCGCCAAGGGCCTTGGCGAAGCCACCGTCATCGAGGTCCGCGACCAGCTCAACCTGCCGAGCGACATCTTCGTGGTGAAGGAAGCCTATTACGAGCAGAACAAGCCGCTGCTGAAGCGCTTCCTCGCCGCCTATCGCGATTCCGCCGCCTGGATGATCGCCAGCCCCGAGGAGGCCGCGCGCCTCGCCGTCACCCGCGCCATCAACGGGCGCGACGAGGCGGTCAATCTCGCGATCATCAGGCTGCGCAACGCGGCCAGCGTCTCGGCCACGACCGAGCGCGAGGGGCTCGGCCGGTTCGACCTCGAAGCCCTGCAGAAGGGCGCCGACAGCTTCCGCAGCCTCGGCCTGATCGCCCGCCGGCTCGACATGAAGGCTGTCGTGAAGAGCGACCTCATCCCGCAAAAGGACGGCGCGCCGTGAAATTTCGCGACCGGGCGATCCTCGTCACCGGCTCGAGCCGCGGCATCGGGGCTGCGATCGCGCGGGCCTTCGCCACTGAGGGCGGAATCGTCATCGTCAACTACCGGACGGACACAGGCGCAGCCGAGGCCGTCGCCGCCGAGTGCCGCGCGCTCGGTGGCGAGGCGCTGGCCATCGCCGCCGACGTCACCTGCCCCGACGCGGTCGCCGCCATGGCCGCGCGGATTTCAGAGGAGGTCGGCCGGCTCGACGTCGTCGTCAACAACGCCTTCGCGCCCTATCGCTTCGATCCGGACAAGCGCGCCCGCTTCTGGGAGACGCCCTGGGAGTCTTACGGCCAGCAGTTCGAGGGCGCGGTCAAGGCGGCCTATACGGTCAGCCGCGCCATGCTGCCGCTGCTCCAGCGCCGCAGCGGCGCCGCGATCGTCAATATCGCCAGCGATCTGGTGACGCGCCCGAGCATTCCCTATCACGACTACACCACCGCGAAGGCCGCGCTCGTCGGCTTCAGCCGCAACCTCGCGGCCGAGCTCGGGCCGCTCGGCATCAGGGTGAACTCAGTCGCGCCGGGGCTGGTCTATCCGACACAGGCGAGCGCGGACACGCCCGAAGAGGTGCGCGAGATGCTGAGCGCGCAGACGCCGCTGCGCCGCATCGCGACGCCGGAGGACGTGGCCGGGCCGGTCCTGTTCCTGGCGAGCGACTGGAGCCGCTTCGTCACGGGGCAGATCCTGCATGTCGATGGCGGGCTGGTGATGGCCTGACGAAAAACCCCGCCGGCGAGGCCGGCGGGGCAAGCTTGCGGAACCGGTTTCGGATCGCCTCAGGCGCGATCGGCGTTCATCACCTTCGCCCAGGCGGCGACGAAATCGTCGACCAGCTTGCCGGCGTTGTCGTCCTGGGCATAGACCTCGGCATAGGCGCGCAGCACCGAGTTCGAGCCGAAGACGAGGTCGACGCGGCTTGCGGTCCACTTCACCGCGCCGGTCGCCCGGTCGCGGATCTCGTAGAGGCCGTAGGAGGTCGGGACCCAGGCGTAGTTCATGTCGGTTAGGTTGACGAAGAAGTCGCTGGTCAGCGCGCCGACGCGGTCGGTGAACACGCCGTGCTTCGTGCCGCCATGGTTGGTGCCGATCACGCGCATGCCGCCGAGAAGCACCGTCATCTCCGCCGCCGTCAGGCCGAGAAGCTGCGCCCGGTCGAGCAGCATCTCCTCGGGCGTGACTGCATATTCTTCCTTCTGCCAGTTGCGGAAACCGTCGGCCAGCGGCTCCAGCGGGGCGAAGGAGGCCGCATCCGTCTGCGCATCGGTCGCGTCGCCGCGGCCGGGCACGAAGGGCACGCTCACCGTGAAGCCAGCCGCCTTCGCCGCCTGCTCGACGCCGAGATTGCCGGCGAGCACGATGACGTCGGCGACGCTCGCGCCGCTTTCCGCCGCGATCGGCTCCAGCACCGCGAGCACGCGCGCCAGCCGCGCCGGCTCGTTGCCGGCCCAGTCCTTCTGCGGCGCGAGGCGGATGCGGGCGCCGTCCGTGCCGCCGCGCTTGTCGGAGCCGCGGAAGGTGCGGGCGCTGTCCCAGGCGGTCGCGACCAGATCGGCGGTCGAAAGCCCGCTCGCGGCGATCTTCGCCCTGACGGCGGCGACGTCGTAGTCGCTGCGGCCGACCGGGACCGGATCCTGCCAGATCAGCTCCTCGGCCGGGACATCCGGGCCGAGATAGCGCGACTTCGGCCCGAGGTCGCGATGGGTCAGCTTGAACCAGGCGCGGGCGAAGGTGTCGGAGAACGCCTCGAAATCGTTGAGGAAGCGCAGCGAGATCTCGCGATAGACCGGATCGACCTTCAGTGCCATGTCGGCGTCGGTCATCATCGGGTTGTGGCGGATCGACTCATCCTCCACATCCGCCGGCTTGTCCTTGTCGGCGATCGCGACCGGCTCCCACTGCCAGGCGCCGGCCGGCGACTTGCGCAGCTCCCATTCATGGCCGAACAGCATCTCGAAGAAGCCGTTGTCCCAGCGGGTCGGATGGGTGGTCCAGGCGCCCTCGATGCCGCTGACCATGGTGTCGCGGCCGATACCGCGCTTGCCCTGGACCAGCCAGCCGAGGCCCTGGTCCTCGATCGCACCACTCTCCGGCGCGGGGCTCAGCGAAGCGGCGGTGCCGTTGCCGTGGCCCTTGCCGATGGTGTGGCCGCCGGCGGTCAGCGCCACCGTCTCCTCGTCGTTCATCGCCATGCGGGCGAAGGTCTCGCGCATCATCGCGGCGGTCTTCAGCGGGTCCGGCTTGCCGTTCACGCCTTCCGGATTGACGTAGATCAGGCCCATCTGCACGGCGGCGAGCGGGTTCGCCAGCGTCTTGGCGTCGGCGAGGTCGCCATAGCGGGCGTCGCTCGGCGCCAGCCACTCCTTCTCGTCGCCCCAGTAGATGTCCTTCTCGGGATGCCAGATGTCCTCGCGGCCGAAGGCGAAGCCGAAGGTCTTCAGGCCGGCGACCTCATAGGCGATCGTGCCGGCGAGCGCGATCAGGTCGGCCCAGCTCACGCGGTTGCCGTATTTCTTCTTGATCGGCCAGAGCAGGCGGCGCGGCTTGTCGGTGTTGGCGTTGTCCGGCCAGGAGTTCAGCGGCGCGAAGCGCTGGTTGCCGGTGCCGGCGCCGCCGCGCCCGTCCGAGATGCGGTAGGTGCCGGCGGCATGCCAGCTCATCCGGGCCATGGTGCCGACATAGCTGCCCCAGTCGGCCGGCCACCACGCCTTGCTGTCGGTCATCAGCGCGCGCAGATCGCGCTTCAGCGCCGCGACATCGAGCTTCTTCAGCTCCTCGCGATAGTTGAAGCCAGCACCCAGCGGATTGGTCTTGGTGTCGTGCTGGTGGAGGATGTCGAGGTTCAGCGCATTCGGCCACCAATTGGTGACGGAGCTGCCGGTCCGGGTCATCCCGCCATGCATGACCGGGCATTTTCCGGTCGTCTTCACGTCAACACCGTCCATGACTTTCCCCCTTCGGAAACCTGCTGAAACCGGATGCCTCCAGGGCATCCCCCATCGTCGCGAACGAAGGTCGCGCCGCTCGATTGGAAACCTTCTAGGCAATCACCATCATAAAGAGAACTTGAATTTTCAAATCAGAGTGATAATTTTTTCAAATGATAACAATCCGGCACCTGCGCTATTTCGCGGCGCTGGCACAGCACCGGCATTTCGGCCGCGCCGCCGATGCCTGCGCGATCAGCCAGCCCGCTCTGTCCTTGCAGATCAAGGATCTGGAGGAGCAGCTCGGCGCGCAGCTGGTCGAGCGCGACCACCGGCAGCTCCACCTCACGAGCCTCGGCGAGGCCTTTGCCGACAGGGCGCAGCAGATCGTGCGCTCGGTGGACGAGCTGATGGATCTGGCGCGGGCGTCGGGCCCGTCGCTCACCGGGCGGCTGCGCATCGGCATGATCCCGACGGTCGCGCCCTATCTGCTGCCGGCGGTGATCCGGCGGCTGAGCGAGCGTTTCCCGGCGGTCGAGCTGCGTCCGCGCGAGGCGGTGACCGGCAAGCTGACGGAGGACCTGATCAATGGCGGCCTCGACGTCGCGGTCATGGCGCTGCCGACATCGCAGCCCGCGCTGCAGGAACACCCCCTTTTCGACGAGGAGTTCGTCCTGGTCCGGCCGCTCACCGACCGGCACAGGCCGCCGCCGGGCGCCGAGAGCCTCAGCGCGATGCGGCTCCTGCTGCTCGAGGAAGGCCATTGCTTCCGCGACCAGGCGCTCGCCTTCTGCAAGATGAGCCCCGGCCTGTCGCAGGACCCGATGGAGGGCTCTTCGCTGGCGACGCTGGTGCGCATGGTCGGCGCCGGCATGGGCGTGACGCTGATCCCGGAGATGGCGGTCAAGGCGGAAACCGCGGCCGTGGAGGTCGACATCGCCCGGCTCGCGGCACCGCGCCCGTCGCGCCGCATCGGCCTGGTCTGGCGCAGGACGAATCCGCTCGCCGAGCATTTCGTCGCGCTCAGCGAGATCATCGGCCAGGAGCACGACGCCCTGCGCGACGGCCGCGCCTCAGGCGAGGAAGAAGGCGGCCGCCATCCCTAGCCCGACGAGCGTGATGAAGATGCGCAGCGCCAGCATGTTGGTGATGCGCCGCGCCAGCTGCGCCCCGATGAAGCCGCCGAGCGCGCAGGACACCCCGAGCACGAGGGCGGAGCGCCACTCGATCAGCCCGGCGGCGGCATAGGTCGCGACCGAGACGGTCGACAGGACCGCCGACATCAGGCTCTTCAGCCCGTTCATCTCGTGCAGGTCGGTGAGGCCGACGAAGCCGAAGGCGGCGAGCAGCATGATCCCGAGGCCGCCGTTGAAATAGCCGCCATAGATCGACACGGCGAGCAACAGCAGCAACGCCGGCAGCATCGGCAGGCCGCCGCCCTGCCGCAACACGCGCTGCACCAAAGCGGGGCCGGCGGCGAAGACCACGGTCGCCCCCAGCAGCAGCCAGGGCACCAGCGCCGAGAACGTCTCCTTCGGCGTCACCAGCAGCAGGAGCGCGCCGAGAAGCCCGCCGAGCGCGGCCATCGCGATCGTCCAGCCCATGCCGATCGGGCCACCCGCACGGATATCCTTCCGGAAGCCCCAGGCGCTGCCGACATAGCCGGGCAGCGCCGCGAGCGTCGCGGTGGCGTTGGCCGTGATCGGCGGCACGCCGATCCAGACCAGCGCCGGGAAGGACAGGAAGGTGCCGCCTCCGGCAACGGCATTCAGCGCTCCGGCTGCCAGACCCGCGACGACGAGAACGATGTTCGATTCCATGAGACCACCCGAGCCGGGCCTCGATTGCGGCCCGGCCCGCCATATGCCTCATCGGGCATGCCGTGGCGAGGCCGCCCGGCGTTCGTCGTCATCCTCGATAACCGGAACCCTTCAGGCGGCCTCTATGGCGAGCCCATCCACCAGCGTGGCGAGCTTGCGCGCCTTCACCTGGATATTCTGGTTGTTGGTGTCGATCTCCTTCAGGTTCTCGGTGATCGTCGTCTGGAACGCTTCCAGGTCGTCGATCAGCTCGTTCAACCCGTCCTTGACGACGGCCAGGCGCGCGCTCTCCATCTTGCCCATGATCCGCGTCACCTCGAGGCCGGCGGCGAGGCGCTTCATCTCGGCACAGTCGCGCCGGAAGCTCCCGGCCCGATCGTTGATGGCGGCGAGGCCATCGATCGTCTTCTCGCGATAATGGCTCCGCTGGGCTTCGAGAAGCCGCATTTCCGCGTCGCGATCTCCCCCGCCGGCATCCTGCGACAGCGCGATCTCCCGGCGGAACTGCTCCTCCGCCTCACGCTGGATCGTCGCGGTGCAGAGCAGGAACAGCCCGTCGTTGATCGTCTTGAGCACGCTCGCAGCCGACGCGATGAAGCGATCCATGTTGTTCCGGATCTCGGTCGAAATCAGGTTGTAGTTGCTGGAGATGGTGTCGATGACCGTTCCGGACTGGCCGAGATGGGCGGCCTGGACGCGCAGGTTGATCGGCACGTATTCGCTGCGGGCATAAGCCTCGAAGATCAGATCGGCCTGCTTCAGGAGCGATTTCGCCGCCGTCAGCAACTCGTCGAAACAGGCGATCGCGGCATCCGGCCGACGGCCCAGGCGCTGATCGCGCGCGGCGATCTCCTGGCTCAAGGCCGCGGCCATGAAGGAAGCGTAGTCATCGAAGCCGAGGGCGGAAAGCCGCCGCGACAGGACTTCGACGCCGGCCTTGGCGCCGGCCTTGCTGTCGGGGACCGCCGCGAGCAGCGACGCGTATTCCTGGACGATTGCCGTAAAGATCGGGCTGCTGGGTTTCAACCGCACCGAGAGATAGCCGCCCTCGATCGGCGTCACGATCGCGAAGACCCAATAATAGCGGCCATCCTTCGCCCGGTTCTTCACATAGGCGCCGACCGGCTCGCCGCGCTTGATCATGTCCCAGAGCAGCCAGAACACGGCTTTCGGCATATCGGGGTGCCGGATGACATTGTGCGGCTTCTGGAAGAGCTCGTTCCAGTCATAGATGCTGACCCGTTGGAACACCGTGTTGCCAGCCTGGATGACACCGCGCCAATCGGTCCGCGAGAAGAACAGCTCCTCGAATGCGAAGGGAACCTCGGCATCGACGACCGGCAGCTTCGGGCGCGTCCCGACGTTTTCTGTATCCATGCTCCGCCCCCCTGGACAGAGCAGCCCGGGGAGCGACGCAGGAAAACGCATCGCCAGGAACCGAATCGCTCTGGTTTCGTAATGGGAAGCTAGATGCGCCGCCGCGGATTATGGTGTATTTACAGGATTGCGCCGTTGATAATTAACGTTGTATAAACAATAATTACCATTGCTTAAGAATGATCTGCGCGTCGCAATTTTTGGCGCCGCATCGGCCGGGCCAGCATTGCCTCGGCCGCCACCACCGACCCATGACCGAACATGCGAAAGGGCGCCCGGACCGGGCGCCCTCTCGATCGTCGTTGTGCCTGTCGGCTCTGCCTTACTGCTTGGCGGGGCCTTCATGCATGATGTCGTCGTTCTCCGGGCCGTCGACGTTGAGATAGCCGGCGAGGCCCCGCTCGGCGCGCGACAGCGCGTGATCGACGAGGACATACTGGCCGCCGCGGTCGATCTTGAAATCGACGATCGTCGCGCCGCCGGGCGGAACCGTGACGGTCTGCACATTGGTCAGCGGCGGCGAGGTCACGCTGCCGAAGGTGTAGACGCTGTCGAAGATCTCCCCGATGACGTGGAACGACGAGGTGAAGTTCGGGCCGCCGACGCCGAAGTAGATGCGCACGGTCTCACCGGCATTGGCGTAGAGCGGATGCGTCTTGGTCAGCGAGCCGACGGCACCGTTGAAGACGAAATATTCCGGCTTCTCGGAGATCAGCTTGTCGTAATCCATCTCCTGCTCGCCCTTTCCGCCGAAGGCATCGACGGTGTAGAGCTCGCCCTGCATCACGTAGAACTCGCGGTCGACGCGCGGCAGACCGCCTTCCGGCTCGACCAAGATCAGGCCGTACATGCCGCTGGTGATGTGGTGGGCGACGCTGGGCGTGGCGCAGTGATAGACATAGATGCCGGGCTTGAGCGCCTTGAAGGTGACGATGGTCTCCTTGCCGGGCTCGGTCTGCGTCGCATGGGCGCCGCCGCCGGGGCCGGTCGCCGCATGGAAGTCGACCGAGTGCATCATCACGCTGTTCTCGGGGTTCTTCAGATGAACCTGGACCGTGTCGCCGACCCGCACGCGCACGAACGGCCCCGGAACCTTGTGGTTGAAGGTCCAGTAGGTGTAGGTGGCGCCGTTGTTGAGCGTGCCGACGAGCTCCGCGGTCTCGAGATCGACCCGGACGACCCGGGGCGGCCGCTGGCCGATCGGGCCCGGCAGATCGGCCGGATCGCGGACGATGTCGGCGCCATCGGAGGCCGCTGCCTCACGCGAGCCGACCGAGACCTTGACCAGCCCCTCCATGCCGGCGGCACGGTGGCCGGCGATCGAGCAGAAATAGGCGAACTCGCCGGCCTTCTGCGCGGTGAACGAAAAGGTCGAGGAGGCGTTCTTGCCGACGACGATCGACGAGCGCGCGGCATATTGGTCGATCACGATGTCATGCTCGGCGCCCTCGCCGTTGATCAGGTTGATCTGGATGAGCTCGCCCTCATGGACGTTGAGGTCCGGATTGACCTTGCCGTCGATGTCGCCGCCGACGCCGATATAGACCATGCGGCCGCCGGCGATGCCGGTCTTGAGCGTGAAGGTATGCGGCGTATGGTAGCTGGTGCCGGTGCTCGCGGTCGGGGTGCCCGGCCTTGCCGGAGCGGGCGCCGCCTGGGCAGGCGCTGCCTGAGCGGGAGCCGCCTGGGCGGGGGCGGGCGCCTGGGCGACCGGCGCCTTGGCGGGGGCCGGGGCGCGCGCGCCGTGCCCGCCATGCCCCTGCGCGAAGGCCGTCGCGATGCCGAACGACGCGATGATCGCCATCGTCGCCAAGCGCAGGCTGTTCCTGAAGCCCGGGCTTGCGTGTCGCGGTGTGCTTTTCATGCCGATATCGTCTCCCTGACCATTTTTCCGAAAGCGGAGGTCCGAGGCCTTCTCTACAGCCGTCGGCCGGGCGTAATTTGCGCTAGAGCAAAATAGCGGCGGGTCCCGACCGGCAGGCTAGCCGGCTGCCGGAAGCGTTGCAACGCCAATTGATCCGGCCGCGCGCGCCCCGTATTCCTCTTGTCGACAAGAGGATTCCGCATGGCCACCGTGAAGACCCCGGCAACCGCCATCCCAGAGCGCAGGCGCGGCTCGGGGGTGAAGTTCGTCTACGATCTGCTGCGCGACGAGATCCTCGATCTCGTCCTGCCGCCCGGCAGCCCGATCGACGAGGTCCAGCTCGCCGAGCGCTTCCAGATGTCGCGCACCCCGATCCGCGAGGCGCTGGTCAGGCTGGCGGGCGAGGGGCTGATCGACACGCTGCCGAACCGCTCGACGATGGTCGCCAGTCTCGACTTCCTCAACATGGCGCCCTTCTTCGACGCGCTGACGCTGATGTACCGGGTGACGACCCAGCTCGCCGCACAGAACCACAGGCGGGAGGATCTGGCGGCGATCCGGGCCCGGCAGGCTGAATTCGCCGCCGCGGTGAAGGCGCAGGACGCGCTGGCGATGATCGCCACCAACGCCGCCTTCCATGCCGCGATCGCGGAGGCCGGGCGCAACCCCTATTTCAACGGCCTGTTCAGCCGCCTCCTCGACGAGGGCCGCCGCTTCCTCAGGCTCTACTACCAGTCCTATGACGACCGGCTGCCGCAGCGCTTCGTCGACGAGCACGAGGCGATGATCGCCGCGATCGTGGCCCGCGACACCGCGCTCGCCGACAGCCTCGGCAAAGCCCACGCCGAACAGATCATCCAGCAGATCCAGAAGCTTATGCTCGGCGAGGAAAGGCTCGACATCGCCCTCTGAGATTCTTGCGTAATTCTTGTCGACAAATAATATGCAGCGCGCTATAACAAGCTCGGGAGGGAGCGCGCCGCATCGCCATCGCAGAGGCGGCGGGGTCTCCGCAGCAACGACAGCCAGAAGGAGAGGCAAGATGAAGGCCAAGATTTTTTCCGGCGTGATCCCCGCGCTGATGACCCCTTGCAAGGCGGACCGCACGCCCGATTTCGACGGGCTGGTGCGCAAGGGCAAGGAACTGATCGCGGCGGGCATGTCCGCGGTGGTCTATTGCGGCTCGATGGGTGACTGGCCGCTGCTCACCGACGCGGAGCGCATGGAAGGCGTCGAGCGACTGGTGAAGGCCGGCATCCCGGTCATCGTCGGCACCGGCGCGGTCAACACCGCCGTGGCCGTGGCGCATGCCGCGCACGCCCGGAAGGTCGGCGCCCAGGGCCTGATGGTGATCCCGCGCGTCCTCTCGCGCGCAACCGTCGTCGCCGCCCAGAAGGCTCACTTCAAGGCGATCCTCTCCGCCGCCCCCGATCTGCCGGCGGTGATCTACAACAGCCCCTATTACGGCTACGCCACCCGCGCCGACCTGTTCTTCGCGCTGCGCGCCGAGCACCCGAACCTGATCGGCTTCAAGGAGTTCGGCGGCGCCGACGACATGCGCTACGCGGCCGAGAACATCACCAGCCGCGACGACGACGTCTCGCTGATGATCGGCATCGACACCACCGTCGTCCACGGCTACGTCAACTGCGGCGCGACCGGGGCGATCACCGGCATCGGCAACGTGCTGCCGAAGGAAGTGCTGCATCTGTGCGCGCTGTCGGTGGCCGCAGCCGCCGGCGACGCCACCGCGCGCCGCCGCGCGCTGGAGCTGGAGCAGGCGCTCGGCGTGCTCTCCTCCTTCGATGCGGGCCCTGACCTCGTCCTCTACTTCAAGCATATGATGGTGATGAAGGGCGACAAGGAATACACCCTGCACTTCAACGAGACCGATGCCTTGACCGACAGCCAGCGCGGCTATTGCGAAGCCCAGCTCAAGCTGTTCGACGCCTGGTATGCCGACTGGTCGAAAGAGGCGGACGCCGCGCGCAAGCACGCCGCCTGATCGCGGCGGCATCCGCCATGACGCCTGATCCCGGACCGATTCCCCGGCCCGGGTCGAAACCCTGCGAAGCGTAACCGCTGATGGCCACTCCCGATGTCATCGTCATAGGCGCCGGCGTGGTCGGCCTCTCCGCCGCGATCGCGGCGCAGGGGCGCGGCCTCACGGTCACCGTCGTGGATCGCGAGGGACCGGCGGCGGGCGCCTCGGCGGGGAACGCCGGCGCCTTCGCCTTCACCGACATCCTGCCGCTCGCCTCGCCCGGCATCCTGCGCAAGGCGCCGAAATGGCTGCTCGACCCGCTCGGGCCGCTCTCGGTGCCGCCGGCCTATGCGCTCAGCATCGCGCCCTGGATGTTCCGCTTCTGGCGGGCCTGCTCGCCCGCCCGCGTGGCGCAGTCGACCGCGGCCCAGACCGCGCTGATGGATCTGTCCAAGGCCGAGCTCGAGCCTTTCCTGCACGAGACCGGCACCTTCGCCATGCTGCGCAAGGAGGGCAACCTCCAGGTCTATGAAGGCGAGGCCGAGCTGAAGGCGTCGCTCCCCGGCTGGCAGGCCCGCGAGGAGCACGGCATCGACTTCCGCCATCTCGACGCCGCCGGCATGGCCGAGATCCAGCCCGGCCTCGCGCCGCGCTTCACCCACGGCACCTTCACCCCCGGCTGGTATTCGATCGCCGATCCGAAGCTCTACACGCTCGCCCTCGCCGAGGCCTTCCGCGCCCGCGGCGGCACGATCGAGCAGGCGGAGGTCGTGAGCCTTGCGCCGCGCGGCGAGGCCATCGCGCTCGGCACGCATGACGGCCGCACGCGGGAGGCGGGGCGCATCGTGCTTGCCGCCGGGGCCTTCTCGCACCGCATCGCGCTGAGCCTCGGCGAGCGCATCCCGCTCGAAACCGAGCGCGGCTACAACACGACGCTGCCGCCCGACGCCTTCGACCTGAGGACGCAGGTGACCTTCGGCGGCCACGGCTTCGTCGTCAGCCGGCTGTCGAGCGGCATCCGCGTCGGCGGCGCGGTCGAGCTCGGCGGGCTCAAGCTGCCGCCGAACTTCCGCCGCTCGGAGGCGATGCTGGCCAAGGCCCGCGCCTTCCTGCCGGGCCTGAAGCCCGAGGGCGGCGTGCAGTGGATGGGCTTTCGCCCCTCGCTGCCGGACAGCCTGCCGGCGATCGGACGGGCGCGGGCGACGCCGCGCGTCGTCCACGCCTTCGGCCACGGCCATCTCGGCCTGACGCAAGCGGCCGGCACCGCCCGCCTCGTCGCGGACCTCTTGACCGGCCGGGCGCCCGCCATCGACATCGCAGCCTTTTCCCCCCAGCGCTTCTGAGAGGCGTCAAGCCATGGCCAGCCATACCTTCTCCTGCATCGACGGGCACACCTGCGGCAATCCGGTGCGCCTGGTCTCCGGCGGCGGACCGCGGCTGGAAGGCGCCACCATGCTGGAGAAGCGCGCGCATTTCCTGCGCGAGTTCGACTGGATCCGCACCGGGCTGATGTTCGAGCCGCGCGGCCACGACATGATGTCGGGCTCGATCCTCTACCCGCCGACACGGCCCGACTGCGACGTCGCGGTGCTGTTCATCGAGACCTCGGGCTGCCTGCCGATGTGCGGCCACGGCACCATCGGCACCATCACCATGGGCATCGAGAACGGGCTGATCACCCCGCGCGAGCCAGGCCGGCTCTCGATCGACGCGCCGGCCGGCAAGGTCGATATCAGCTATCGCCAGGAGGGCCGCTTCGTCGAGGAGGTGCGCCTGACCAACGTGCCGGGCTTCCTCCATGCCGAGGGGCTGACGGCCGAGGTCGAGGGGCTCGGCGAGATCGTCGTCGACGTCGCCTATGGCGGCAATTTCTACGCCATCGTCGAGCCGCAGAAGAATTTCCGCGACATGGCCGACCATACCGCCGGCGAGCTGATCGGCTGGTCGCCGAAGCTGCGCGCCGCGCTCAACGCGAAATACGAATTCGTCCACCCCGAGCACCCCGAGATCAAGGGGCTCAGCCATATCCAGTGGACCGGCAAAGCGACGAAGCCTGAGGCCCATGCCCGCAACGCGGTGTTCTACGGCGACAAGGCGATCGACCGCTCGCCCTGCGGCACCGGCACCTCGGCCCGCATGGCCCAGCTCGCCGCCAAGGGCAAGCTCGCGGTCGGCGACGCGTTCGTGCACGAATCGATCATCGGCTCGCTGTTCAAGGGCCGCGTCGAGGCGGCGGCGACCGTGGCGGACCGCCCGGCGATCATCCCCTCCATCGCCGGCTGGGCGCGGATGACCGGCTACAACACCATCTTCATCGACGACCGCGACCCCTTCGCCCACGGCTTCGTCGTCGCCTGAGGGCAAGCGCGCCCGTCAGTCGGCGCCGGGCTCCCGGCGGATCAGGAAGAGCGCGGCGCCTGCGCTCATCAGTGCGAGGCAGAACCAGGTCAGCGCGTAGACCAGATGCGCGTTGCGGAAAGCGACCTGCGTCATGCCGCCCTGCGGCAGCGGGCCGGGTTCCGTCGCCGCATCGGCATCGATGAAATAGGGCGCGACCGTGCCGAGCCCATGCGCGGCGGCGATTGCCGCGACGTCGCGCGAATACCAGCGCCCGCCGGCCGGATCGTTGGCGCGCAGGAAGCCGCCGCCGGGCTCGCTCAACCGCATGAGCCCGACCACCCGCGCCGGCTCGCCGGCAACCTCGCGCCGCAGCGCGGGCGCACGCTCGGCCTCCGGCACGAAGCCGCGATTGACCATGACGGTGAAGCCTGAATCGCTCAGCAACGGCGCGAGCACCCAGAAACCCGGTCCGCGTTCGGTCACCGCCATCACCAGCGTCTCGGGTGCATCGCGATAGCGGCCTTGCAGGGCGACGCGGCGGTATTCGTCGGAGGCTGCGCCAATCCCGCCCCAGGCGGCTGGCCCGGGCGCGGCGACGGGCGGGGCATGGATGCGCGCCTCGACACGGGCGATCAGGTCGAGCTTCCAGCTTCGCCGTTCGAGCTGCCAGAGGCCGAGCCCGGCAAACAGCGCCGCGCAGAGACAGAGCCCGCTCACGAAGGCGAGCCGGGCTAAGCCTCCGCCCGCCTCCGGCGACACGGCCCGACTCACATCCGGTGCATCTCCGGCATCATATTGGCGTTGAGGTGGTACATCACCCATAGCGAGCCGGCGAGCACGATCCCCACGACGACGAGGGTGAAGATCAGCCCCATCAGGTTCCAGCCGCCCTCGGAGCGGCCGTTCACATGCAGGAAAAATACCATGTGGACGACGATCTGCACGGCCGCGAAAGCCATGATCGCAAACGCGGTCAGCGTCGCGCTGCCGAGCACGTCGTTCATGACCAGCCAGAACGGGATCGCGGTCAGCACGACCGAGAGCAGGAAGCCGGTGACGTAGCCACCGAGGCTGCCATGCGGGAGCTGATCGGTGTGGTTCCCGTTCTCGCTCATTTCAGCACGCCCATCAGGTAGACGAAGGTGAAGACGCCGATCCAGATGACGTCGAGGAAGTGCCAGAACAGGCTCAGGCACAGCAGGCGCCGGCGGTTCGCCGCGATCAGCCCGCGCTGCGAGACCTGCACCATCAGCACGGTGAGCCAGATCAGGCCGAAGGTGACGTGCAGCCCATGCGTGCCGACCAGCGTGAAGAAGGCGGACAGGAAGGCGCTGCGCATCGGCGTCGCGCCCTCGCCGATCAGATGCGCGAACTCGTAGAGCTCGATCGCCAGGAAGGCGAGGCCGAAGAGGCCGGTGACGATCAGCCAGCCCTGCATCGCCGCCTGCCGGCCCTTGTCCATCGCCAGCATGGCGAAGCCATAGGTGATCGAGGAGAACAGCAGCATGGCGGTGTTGACCGCCACCAGCCTGAGGTCGAACAGGTCGGCGCCGGACGGCCCGGCCGCGTAATTGCGCCCGAGCACGCCGAAGGTCGCGAAGAGGACCGCGAAGACCAGGCAGTCGCTCATCAGATAGAGCCAGAAGCCGAGCATGGTGGCGCCGCCGGAATGGGCGTGCTCTTCTTGCGTGACGTAGAACGCCGGAACGCTTGCGGCTTGTGCTTTCGCCCTCGCCATAGTCAGGCCCGCCCGAGTTGCCGGCTGCGGGCTTCCTCTTCCCGCAGGATCGCGTCAACGGGGATGTGGAAGTCGCGGTCGTAGTCGAAGCTGTGGAGGATCGCGGCGGCGACGACGCCGACGAAGCTCGCCGCCGCGAGCCACCAGACATACCAGATCAGCGCGAAGCCGCTAAGCGTCGCAAGGCCTGCGATGACCACGCCCGCGCCGGTGTTCCTCGGCATGTGGATCGGCCGGAAACCGCCGAGCGGGCGCCTGTAGCCGCGCTTCTTCATGTCGTCCCAGGCGTCGAGCTCATGCGTGATCGGGGTGAAGGCGAAATTATAGGCCGGCGGCGGCGAGGAGGTCGACCATTCCAGCGTGCGCCCCTGCCAGGGGTCGCCGGTCACATCGCGCAATTCCTCGCGGCGCAGGATGCTGACGCCGATCTGGATGATGAAGCAAAGGATGCCGAGCGCGATCAGCACCGCGCCAAACGCCGCGATCACGAGCCAGATCTGCAGCGAGGGGTCCTCGAAGCGGCTCAAGCGCCGCGTCACGCCCATCAGGCCCAGCACATAGAGCGGCATGAAGGCGACGTAGAAGCCGATCACCCAGAACCAGAAGGAGAGCACGCCCCAGAAGCGGTCGAGCCTGAAGCCGAAGGCTTTCGGGAACCAGTGGGCGATCGCCGCGAAGACGCCGAAGACCACGCCGCCGATGATGACGTTGTGGAAATGGGCGACCAGGAACAGGCTGTTGTGCAGCACGAAATCGGCCGGCGGCACCGCCAGCATCACCCCGGTCATGCCGCCGATGACGAAGGTCAGCATGAAGGCGACGAGCCACATCATCGGCAGCTCGAAGCGGATGCGGCCGCGATACATCGTGAACAGCCAGTTGAAGATCTTCGCACCCGTCGGGATCGAGATGATCATCGTCGTGATGCCGAAGAAGGAGTTCACGCTGGCGCCCGAGCCCATCGTGAAGAAATGGTGCAGCCAGACGAGATAGGACAGGATGGTGATCACCACCGTCGCATAGACCATCGATGCATAGCCGAAGAGGCGCTTGCCGCAGAAGGTCGCGGCGACCTCGGAATAGACGCCGAAGATCGGCAGGATCAGGATGTAGACCTCCGGGTGGCCCCAGATCCAGATCAGGTTCACGTACATCATCGGGTTGCCGCCGAGATCGGCCGTGAAGAAATTGGTGCCGACATAGCGGTCGAGCGTCAAAAGCGCGAGCGTCGCCGCCAGGATCGGGAAGGTCGCGACGATCAGGATGTTGGTGCACAAAGCCGTCCAGGTGAAGACCGGCATCTTCATCAAGTCCATGCCGGGCGCACGCATCTTGACGATGGTCGCGATCAGGTTGACGCCGGACAAGGTCGTGCCGACGCCGGCGATCTGCAGCGCCCAGAGATAATAGTCCATGCCCACCCCGGGCGAGAAGGCGGCCCCCGACAGCGGCGGATAGGCGAGCCAGCCCGTCCTGGCGAATTCGCCGACAAAGAGCGAGGCCATCACCAGCACGGCGCCGCCCACAGTCATCCAGAACGAGAAGTTGTTGAGGAAGGGGAAGGCGACGTCGCGCGCGCCGATCTGGAGCGGCACGACATAGTTCATCAGCCCGGTGACGAAGGGCATCGCCACGAAGAAGATCATGATCACGCCGTGGGCGGTGAAGATCTGGTCGTAATGATGCGGCGGCAGGTAGCCATCGCTGCCGGCAAAGGCGATCGCCTGCTGGCCGCGCATCATCAGCGCGTCGGCGAAGCCGCGCAGCAGCATGATCACGCCGAGGATCATGTACATGATCCCGATCTTCTTGTGGTCGACGCTGGTGAACCATTCCCGCCAGAGATAGCCCCAGAGCCGGTAGCGGCTGACGAGCGCGACGAGCGCGAGCCCGCCGAGGACGACAACCGCGAAGGTCCCGATCAGGATCGGCTCGTGATAGGGGATCGCCTCGAGCGTGAAGCGCCCGAACAAGAGCTTCCACCAGTCGGGATAGGAGGTCATTTGTCCCTCGCCCCTCTTCAGTCGGTGCCGCGGGCGCTGATCCCCGCGGTGCCGTAGACATCGGCCGGCGTGCAGATCGCCGTCACGAAGGGCAGCGCCGGAACGGGCCGCCCGCCCCGGCGCGCGGTTTCGGCGCCTTCGAGCCGCGCGACGAGGTTGATGCCCTCCCGGCCGCCGCCGCCGCTGGCGTCCATCGCCGTCATGTCGCGCGTGCACATCCGCAGCGGATCGACGCAGCGGTTGAGGACGGCATCGAAGAGATCGGCCGGCATGTCGCGGAAGTAGCGGACCGCCTCGCGCTCGCTCGGGCGCTCCAGCACGCGATACTCCGCCCGCCCGAGCGGGGCGCCCTTGTCGCGCGCGCCCTGCACCCAGTCGTCAAAGCCCTTCTCGTCGACGCCGCGGAAGCTGAAGCGCATGTCGGAGAAGCCGGCGCCGCTGTAATTGGCCGAGAAGCCTTCGAATTCGCCGGGATGGTTGATCACGGCGTTGAGCTTCGTCTGCATGCCGGGCATGGCGTAGATCTGGCCGGCGAGCGCGGGAATGAACAGCGAGTTCATCACCGAGGACGAGGTGATGCGGAACTCGATCGGCCGGTCGACCGGCGCCACCGCCTCGTTGAGCGAGGCGACGCCCTGCTCAGGATAGATGAACAGCCATTTCCAGTCGAGCGCCACGACCTGGACGACGAGCGGCTGTGCGTTCGCCTCGGCCACCGGCTTAGCCGCGCTGATGCGGTTCAACGGGCGATAGGGATCGAGCAGATGCGTGCCCATCCAGGTCATGGCGCCGATGACGATGATGATCAGCAGCGGCACCGACCAGATCACCACCTCGAGCGGCAGCGAATGGTTCCAGTCGGGATCGTAGCCCGCTTTGGCCGAGGCGCGGTAGCGCCAGGCGAAGGCGACCGTCAGCGCCATCACCGGCACGATGATCAGGAGCATCAGGGCGGTCGCGGCGATGAGCAGGTTGCGCTGCTGGAGGGCGACGTCGCCGGAGGGCCCGAGCAGCACCATCTGGCAGCCGCCGAGCAGCGTAATCACGGGAAGGATCCGTAGAATTCGAAAGATTCTCAAGAGACTCGAGACCTCCCCGATCCGGGAACCGCCGTTCTCTATTCCCGTTCCCTCATAACGCATGGCAGACAATCTGTTCCATTGCGCTGGTTTGACGAGTGGCATCTATCCACCGTATCCATTTGTATGAGGCGGGGGCAAGTCCGCCAACGAGGAAGGCGCGCTCATGAGCGCTGACGCGGCGAACCGTTCATCGAGCCATCCGGCGGATGCGCATGGCCGCGACCATGTCTCGCCGGCGGATATCGCGCTCGGCGTCATCATCGGGCGAACCTCCGAATATTTCGACTTCTTCGTCTTCGGCCTCGGCTGCGTGCTGGTCTTCCCGGAGCTCGTCTTTCCCTTCGCCGAGCGCCTCACCGGCACGCTCTACGCCTTCGGCATCTTCGCGCTCGCCTTCGTCACCCGCCCGATCGGCTCGGTCCTGTTCTTCGCCCTCGACCGCCGCTATGGCCGCGTGAGCAAGCTCACGGTCGCGCTCTTCCTGCTCGGCGGCTCGACGGCGGCGATCGCCTTCCTGCCGGGCTACGCGACGATCGGCGTCTGGTCGATCGTCATCCTCGCGGGCTTTCGCCTGCTGCAGGGCATCGCGCTCGGCGGCGCCTGGGACGGGCTGTCCTCGCTGCTCGCCCTGAACGCGCCGCCGGAACGCCGCGGCTGGTATGCGATGCTGCCGCAGCTCGGCGCCCCCTTCGGCTTCATCCTGGCGGCCGGGCTCTTCGCCTATTTCGAGGGCGCGCTGTCGAAGCAGGATTTCCTCGGCTGGGGCTGGCGCTATCCCTTCTTCGTCGCGCTGACGATCAACGTCGTCGCGCTCTTCGCCCGGCTGCGCATGGTCGCGACCCATGAATTCGCCGCGCTGATGGAGACGCGCGAGCTGATGCCGGTCCCGCTCGCCGAGCTCGTGCGCGCGCACGGCGCGACCCTCGTCATCGGCGCCTTCGTGCCGCTGGCGAGCTTCGCGCTGTTCCACCTCGTCACCATCTTCCCGGTGAGCTGGATCAACCTGTTCACCGACCGCTCGGTCTCCGAGTTCCTGCTGGTGCAGGGCGCCGGCGGGGTGGTCTGCGCCGGCGCGATCGTGACCTCCGGCCTGATCGCCGACCAGATCGGGCGGCGCAACACGCTGCTGCTCGCCGGCGGGATGATCGCCCTGTTCAGCCTGTCGAGCATCGTCGCCCCGCTCCTCTTCGGCGACAGCCTGGCCGGGCAGACGATCTATGTGATCATCGGCTTTGGCCTGCTCGGCCTCTCCTACGGCCAGACGGCGGGCGCGGTCGCATCGAGCTTTCGGCCGCCATACCGCTACACCGGCGCCGCGCTCACCTCCGACCTCGCCTGGCTGATCGGGGCGGGCTTCGCGCCGCTGGTCGCGCTGACGCTGTCGAGCCGCTTCGGGCTCGCCTGGGTCGGGCTTTATCTGCTCTCCGGCGCGCTTGGCACGCTCGCGGCCCTGTGGATCGACCGGCGGCTGGAAGGCCGCTACGGCTGAGGCCGCCTTTCGACGCCTTGTTTGACCTTGTGCAAACAGGGCCGGCCGGTTTGCGCTTAAGCTTGCGCATACGACCATGAGCATCGATCCCGATCTTCTGCGCGAGGAAGCTCTCTTCGCATCGCTCGGGGCGGCCGGGCGGAAGGCCGTTGCCGCCAGCGCGAACCTGCGCCATCTCGGCGCCGGGGTCTGCGCCTTCGCGCAAGGGGAGCCGATCGACGAGATCTTCCTGCTGCTGTCGGGCTGCCTCAAGCTCGCGCGCATCAGCTGGGGCCGGGAGGCGGTGATCCTGCGCATCGTCCACCCCGGCGAGCTGTTCGACCTCGGCCACGGCCCGCCGCCGCACCGGCATGACGCGACGGCGAGCGCGCTGCGCGACTCGACGCTCGCGGTCTGGCCCGCCGCATCCTGGCAGCGGCTGCTGCGCGAGGTGCCGGGCCTGCCGCTCGGGCTCGTCCAGCAACTCGGCCTCGAGCTCGCCGAGACGCAGGGGCGCTTCCTCGAGATCGCCTCGCTCGACGTGCCGCGGCGCCTGGCCCATGCGGTGCTGCGCCTGATCGAGCGGGCCGGCCGGCAGGAGGCCGGCGGCATGCGCATCGATTTCCCGCTCTCGCAGCAGGATCTCGCGGCGCTCACCGGCACCACCTTGCACAATGTCTCGCGCATCCTGACGCGCTGGGAGCGGGGCGGGCTCATCACCGGCGGCCGGCGCACGCTCCTGGTCCGGGACATCCCCGCCCTGACGCGCCTGGCGACGGCCGAAGCCTGACGGCGCGGCCTGCCGCCTGCGTCTTTGCCAAAGCGCAAAGAAACGCCCCCGCCGCCCCGCTATCACGATCTCACCCTCGCCATCCGCATGCGGGGGTTTCCCGCCACACACGGAAACGGAAGGGTGAACGCATGGCCGAACGTCTGACAAAGGCGGGAGCCCGAAATGTCTTCTACGGCGGATCGATCTTCTTCTTCGCGATATTCGTCGGGCTCACCGCCCACAGCCACTGGTACATGCGCAACGTCTCGACCGACGAATCGACGCTGACGCCCGCCGTCGCCCGCGGCAAGCACATCTGGGAGCGCCACTCCTGCATCAACTGCCACACGCTGCTCGGCGAAGGCGCCTATTTCGCGCCCGAGCTCGGCAATGTCTGGAAGCGCTATGGCGGCGACAAGGACCCCGGCGGGGCGCGCGACGCCTTCAAGGCCTGGATGGAGGCCCAGCCGACCGGGATCGAGGGCCGGCGCCAGATGCCGCAATTCAACCTGACCGATCAGGAACTCAACGATCTCGCCGATTTCCTCGAATGGACGAGCCGGATCAAGACCCAGAACTGGCCGCCCAACGATGCCGGCTGAAACGTCGCGACAGGAGAGAGCCATGCCAGGCTACAACACGACGAGATATGAGAGCCAGAGCGTCGCGATGCTCTATTTCTACGGGGCGCTCGCGCTCTTCATCGCGCAGGTGACCTTCGGGGTCGTCGCAGGGCTGATCTATGTCCTGCCCAACACGCTTTCGGTGGTCCTGCCCTTCAACATCGTGCGGATGATCCACACCAACGCGCTGGTGGTGTGGCTCCTGCTCGGCTTCATGGGCGCGACCTACTACCTCCTGCCGGAGGAGGCGCAGACCGAGCTCTACAGCCGCAAGCTCGCGGTCATCCAGTTCTGGCTGTTTTTCATTGCCGCCGGGGTCGCGGTCGTCGGCTATCTCTTCCGCATCCATGAAGGCCGCGAATTCCTCGAGCAGCCCTTCGCGATCAAGGTCGGCATCGTCGTCGTCGTGCTGATGTTCCTGTTCAACATCACCATGACCTCGCTGAAGGGCCGCAAGACCACCGTCACCAACATCCTGCTCTTCGGCCTGTGGGGGCTGGCGATCTTCTTCCTCTTCGCCTTCTACAACCCGGCCAACCTCGCGCTCGACAAGATGTACTGGTGGTACGTCATCCATCTGTGGGTCGAGGGCGTCTGGGAGCTGATCATGGCCTCGGTGCTGGCCTATCTGATGATCAAGCTCAACGGCGTCGACCGCGAGGTCGTGGAGAAATGGCTCTACGTCATCGTCGGGCTCGCCCTGTTCTCCGGCATCCTCGGCACCGGCCACCACTACTACTGGATCGGCGCGCCCGGATACTGGCAGTGGATCGGCTCGCTGTTCTCGACGCTGGAGGTGGCGCCCTTCTTCGCCATGGTGCTTTTCACCTTCCACATGACCTGGAAGGCCGGGCGCAACCACCCCAACAAGGCCGCCCTGCTCTGGTCGATCGGCTGCTCGGTGATGGCCTTCTTCGGCGCCGGCGTCTGGGGCTTCCTGCACACGCTGTCCTCGGTGAACTACTACAGCCATGGCACGCAGATGACGGCCGCCCACGGGCACCTCGCCTTCTTCGGCGCCTATGTGATGCTGAACCTCGCGGTGATGGCCTATGCGATCCCCGAGCTGAAGGGGCGGGCGCCCTACAACCAGTGGCTCTCGATCGGAAGCTTCTGGCTGATGGTGACCGCGATGTCGGTGATGACCTTCGCCCTGACTTTCGCCGGCGTGGTCCAGATTCATCTCCAGCGCGTGCTCGGCCAGGGCTTCATGGACGTGCAGGACCAGCTCGCCCTGTTCTACTGGTTCCGGCTCGGCTCCGGCGTGGTGGTGGTGGTCTCGGCACTGATGTTCGTCTGGGCCGTGCTGGTGCCCGGCCGCGAGCGCGCCGAGGATCCCTTCGCCATCGCCCAGCCGGCGGAATGACGCCCGGATCGCCATGCGTCCCGGCGGATGCATGGCGATCCAGCCCTTGTTTCAGCATCGGACCGAAACCGGCGGGCGACCGCCCCCGCTCCCAAGGATTTCGCGATGAACATGATCCCGCACCCACCCGTGATGGCGCCCGCCGCCGACACTATCGACATCCCCGCCTATACCACCTCCGGCAACGAGCGTTTCCTGTTCGAGAAGGCCTGGGAGCGGCATCTGCCGCTCCTGCTCAAGGGGCCGACCGGCTCGGGCAAGACCCGCTTCATCGCCCATATGGCGGCGCGGCTTGGCCTGCCGCTCTTCACCGTCGCCTGCCATGACGATCTCTCCGCCGCCGACCTCACCGGCCGCCACCTGCTCAAGGGCGGCGAAACCGTCTGGGTCGACGGGCCGCTGACGCGCGCCGTGCGCGAGGGCGGGCTGTGCTATCTCGACGAGATCGTCGAGGCCCGCAAGGACGTCGCCGTGGTGCTGCACCCGCTCACCGACGACCGCCGCATCCTGCCGCTGGAACGCACCGGCGAGGTCCTGGCCGCGCCGGCCTCCTTCATGATCGCGGTCTCCTACAATCCCGGCTACCAGAACCTCCTGAAGAACCTGAAGCCCTCGACCCGCCAGCGCTTCGTCTCGATCAGCTTCGACTTCCTGCCGCGCGAGCAGGAGATCGCGGTCGTCGCCCAGGAGAGCGGGCTCGACGAGGCGGCCGTCGCGCCGCTCGTCGACCTTGCGCGCCGCCTGCGCACGCTGAAGGGGCAGGACATCGAGGAGGGCGTCTCGACCCGCCTCGTCGTCTATGCGGCGAGCCTGATCTCCGCCGGGCTTCCCCGGCAGGAGGCGGTGATGGCGGCGATGATCGAGCCCCTGACCGACGAGCCGGAGGTCAGGGCCGGGCTCGTCGAGGTTTCCCGCGCGGTCCTCGGCTAGGGACGCGGCGATGCTGGACTTCCTCGAGCTGGAAGAGACGGTCGGGCGCTTCTGGCACCGGCTGGTCGGCGACACGGGAAGCCTGCCGCATCACCCGCAGGCCGCGGTGACGCTCGCCGCCATGGCGCCGACGCTTTCCGTCTGCTTCCGCGGCTTCGGCGGCGAGCCCGGCGTCCGGATCGTGCCGGCGCGCGAGCGCGCCGCCGGGCACAGGCTCAACCTGCGCCAGCGCGTCGGCCTCGGCGAGGAAAGGCTGGCGCAGGCGCTGCGCACGCCCGACAGCCTGCAGCTGCCGGCGCGGATCGCGCTCTTCCCGGAGGCCGAGCTCAATCGCGCGCTCTATGTCTGGCTTGCCGCCTGCATGGCGGCGATGCCGGCCCGCCCGCTTGCGGAAGCCGATCCGCTCAGGCGCGACCTCGCCCTGATCGACGCCGCGCAACGGCTGGTGACGAAGGTGCTTGGCGCCTTTCCCGGCCTCGCTTGCATCTACCGCCGGCTGGCCGAGGCCCTGCTCGCGGGCCGGCGCCGCGAGGGCCTGCCCGCGACCGAGGCCAAGGTCGAGGCGCTGATCCGCGCCCTGCTCGCGGGCGAGACCATCGAGCTCGCCGCCACGGGCTGGCCGGACAAGGCCCCGCCGGGCTATCTGCCGGCGCTCGGCGTACCGCTCTGGCCACTGGCGAGCGCGGCCCCGCCGGCCCGCACGCGCCGGCGCGACGAGGACCAGCCGCCGCCGGCCGCGGCCAAGGCCGGGGACGAAACCAAGGCCTATGCCGCCAGCCGCGACGAGACGGCCGAGGAATGGCGCGAGCGCAGCCCCTTCATCCTCAACCGTTTCGAGAAGATCCTGGCGATGTCGGAGATGGTCGCGGTCGACCGCCCCGCCGACGACAGCGAGGAGCACGACCCGGAAGCCGCCGACGAGCTCGACGACATGGTGCTGAGCGAGCGCAAGGGCCGTCCCGCCTCGCGCTTCCGCTTCGATCTCGACCTGCCGCCGGAGGCGATGGACGAGACCGCGCTCACAGGCGCCCTGACCTATCCGGAATGGGATTTCCGCAGCGCAAGCTACCGCGAGGACCATTGCCGGGTGCTCGCCGCCATGGCGCGCCAGGAGCTCACCCCGCCGGTACAGGACGCGGCGACGCGCGCGCTGGTGCGCCAGGTGCGCCGCCGCTTCGAGGCGCTGCGCCCGCTGCGCGAGCCGCAGCGTGGCCAGATCGACGGCCCCGACCTCGATCTCGACGCGGTGGTGCGCCGCCAGACCGATCTCGCCGCCGGCGGCCCCGGCAGCGACCGCATCCATCTGGCGAGCCGGCCGCAAGCCTACGATCTCGCGGTGACGACGCTGATGGACGTCTCGCTCTCGACCGATTCCTGGTTCGACGATCTGCGCGTGCTCGACGTCGAGAAGCAGGCGCTCACCGTCTTCGCCCATGGGCTTGCCGCCTGCGGCGACCGCCACGAGATCCTGACCTTCACCTCGCGCCGGCGCGACTGGGTCCGCATCGAGACGGTGAAGCGCTTCGACGAGGCGATGGGGCCGGCGGTCGAGGCACGCATAGCCGCGCTGACGCCCGGCCACTACACCCGCATCGGCGCCGCGATCCGCCATGCCGCGGCCGGGCTGAAAGCCCGCCCCGACCGGCGCAAGCTCCTCATCGTCCTCACCGACGGCAAGCCCAACGACATCGACCATTACGAGGGCCGCTTCGCCATGGAGGATACCCGCATGGCGGTGATCGAGGCGCGCCGCGCCGGCATCTGCGTCTTCGCCGTCACCGTCGACCGCGAGTCGCGCGCCTATATCCCGCATCTCTTCGGCCGCAACGGCCACGCCGTGGTCTCGAAGCTGGAGCGCCTGCCGGCGGCCCTGCCGGCGATCTATCGCGTGCTCGCGGCTTAAGGACGACCGCCATGACCGACGCCCAGACCGGCCTTGCCGTCGCCACCCCCGCCATCATCGTGATGGCGCTGCTGCTCTACCGGATGGGCGTGCTGCAGAAGGGCGGCGTCGCCGCCGCCATCCTGATGTCGCTCGCCATCGCCGCCCTGCTCTTCCTCGAACAGTGAGGCGGGCAACGGCAGGCTGTTTGCGTTTTGGCAAATTGCCGCAGCCATGCAGCCGCTAGGTTGAAAACTTGCCCGCATCGGGCCCGCAACCGGAGCCGCACCATGACCACCCTGCCCCTCGAACCGCTCGACGTGCGCACGATCCCGCCGGTCGTGCGCCATGCCACGATCTTCGGCATCCTGGAGCGCCTGGAGCCCGGCGACGCCTTCAGCATCGTCAACGACCACGATCCCGCGCCGCTCAGGCGCCAGATCGAGGCGCGTTATCCCGGCGCCTATTCCTGGGCCTATGTCGTGCAAGGCCCGCAGATCTGGCAGGTCGAGATCGGCCGCAATGCCGCAGGCAGCGCGGAGCACGCCGCCGATTGCGGCGGCCATGAGGACGGCCAGTCCTGCACCTGCGGCCACTGAGCCGCCAGACCGGGAGATCGCGGCCATGCCGATGGCATCGCTGTCCCGCTGGACGATGAGCTATTTCGCGGCCGCGCTCGCCTTCCTCGTCGCGGCCGAGGCGCTCGCCGTCGCCGGCATCGGCTTTCCCGCCAACGGACTCGCCGAGCCGGGAACCCTCATCCTCGTCCATTTCGTGGCAATCGGCTGGCTGAGCCTCGCCATGGCCGGCGCGCTGCTGCAATTCGTGCCGGTCCTGGTCTCGCGGCCGCTCGCCTTCCCGCAGCTCGCCCTGCCGGCGCTCGCCACGCTCATCGTGGGCCTTCTCATGCTCTGCGCGGGCTTTGCGGCCCTCGCCGGCTGGATCAACGCCTCGCTCGACCTCATGCCGCTGGGCGCCGTCTTCCTGATCTGCGGCTTTTGCCTGCTCGGCCTGATGCTGGCGGCGACGCTCGTCAGCGCGCGGCCCGTGGCACTGTTCGCCCGCTTCGTCCTTGTCGGCCTCGCCTGCCTCGCCGCCACGGCGCTGGGCGGAGCGGCCTTCACGACGATCCTCTCCGGGCACGGCGACTGGCTCGGCGATGTCGCGCTCCTGCCTTACGGCCTGCCCTTCCATGCCCTGCTCGGTCTCGGCGGCTGGCTCGGGCTGATCGCCTTCGGCGTCAGCTATCGCCTGTTCGTCATGTTCATGATGGCGCCGGAGCCGCCGGCGCGCCGGGTCCGGCCGGTGCTCGTCCTCGCCGCGCTCGCGCTCGCGCTCGCGCTCGCCGGGCTTGCCGCTCCCTTCGCCGGGCTCGAGCCGGGCCCCGTCTGGATCGCGGCGGTGCTTGCCGTGCTTTCGCTGTCCGGCCTGTTCTACGGGCGGGACATGGCGAGCCTCTACCGCACCCGCCGGCGCAAGGCGCTCGAGATCAACATGCTCGCCTCGATCCCGGCCTTCGTGGCGCTCGGTCTCGGGCTTACGCTGCTGCCGGTCGCCGTCCTCACCGGCACGGGGGACGGCCCGGTCGCGGCGCTGACCTTCCTGATCGCCTTCGGCTGGCTCGGCGGCTTGACGCTGGCCCAGCTTGTGAAGATCGTCTCCTTCGTGACCTGGCTCGAAACCTTCGCGCCCCGGCTCGGCCGTGGGCCCACACCGCGCGTCGGCGATCTCGTCGCGATGCCGCGCACCGGGCGCTGGTTCGTCATCTATGATTGCGGAGCGGCGCTGGGCACCGCCGCTCTCGCCGTGGGAACGGCCGGGGGCTTCCGCTTCGCCATGGCGATCTGCCTTGCCGGCACCGCCGGCCTTGCCGCCGAGATCGTCAGCATCCGCCGCTTGTCGCAGATCAAGGCCGCGGAGCGGCCACCGGCGCATGAACGTCCACGGCTCTTCTCAGCGCGACCCGAGGAAAGGAAACCTTCCCATGTCGACACCGGAAGCATCGCCCATCCGCGAGCTTGACGTCCGCCCGCTGCTGCAAGCCGGGCAGGAGCCGTTCCAGGCGATCATGGCGGCGGTCGGCGCGCTCGCGCCGGGCGAGCGCCTGCGCCTCATCGCGCCGTTCCGGCCGGTGCCGCTGTTCTCGGTGATGGCCAATCACGGCTTTTCCGCCAGCGACCGCCCGCTCGAGGGCGGCGACTGGGAGGTGGTGTTCTCGCCGATCGATGCCGGAATCAAGGCGGAAGCCGGGCTCGCCGCCGGATCGAGCCCCTTCGCCGCCCTCTGGGGCGATCCGGTGGAGGAGCTGGACCTCGTCGACCTCGAGCCGCCCGAGCCGATGGTGCGCATCCTGGAGGCGCTGGAGGAGCTTCGGCCCGGCGAGGTGCTGTTTGCGCTATTGTCCCGCGAGCCGCTCTTCCTGTTCCCCGAGCTGGCGAAGCGCCAGCACGAATGGGCCGGCAATTTCGACGCGTCGGGCACGGCCTATCGCCTGCTCGTGCGCCATGGCGGCGGAGGTACCCAGGGATGAGCGCCGGTCTGGAGCGGCTGGTCGAGATCGCGCTGCGCGACGTGCTCGACCCCGAAATGGGCCGCAGCGTCGTCGATCTGGGCCTGATCTACGCGATCACGGCGGCACCCGACGGCACCGTCGCCATTACCATGACGACGACCACGCGCGGCTGCCCGCTCGCCGGCTTCCTCAGGGAAGCCGTGGCGATGGCCGCAGGCGCCGTCGAGGGCGTCGCCACCGTCACGGTGACGCTGACCTACGAGCCGGCCTGGGAGCCGGCGATGATCGCGGCCGGGTGAGCGCCCCGGCGCTCTTTTTGCAGCGCAATCGTCAAAGATGTTGTGCTGCAACAAAGACGGCTTTCTTCGGTCTCCTAAAGTCTTCATGACCGGTCGAACTCCGGTCGAACGGCAAGGAGACAAGCCATGGGCGAAGAGCTCAAACTGACCCGCCGCAGCATTCTGGCGGGAGCGGCGGCAACCGGGGCGCTCGTCCAGGCCGCATCCACGCCGGCGCAGGCGCAAGGCGTGATGACCAAGGCCAGCGCCGCCGACATCGCCAAGCTGCCGCGCGTCAAGCCGAAGCTGGTCGATCCCCCCTTCGTGCATGCGCATGAACAGATTGCCACCGGCGGGCCGAAGGTCGTCGAATTCGAGATGACGATCCATGAGAAGAAGATCGTCCTCGACGATGCCGGCACCGAGACCTTCGCCTTCACCTTCAACGGCACGGTTCCGGGCCCGCTGATGGTCGTGCACGAGGGCGACTATGTCGAACTCACGATGATCAACGCCGAGACCAACGAGCTGTTGCACAATATCGACTTCCATTCGTCGACCGGCGCGCTCGGCGGCGGGGCGCTGACCGAGGTCAACCCCGGCGAGAAGGTCGTGCTGCGCTGGAAGGCCACCCGGCCGGGCGTGTTCGTCTACCACTGCGCCCCTCCGGGCATGGTGCCCTGGCACGTCACCGCCGGTATGAACGGCGCCATCATGGTGCTGCCGCGCGAGGGGCTGACGGACCATCAGGGCAAGTCCCTGAAGTACGACAAGGTCTACTATGTCGGCGAGCAGGACTTCTACGTCCCGCGTGACGAGAACGGCAAGTTCAAGCGCTACGAGAGTGCCGGCGAAGCCCATGAGGACGTGATCAAGGCGATGCGGACGCTGACCCCGACCCATATCGTCTTCAACGGCAAGGTCGGCGCCCTGACAGGCAAGAACGCGCTCACCGCCAAGGTCGGCGAGACCGTGCTGATCGTGCACTCGCAGGCCAACCGCGACACGCGGCCCCACCTGATCGGCGGCCATGGCGACTATGTCTGGGCCACCGGCAAGTTCCGCAACCCGCCCGAGCGCGACCTGGAGACCTGGTTCATCCCCGGCGGCTGCGCGGGAGCGGCGATCTACACCTTCCTGCAGCCGGGCATCTACGCCTATGTCAACCATAACCTGATCGAGGCGTTCGAGCTCGGTGCCGCCGGCCACTTCAAGGTCGAGGGCGAATGGAACGACGACCTGATGAAGCAGGTCCTGGCCCCGGCCGGCATCTGAGCGACCTCAGCCTCCCCGCCGCCCGGCGGGGAGGCCCTGCTCTCCGACAGAGTTTCCGATCATGGCCACCACGCTGCGCCTCTCGCTGCCGGGGCTGACGACCTCGCTCGGCCTCCTCTTCCTCGCCGGAGCCGCCGCCCTCCTGCTGGCCGCGCCGGCCCGCCGGCCCGCCCCCGCCTTTCCCCTGCCGCAGACGACGATCGTGCCGCCCGCGACGCTCGTGCACCGCCTCGACGGCGAGTACAGCCGCGCCGGCCGCCCGATCGACGCGCCCCGCGTCACGGTCAAGATCGGCGCACCGCTCGAGATCATGCGCTATCAGGTGACGGCCGCCGATTATGCGCGCTGCGTCGCGGCCGGGGCCTGCAAGCGCCTCGACAGCCCGGCGCCGCGCGGCGATCTGCCCGTGACCGGCGTCAGCCATACCGACGCGACCGACTACGCCGCCTGGCTCAGCCGCGAGACCGGTGCGGTCTGGCGCCTGCCGAGCGACCGCGAATGGGCCCATGCCGCGGGCTCGCGCTTCGTCGACGACGCGCGCGGCTTCGATCCCGACGCCACCAACCCGGCCCAGCGCTGGCTCGCCGATTATGAGCGCGAGGCCAACCGGAAGGCTGCGAGCGACCCCGCGCCGCGGACCATCGGCTCTTTCGGCGCCAACGAGCACGGCGTCCACGACATCGCCGGCAATGTCTGGGAATGGACCAGGACCTGCCTGCGCCGCGTCACGCAGGATGCCGCCGGAACCACGATCGGCGAGACCGGCAATTGCGGCATCTACGTGGTCGAGGGCCAGCACCGCGCGATGATGACCTTCTTCATCCGCAACCCCAAGAGCGGCGGCTGCTCGGTCGGCACCCCGCCGGACAATCTCGGCTTCCGCCTGGTGCGCGAGCAGAGCTGGCGCGACCGGCTGCCGGAGGGCCTGCGCCGGCTCCTGCCGGCATGACCATCGCGGTCGAGAGCCGCAGCCTGAAGGGCGCGCAGCCGGTCTCGCCCTCCGAAGGCGGCATGGAGCTCCTGCTCTGGGTCCTGGTCTGGAGCGAGCTTATCGTCTTCGGCGCACTGCTCGGCGCATTCCTGCTGATCGGGCTCATCGACCGGCCGGCGCTGACAGCCTTCCACGACGGGCTCGACCCGGGGCTGGCCGGCATCGCGACCGCGACGCTGCTGACGAGCGGCTTCTTCGCGGCGCTCGCGGCAGCGGGGCGCAACACCCGCCGCAACCTCGTTCTCGCGGCGCTGGGCGGCTTCGCCTTCTGCGCGCTGAAGATCATCGCCTTCTTCCACGAGCTGCCGGCGTTCACCGCCGCTGAAAGCCGGCTGTCCGAGCTCTATCTGCTGATCACCGGCTTTCACCTCGCCCATGTGGCGTTCGTCGCGGTCCTGCTCATCGTTGTCGCCTGGCGCCCGAAGCCGCGGCCGGTCGAGACGGTCGCCACGATCTGGCACCTGATCGACCTCGTCTGGCTGATGATCCTGCCGGTCGTCTATCTGGCCTGAGACGATGACGCGCGACCTTCCCCTCACCGAGACCCTGCTGGCGCTCATCTTCGCCACCGGCTTGAGCCTCGTCGCCGCGATGTTCCTGCCCGCCGGCCCGCGCGGCTTCGCCATCGCCGGGCTCGGCGTGGTCAAGGCATGGCTCGTCGTGCTCGGCTTCATGCGCCTGCATCGCGCAAGCCGCCCGCTCATGATCGCGCTTCTGAGCTATGCGGCGCTGCTGTGCACGCTGACGGGGCTGAGGATCGTGATCGCCGGGTAGCACCTGATCGCAGCCACCCCCTGTCATTCCGGGGCTTCGCGCCTATGGCGCGCCCCGGAATGACAGGGATGGCTACACCGCCCGGCTGTACTGGCGCTGCGGCTCATCGAGATGGGCGTCGAAGGCCGATGCGACCTTGCGCACCATCAGGCGCGCCTCGTCCGGCAGGAAGACCCGGCCGCCCTCGAAGCGCACCACGCCCTCCCGCGCCAACTGGTCGAGCTGGCGCAGCGAGGCGTCGAGGATGCGCCGGTCGGCCCGATGCCGGGCGCAGACGGCGTCGATATCGACCGAAAGATCGCACATCACCCGCTCGATCAGCTCGGCGCGCAGGCGATCCTCCGCCGTCAGGCGATAGCCTCGCGCCGTCGGCAGGACATTGTCCGCGACATGCTCGGCATAGCGGCCGATCACCACCTCGTTCTGGACATAGCCCTGCGGCAGCCGGCCGATCGCCGAGGCGCCGAAACCGATCAGCGCCTCGCAGCGGTCGGTGGTGTAGCCCTGGAAATTGCGATGGAGCGAGCCTTGCGACAAGGCGCGCGCCATCGCGTCCTCCGGCCGGGCGAAATGGTCGAGCCCGATGCGGACATAGCCGGCTGCGACGAGGCGCCCGGCCATCGCCTCGGCCTGTTCGTGGCGCGCCTCGCCGTCCGGCAGCTCGGCCGTGACGATGCGGCGCTGGTGCTTCTTGAACTCCGGCACATGGGCATAGCCGAAGATCGAGAAGCGGTCGGGGCGCAGCGCCAGGCATTGCTCGACGGTGTCGAGGCAGGAGCGGAGCGTCTGCCGCGGCAGCCCGTAGATCAGGTCGAAGCTCACCGCAGCGATGCCGGCGCCGCGCAGGCCTTCGACCACGGCGGCCGTCTGCGCGACGCTCTGGATCCGGTTGATCGCCTTCTGGACGTCCGGATCGAAGCTCTGCACGCCGAGGCTCGCCCGGTTGACCCCCGCCTCGGCGAGCGCGGCGATCATGCCGGGCCCGAGCCGGCGCGGATCGATCTCGACCGCGATCTCCGCGTCCGGGTGCAGCGCGAAACGCTGACGCAGCAGCGCGACCAGCCCGACGAAATCCGCAGGCTCCAGGATGGTCGGCGTGCCGCCGCCGAAATGGACGTGGCGCACGTCGAGCGGAGCGGAAAGATGGCCCGAGACCAGCGCGATCTCGCCCCGCAGCGCCTTAAGATAATCGATGATCGGCCCGTCGCGCAGCGCGACCGTGGTGTGGCAGCCGCAATACCAGCACATCGAGCGGCAGAACGGCACGTGCAGGTAAAGCGAGGCGGCGGTGCCCGCATCGAGCCCCCGCAGCCAGCCGGCATAGGCGCCCGCATCGACGGCGCCGCTGAAATGCGGCGCGGTCGGGTAGCTGGTGTAGCGCGGAAGCCGCTCGTCTCGGTATTGCGCAGCCTGCATCTGTCAGCTCCGGGCCGGAGGGTGTCGCGAGGACAAGCCGCTCTCTAGCCGCAACCGGCCGCCGCTTCCTTGATCAGAGGCAAACAGCGCCCCGATCAGCCCCAGGCGAACCAGGACAGGCCGTAGCGGGGATGAAGCCCCTCGCGCGCGAACAGCCGGCGGCAGCTCTCGGGGTCGACCGCGCCCTCCCCGGTCCAGTCGAGGTCGCCGCGATGGATGCCGCCGGCGATGAAGGCTGAGTCGATCCCGGCCCGCGCCGCGCCGGCGACGTCGTGCTCAAGCGAATCCCCGATGGCGAGCAGGCGCCCGGCCGGACGGTCCATGAAGCGCAGGCAACTGCGGTAGATCCGCGGATATGGCTTGCCGTGGTAATGCACCCTGCCGCCCATCTCCTCATAGGCGAGCGCGGCGAGCCCCGGCGCCTCGTGCAGCGTGCCATCGGCATGGACGCGGTAGCGGTCGGGATTGGCGCAGATCATCGGCAGGCCGCGCCGTAGCGCCTGCTCCAGAACCGGCTTCCAGCCGGCTACCGACTGGCGCTGCGAATCCATGCTCATCACGAAGACGAAATCGGCCTCCTCGGGGGCGTCGGTCAGCGTCAGCCCGAGCCCGGCCGCCAGATGCTCCTCGCCCGGCCGCGCCAGCAGCAGGCAACGCCGGCCGAGATCGCGATAGGCGGGCTCGGAGCGCTGCAGCAGCGCATCGCGCGCATCGTCGCCCGCCGAAGCGACGCGGTCGTAGAGTTCGCGGGGGAAGCCCATCCCGGCGAGGACGGCCTCGTTGGCGGCGCCGCTGCGGCCCGAATTGGACAGGATGATCACCGCCTTGCCGGCCGCCCTGAGCCTTTCGAGGCAGGAGACGGCCTCGGGATAGGGCCGCGTGCCGTCATGCAGCACGCCCCATTGGTCGAGGAGGAAGCCGTCATAGCGGTCCGCCAATGCGCCAAGCCCGCCGGGAAAGACGGTCTGCGCCCAGGCTTCAGACGATGCGGGAGCGGACATAGGCGGACAATGCTTCGCTGACGACGACGATGCCGAGAATGGCGATCAGGATCACGATCGCCTGCGACCAGGCGAACTGGTTGATCGAGGCGTAGAGCAGAAGCCCGATGCCGCCGGCGCCGACGAAGCCGAGCACGCTCGATTCGCGCACATTGATGTCCCAGCGATAGATCGAGGTACCGATCAGCACCGGCAGGATCTGCGGCAGGATGGCGACGCCGTAGACCTGCAGCGTGCTGGCGCCGGTCGCCTCCACCGCCTCGATCTGGCCGGCATCGACCTCCTCGATCGCCTCGGCGACGAGCTTGGCGATGAAGCCGACCGAACGCGCCGCGACCGCGCAGATGCCGGCGACCGGCCCCGGCCCGAAGATCGCGACGAAGACCAGCCCCCAGATCACCGTGTTGATCGAGCGCGACATCACCAGGATGGCGCGGCCGACGAGCCAGCTCCCCTGGTTCCAGGTGGTGTTGCGCGCCGCGAGGAACGCGACCGGCAGGGCGAAGACGATGGCGATCATCGTGCCGAGCGTGGCGATGTGCAGCGTCTCGATCAGCGGCTGGACGATGCGCGGCAGATAGGACCAGCGCGGCGGCCACATCCGCCCGATCAGGTCGGCCGCCTGCTCGTGGGCGTCGGCGAAGAAGGCCCATTCGATGTCGAGCGCCGAGACGGACCAGGCCGCGGCGAGCGCGATGCCGCCGAGCCAGAGCCAGTGCACGAGGCGCTGGCGCGGCGAATAGCGCTCCCAGCGGTCGGGATAATGGCGCGGGGGCTGGTGCGCGGTCATCTCAGCTTCCGCCTCGCCCAGTCGCTGAACCATTCGCCGAAGGCGACCATCGCCGCGATCGTCAGGAGGATCGCGCTGGCGAAGTCGAAATCGTAGCGCGAGAACGAGGCCGAGAGCGTCTGGCCGATGCCGCCGGCGCCGACGATGCCGATCACGGTCGAATGCCTGAGGTTGGAATCGAGCCGGTAGATCAGCACGCCCAGCGTCTTGACCAGCACCTGCGGCACGACCGCGTAGAAGAAGGTCTGGCCGAAGCTCGCCCCCGTCGCGCGGATCGCCTCGACGGGGCCGGGCTTCATGTTCTCGATATCCTCGGCCAGCATCTTGCCGAGGAAGATCGACGAGGAGAAGGCGAGCGTCAGCAGCCCCGCCACCGGGCCGAAGCCGAAGAGCTTGACGAAGAAGATCGCGATGATGACCTCGTGGAAGGTCCGGCCGGTGACGATGAAGGCGCGCGCCAGGAGATAGAGCGGCCGCGGCGCGAGATTGGCCGCCGCCGCGATGCCGATCGGGATCGACAAAACCGCGCCGATGATCGTCGCCGCGATGGCGATCTGCACGCTCTCGACCATGCCGGTCAGCAGGAGCTGCCAGCGGCCGAAATCCGGCGGGACCATCCTGACCAGAATCGTCCAGGCGCGCGGCAGCCCGGCGAGCACGCGCGCCGTATCGACGTTGAGCGTCGAAAGCGACCAGACCAGATAGGCGCAGACCACCGCCCAGAAAGCGAGGCGCCGGCCCGGGCTGCCGAAGATGCTCGGCGCGCGCCAGCGGCTCGGATAAGTGGCGGCCGTGGTCATGACGTGGCGCCGAGCGCGGTCACCGCCACGGGGGAAGCCTCGTCGTCCTCGTCCAGCGCGGCCGACCAGTCCTCCTCGCCGTAGATCTCGGTCAGCGCCGCGTCGGTCAGGGCGGAAGCCTCCGCGTCGAAGACGATCAGCCCGTCCTTCATGCCGATGATGCGGTCGGCATAGGCGCGGGCGAGCTCGACGTCGTGGATGTTGATGATCGCCGGCGTCTGGCGCTCGGCGACGAGCTCGCGCACGAGGCGCATGATCTGGCGCGAGGTCTTGGGGTCGAGGCTCGCCGTCGGCTCGTCGAGCAGCAGCAGGTCCGGCCGCTGCATCAGGGCGCGCGCGATGCCGACGCGCTGGCGCTGGCCGCCGGAGAGCGCGTCCGCCCGCTGGTCGTGATAGCCGTCGAGCCCGACGCGGTCGAGCAGCGCGAAGGCGGCCTGGATGTCCTGCGGCGGGAAACGGTAGCGCAGCGAGGCCAGGAGCCCGGTATAGCCGAGCCTCCCCGAGAGCACGTTCTGCATCACCGAGAGCCGCTCGACCAGATTGTATTCCTGGAAGATCATGCCGATCCGGCGCCGCACCGCGCGCAGGCCCTTGCGGTCGAGCGCGACGATATCGTCGCCGTTGAGCTTCACGCTGCCGGAGGTCGGCTCGACCAGCCGATTGATACAGCGGATGAAGGTGCTCTTGCCGGCGCCCGACGAGCCGATCACCGCCACGAGCTGCGGCCGGTCGATGACGACGTCGACGCCGCCCAGCGCCTTCTTGCCGGTCGGATAGACCTTGGTGAGCCCCGTAACCGCCAGCAGCGGCGCGCCGGCGCCCGCGGAGACTGCCGACATCAATCGCCCTTCAGCTTGGACAGCCCGTCCTGGGTATAGGTGATGCCGCTGTTGCTCTGGATCAGGATGATGTCGCCCCAGGCGTCCTTGTAGCTCAGCTCCTTGAAGCCCTTGGTGTCCTTGAACTCCTTGCCCAGCGCGGAATTGACGAAGTCGAAGGTCATGAAGGCTTCCTTGATCTTGGCCTGGAGCTCGGGCTTGAGATCATGGGCGATGCCGAAGGCGGTGCGTGGGAAGGGGCTCGATTCATAGACGATGCGGATGTCGTCGCGCTTGAACATGCCGCGCTCCGCCATGCGCTCGACCACGCTGGAGGCGACGGGGGCGGCGTCGTAGTCCTTGTTGACCACGCCCATGATCGAATTGTCGTGCTTGCCGGAATAGAGCACCTCGTAATCCTTGCCCGGCTCGATGCCCTTCTCCTTGAACAGGATGCGTGGCGCCGTGTCGCCCGAATTCGAGGAGGGCGCGACATGGGCGACGCGCTTGCCCTTGAGGTCGGCGATCGTCTTGATCGGCGAGTCTTTCGGCACGATCAGCTGGAGCGTATAGCCGATCGAGGCATCCTTCTTGGCCATGGCGACGATCGGCACGAAGCCGGCGAGATTGACCGCAAACGGCGTCGGGCCGCTGGCGACGCCGGCGATGTGGAGGCGCCCGGAGCGTAGCGCCTCGACCTGCGCGGCATAGGATTCGGCGCCGAACCATTTGGTCTTCTTGCCCGTCACCTTGCTCAGATGATCGAGGAAGCCGGCGAAGACGTTCTCGTAGACGGACGGATCCTCCACCGGGGTATAGGAGAAGATCAGCGTGTCCGGGTCCTTCTGCTTGGCTGGATCGGTCGGGGTGTCGGCGAGCAGATCGCGGTTGGCGTCGCAATAACGGGCGTCGAGCGTGCCGCGATTGGGGCAGTCCTGCGCCTCGGCCTGCCCGGCGAAGCCGAGGCCGAAAGCCATGAGGCAAAGGGACGCGATCTTGACGCGCAGCATGGCAACCTCCCTGGAACCGGCGCCCGTGAGCAGCGCTCGTGTAAGATTTCTTCCATCCTGATCAAAAGCGCGCATCGACGCAAGAGCGCCGGCTAAGAATTGGCGGGAGGAAGAGCCGCTTCAGGCCACGAGCCAGCGCGCGCCGGCACGCTCCCAGCCCGCGCGCAGGCGGGGGCCGGGCTCGGCATCGATCACGAACAGGCTCAGCGCCTCGGGCGGCGCAAGCCGCGCCGTGCCGGTCTGCTCGAACTTGCTGTGGTCGGCGAGCGCGAGGCTCTGCCGGGCGCGGCCCATCGCGGCCTGGCGTACCGCGATCTTCTCCAGGTCGAAATCCATCGGCGCGCCGTCGTCGTCGAAGCCGCCGAGACCGAGGATCGCGTAGTCGAAGCGGAAGCCCGCGATGCTGGCGATCGCGGCCTGCCCGGCGAGGGCGCCGTTGGCGCCGCGCGTCGTGCCGCCGGTCACCACCACGTCGAAGACGCCGTGGCTGCAAAAGATCTGAGCGACGCAGACGCTCGCCGTCACGACCCTGAGGCCGGGCTTGTTGATGAGGGCGCGCGCCGCCGCTTCGACCGTGGTGCCGACATCGAGGAAGACGGAGGCGCCCGGCGGCACGATCCGCGCCACGGCGGCACCGATCCGCTCCTTGCCCCGCGGCGAGACGGTGAGCTTCTGCGCATAGGCCGGGCGGATGCCGCCGGAGGCGAGCCCCGCGCCGCCGTGGAAGCGCTGCAGGAAGTTGCCGGCCTGGAGGCGGATGATCTCGCGTCGGACCGTCTGCGCCGAGACGCCGAAGCGCTCGGCCAGCGTCTCGATCGTGGTGAAGCCGAGCTCCTGCACCACGTCGAGGATCCGCCGCTGGCGCGGCGTCAGGGTCGCGAGATCGGGGGCGGAAGGGCTCATCGCGTCTCCGTGCCGGGGGCCTCGGGAGCGAAGGCTGCTCCCGTCGCGCGCATCATAGCGGCCCGTCGCGAAATGCAAGCGCGGCGCCTCAGCCGGTGCCGGGCCCGCCGTCCCCGGTCTCCAGCATCTGCCGCCAGCCGGCATGCAGCACGGAGGGGTCCTCGCGGTCGACGCCGTAGCTGTTGAGCACGTGCTGGAGATCGTTCATGCGCGCGATCAGCCCCGGCCCCTGGCGCAGGCCGACGAGGATCATCAGGACCTCGATCGCGATGAGCTGCACGACATAGGCGTCGGTGCCGACCAGCATGGTCGCGTCGCTCGGCACGTCCATCGGCAGCACGATATGGCCGAGCCCGGCCAGCGGCGTGCCGGCCTGCGTCAGGGCGATCACCGTCGCGCCGCGCGCCCGCCCGACCTCGACGGCGCGCAGCAGCGCCGGCATGCGCCCGACGAAGGAGATCGCCACCAGCACGTCGGCCGAGGTCAGCGTCGCCGCCGCGACGAGCTGGAAATGCGCGTCGGAGAAGGCGTTCGCGGTCAGGCCGAGGCGGAACAGCCGCGCCTGCAGGTCCTGCGCCAGGAAATGCGAGGTCGCTCCCGTGCCGAGGCAGTCGATCCGGCGCGCCCGCGTGATCGCCGCCGCCGCCCGGTCGAGCTCGGCCGGGTCGAGCCGGCGCTGCCATTCGGCGATGACCGTGGTCATGCTGCCGGTGACGTTGCGCACGACGTCGGCGGCGGCCTCGCCGACCCGCACCGAGCGGTGCAGGAAGGGCGCGCCCAGCGCCAGCGCCCCGGCGAGCTTCAGCTTCAGGTCCCGCAAGCCCTCGCAGCCGGCGGCGCGGGCGAAGCGCACGATGGTCGGCGCGCTGACGCCGGCGCGGGCCGCGATCTCCTCGACATTCGCCTTCACCACCCAGCCGGGCTCGTCGAGGATCAGCCGCCCGACGCGCCGCTGGCTCTCCGACATCGTGCCGAGGCCGGCCCGCACGGCGCTGAGGATATCCGACGCTCCGACCGGTTCCTCCGGCCCGGCAGCGGGCTGAGCCTGCCCGGCGGCCATCACAGCTCCTTCCTGAGGCGCGGATCCAGCATGTCGCGCAGGCCGTCGCCGACGACCTGGAGCGACAGGGCCACGAACACGATGGCAAGCCCCGGAAAGACGACGAGCCAGAAGGCGTCGTCGGCATATTGCTGGCCCGACGCGATCATCGTGCCCCAGGTCGGCGTCTCCGGCGGCACCCCCGCGCCGAGGAAGGAAAGCCCCGCCTCCGCCAGCACCGCATAGGCGAAGATGAAGGTCGCCTGCACCAGGACCGGCGAGGCGATGTTGGGCAGCAGATGGATCGAGAGGATGCGCGCCGTCGAGGCGCCGATCGAGCGGGCCGATTCGACGAAGGGCAATTCGCGCACCACCAGCGTCGAGGCGCGGATGACGCGCACCACGCGCGGCGTGTAGACGATCGACAGCGCCAGGACGACGTTGCCGGCCGAGGCGCCCAGCACCGCGACGAGGAAGATCGCGAGCAGAATGTCGGGCAGCGACATCAGCGCGTCGACGAGGCGCATGATCGGCCCGTCGAGGCGCTTGAAATAGCCCGCCAGCAGGCCGAGCACCGCGCCCGCCGTGATCGAGATCACCACCACCGAAAAGCCGATGCCGAGCGAGGCGCGCGCGCCCCAGACGACGCGCGAGAAGATGTCGCGGCCGAGCTCATCGGTGCCGAACCAGTTGACCTCGCCCGGCGGGCGCAGGCGCCTGACCACGCGCATCGCGCCGGGGTCGAAGGGGGAGAGCCAGGGCGCAAACAGCGCCAGCACGAAGGCGACCAGGAGCACCAGCGCCGCGACCAGCACGAGCCTGCGCCGGAACAGGGCGCGGAAGAAGGCGAGGACGGGAGAGTTCATCGCCGCCTCCTCAGTAGCGCACGCGCGGATCGACCAGCGTGTAGATCAGGTCGATGGCGAGGTTGACCAGGACGTAGATCCCCGCGACCGCGAGCAACGCCCCCTGGATCACGGGATAGTCGCGCCGCAGCACCGCCGAGACGACGAGGTTGCCGATGCCGGGCAGCCCGAACACCGTCTCGGTGACGATCGCGCCGCCGATCAGCAGCGCCAGCGTCAGGCCGAGCACGGTGATGACGGGGACCAGCACGTTGCGGAAGGCATGCTCCAGCAGGACGCGCCGCTCGGACAGGCCCTTCGCGCGGGCCGTGCGCAGGAAATCGGCGCTGAGGATGTCGAGCATGCTGGCGCGGGTGAAACGGGTGATCAGCGCCGAATTGACCAGGCCGAGCACGGCGGACGGCAGCAGCAGATGCTGGAGCCGCTCCGCGAAACCGGCATCCGGCGAGCCGTAGCCCGCGACCGGGAACCAGCCGAGCTTGACCGCGAAGAACTGGATGAAGATCAGGCCGAGCCAGAAGCTCGGGATGTTCGCCGCCAGCATGGCAAGGCCGCTGACCACCTGATCGAGCGGGCGCCCGCGCCAGACCGCCGAGGCGATGCCGGCCGGCACGCCGATCGCCGCAGCGATGGCGAGCGAGAACATCGCCAGGAAGAAGGTCGGCTCGGCGCGCTCGAGCAGCGCCTGCGTCACCGGCCGCTGGAGGAAGATGGACTGGCCGAGATTGCCGCTCGCCACCTCCTTCAGCCAGAGCACGAACTGCACCAGCAGCGGCTTGTCGAGGCCGTAGGCGATGCGCAGCTTGGCGATGTCCTCGGCCGTGGCCTGATCGCCGAGCATCAGCGCGGCCGGATCGCCAGGCGCCAGCCGCGTCAGGAAGAAGACCATCGCGGCGACGATGAAAAGCACGAGCAGCAGACCGGCGAACCGGCGTCCGAGATGCGCGAGCATCGGATACGCTCCGTTGGCTGGAGGCAGGCGTGGCGGGACACGATGCGGCGCGGCCGAAGCCGCGCCGACGATATGTCAGGGACGGTGGCGATCCTACGGGATCACCCGTCCGATATCATTTGTCGAGATCGACGTTCCAGAACGACGGCCAGGGCATCGCCGTGAAGTCCTTCATCTTGGCCGAGGCGCCGGAGAGCGCGGCGAAGTTGCCGGCGCGGATATAGGGCACCTCGTCGAAGATGACCTGCTGGACCTTGCCCCAGAGCGCGCCGCGCTTCACCGGATCGGGCTCGGCGTTGAAGGCGGTGAGCGCCGCCTCCTTGGCCGGGGTCGACCACCAGCCGGGCGCGCCGTCGCCGAGCTGCGGCGGCGAGAGCATCGGCTCGGGCAGGAAGGCGGAATGGGTGATGTAGACGTCCCACAGCGCCGGATCGCCGCGGCGCTGGATCAGCGTCGCCCAGTCGACGACGTCGAGCTGCACCTTGAAGCCGGCCGCCTTCATCTGCTCGGCCATCACCAGCGCCATGCGGTGGTGGAAGTCGTACTGCTTCGAGTTGAGGATGCGGATCGGCGTGCCGTCGTATTTCGCCTCGGCGAGCAGCTTCTTGGCGCCGGCGACGTCGGCGCGGCTGTACTTGTCCTTGCCGGCCTCGGAGAAGAAGGGCGAGCCCTTGGGGAAATGCGCGGGCGCGAGCGCGAAGAACTTCGGCTCGCCGAAGCCCGCCATCAGCACCTCTTCGAGGTCGAGCGCCATCTGGAAGGCCTGGCGGACCTTCAGATCGGCCATCGGCCCCTGCTTGGTGTTGGTCGGGAAATAGGGGAAGCCGAAGGGCATGGTCAGCACGGCCTTGGCCGCGCTGGACGCGGACAGCTTCTTGAAGCTCTCGACCGGGAGCTGGTCGGAGAACTGGTACTGGCCGGCGATGACGCCCTCGAGGCGGGTATTGGCGTTCGGCACCGGGATGAAGCGCAGCTCGTCGATCTTCGCCTCGCGCTTGCCGGCATAGCCGGAGGTCGGCTCGCTGCGCGAAGCATAGCCGTCGTGCCTGACCAGCACGACAAACTGGTCGGGCTTGCGCTCGCGGAACTTGTAGGGGCCGGTGCCGACGAACTCGGTCAGCGGATTGGCGATCGATTCCTTGGCCATGATCGCGGCGAAGCCCGACGGCAGCGCCAGATGCGCGAGCAGCGCGGGCTCGACCTTGTTCAGCACGATCTCGACGCTCGACGGCCCCTTGGCGGTCAGGCTCGCGACGCTCTTGGCGAGGCCCTTGCCGCGCGGGGTCATCTCGAGCCAGCGCTTCAGCGAGGCGACCACGTCCTCGGCGTCGAGATCGCGGCCGTTATGGAGCTTCACGCCCTTGCGCAGCTCGATTCCATAGGTCTTGCCGTCGGCCGAGATCGCCGGCAGCGAAGCCGCCAGCATCGGCTGCGTCGCCCAGTTGGCGTCGAAGGTGAACAGCGGCTCGTAGACATGCTGCATGATCGTACCGACGAGATCGGCGGTCGAGGCCATCGGATCGAGCGACTGCGGCTCGCCGACCATGGCGAGATTGGCGCTGGAAGCGCCCTGTGCCAGCCCGGCCGCGGGCGCGAGCATCGTCGAAGCCGCAAGACCGGCGGCAAGGCCGCCCAGGCCACGGCGCGTCAAACCGGTGCGCGAAAGAGAATCGTTCTGCATGGTCACTCCCCGGAAAAGCCGCCATTCGCGGCGTTATGAAATTTTATTACCGGAAACTTACCGCAATCGAGGCATCAAGGCAACCGGAATCCGCTAGAAATCCACCCTTATCGCATGGAACACCGCTGATAAGGCTACTGATCTCCGAGGGCTTCCCCCATTCATGTAATTTAATTCCCTACCCTGCCGGAGCGGCGGCGTTTCGCAGTTTCCGTGTTTCGCAGAAGCGCCGAAGTGCTCTAGAGCTTCGAGCCACGCATTGCGCCCGCAAGATCGGAGACGATGGATGAGCAAGGGATTCTGGAACAGATTGCTGCCCGCCGGTGCGCTGGCGCTCGCAGGCGCGCTCGCGCTCGGCGCCTCCGCCGCGGCGGACACGATCAAGGTCGGCATCATCGGCCCGTTCTCCGGCCCCTTCGCGCTGCAGGGCAAGAACTTCCAGGCCGGCGCCGAAGCCTGGCTCGCGCAGAACGGCAAGAACGTCGCAGGCCACGAGATCGAGCTGATCTATCGCGACCTGCCGACGGCCAACCCGCAGCAGGCGCGCGCGCTCGCGCAGGAGCTGATCGTGCGCGACAAGGTGCAGTATCTCGGCGGCATCTATTTCACGCCGGACGCCATGGCGATCACCCCGCTGCTGAAGCAGGGCAACGTCCCGCTGGTGATCTTCAACGCCGCGACCTCGGCGATCACGGCCTCCTCGCCGCTGGTGGTGCGCACCTCCTTCACCATGGGGCAGACGGCGACGCCGCTGGGCCAGGCGGCGGTGGAGCGCGGGGTGAAGAGCTTCGTCTCGGTCGTCAGCGACTACGGCCCCGGCATCGATGCAGAGGGCGCCTTCCGGAAGGCGATCGAGGCGGCCGGCGGCACGGTGAAGGAAGCGATCCGCATCCCGCTCAGCACGACCGAGTTCAGCCCGATCATGCAGCGCATCCGCGATTCAGGCGCCGAGGGGCTCTTCGCCTTCCTGCCGTCGGGCCCGCCGACGCTCGGCTTCGTCAAGGCTTTCAGCGACACCGGCCTGAAGAAGGCGGGCGTCAAGTTCTTCGCCACCGGCGACCTCACCCAGGAATCGGACCTGCCGGCGCTGGGCGAGGCGGCGGAGGGCCTGATCACCTCCTACCATTATGCGGTCTCGCACGATTCCGAGCTCAACAAGCGCTTCGTCGCCGCCGCCGAGAAGGCGATCGGCGCGCCGGACCTCGTCTCCTTCCCGGCGGTCGGCGCCTATGACGGGATGTTCGTGATCTCGAAGATGATCGCGGCGACCGACGGCAAGCAGGACGCCGAGAAGGCGGTCGAGGCGGTGAAGGGGCTCGGCTGGGAAAGCCCGCGCGGCCCCGTCAGGATCGACCCCGAGACGCGCCACGTCACCCAGACGATCTATCTGCGCGAGGTGGCGAAGGACGCGCAGGGCCGCTGGATCAACAAGGAGATCGCCGGCGTGCCGGAGCAGAAGGACCCCGGACCGATCAAGTGAGCGACGCGACGCGCGACGCGCAACCCGCCCGAACGGGGCAAGCCGGCCGATGCTGACCGCGCTGAGCATCGCCATGGACGCGCTCGCCTATGGCATGGCGCTGTTCATCATCTGCATCGGCCTGTCGCTGACCATGGGCCTGATGCGGGTGGTGAACCTCGCGCATGGCGCCTTCGCCATGATCGGCGGCTATATCGCCTCCTGGGCGATGCGCGAGCATGACCTCGGCTATGGCTTCGGGATCGCGCTGGCGATCGCCGGCACGGTGATGATCGCGGTGCCGCTCGAGCGCCTGCTCTATCGCCGCATCTACGACCGCAGCGAACTCACGCAGCTCTTGATGACGATCGGCCTCACCTTCTGCGTCATCGGCCTCACCAACTATCTCTTCGGGCCGAGCCTGAAGACGATTCCCCTGCCGGCCGCGCTCGCCCAGCCGATCGATCTCGGCTTCCGCAGCATCAGCGGGCATCGCCTCTTCGTCATCGTGAGCGGCCTTGCCGTCGCGGGGGGCCTTTGGTTCCTGGTCGCGCGTACCGGCTTCGGCGTCCACTTGCGCGCCGCGGTCGAGAACGCGCCGATGGCGCGCGCGCTCGGCATCCGCACCGAAACCGTCTATGCGTTAAGCTTCGCGCTCGCCATCGGGCTTTCCGCCTTCGGCGGCGTGGTCGGCGCCGAATTCCTGCCGATCGAGCCCTATTACGCGCTGCGCTACATGGTGACCTTCCTCGTCGTGGTCTCGGTCGGCGGCGCCGGCTCCATCCCCGGCGCGCTCGCCGCCTGCCTGCTACTCGGCGCCATCGATGTGACCGGGCGCTATCTCCTGCCCGATTTCGGCAATTTCTTCTTCTATCTCGCGGTGATCCTGGTGGTCTGCGCCTTCCCGCGCGGCCTGATGGGGCGGGCTCCCTAGATGGCCGAGGCGCCGCCCCCGCTTTCCGCCGTGCTCGGGCGCGACCTTGCCGGCCTCGCCCTGATCGCGGCGGCGGGGCTTGCCGGCTACTGGCTCTTTCCCGACAGCCTCGCCTTCCTGACGCGCCTGATCTCGATTTCGCTGCTCGTGCTCTCGCTCGACCTGATCGTCGGCTATTGCGGCATCGCCTCGCTCGGCCAGGGCGCGCTCTATGGCGCCGGCGCCTATGCCGCCGGCATCGCCTGCCTCGCCGGCCTCGACGATCCCGTCCTGCTCGTCCTGATCGGCGCGGCCGCCGGCGCCCTGACGGGGCTCGCCATGGGCGCCGTCATGCTGCGCGCCCATGGCTTGCCGCAGCTCGTGCTCTCGATCGCCATCGTCCAGCTCCTGCACGAGGCCGCCAACAAGGCCTCCTCGATCACCGGCGGCAGCGACGGGCTCTCGGGCCTCGAGCCCGCCCCGCTCTTCGGCGTCTTCGCCTTCGACCTGTGGGGCCGCAGCGCCTATCTCTTCGGGCTCAGCCTCCTGATCCTGGTCTTCGCCGGCTTGCGCTTCGTCACGCGCTCGCCCTTCGGCATGGTCTGCCGCGGGCTGAAGGAGGACCCGCTCAGGATCAGCGCGCTCGGCATCCGCGCCTTCCCGGTGCTGCTGCGGATGTTCGCGATCTCCGGCGCGGTCGCAGGGATGGGCGGCGCGCTTTCGGCGATCGCGACCCAGGTCGTCGGGCTCGACAGCATCAGTTTCGAGATTTCGGCCAATGCTCTCGTCATGCTGGTGGTCGGCGGCATGGGCCATCTCCACGGCGCGCTGATCGGCACCGTGATCTTCATGGCGCTCGAGCATGTCATCGCCGCGATCGACCCTTTCCACTGGATGACGCTGGTCGGCGCCGTGCTGATCGCCATCGTGCTCTTCGCCCCGCGCGGGCTCTCCGGCACGCTGGACGAGGCCGCCCGGCTGCTCACGCGCCGGCCCCCGGAGCCCGGCCGATGAACCCGGTCTTCGCGGTCAGCCGTCTCTCCAAGGCATTCGGCGGGATCACGGTCGCGCGCGACATCTCGCTCGCGCTGGCCGAGGGCGAGCGGCTCGCCCTGATCGGCCCCAACGGCGCCGGCAAGACCTCATTCGTCGAGATCGCCACCGGCCGCATCGCGCCCGACGCAGGCCACGTCCGTCTCGCCGGCGAGGAGATCACCACCTTGAGCGCCGTCGGGCGTGTGCGGGCGGGCCTGGTGCGCAGCTTCCAGGTCACCCGCCTCTTCCCCGAGATGACGCCGGAGGAGCATGTCGTCATGGCCGTGCTGCAAAGGCTCGGCCGGGCGACGCGCATCTTCGCCCGCTTCGGCGGCGACCCCGCCGCGCGCGACGAGGCCGCCGCGATCCTGGCGGAGCTCGGGCTCGCCGAAGTCGCGCGCCGCAGGGTCGGGACAATCGCCTATGGCCAGCAGCGCCTCACCGAGATCGCGATCGCGCTGGCGCAGCGGCCGAAGGTGCTGCTGCTCGACGAGCCCGCCGCCGGCGTCCCCGCCGCCGACACGCCGCTGATCGAGGCGGCGCTCGCCCGCCTGCCGGCCTCGCTTACCGTGCTGATGATCGAGCACGACATGGACCTCGTCTTCCGCTTCGCCAGGCGCGTCGCGGTGATGGCCGCGGGCGAGATCATCTTCGAGGGCCCCCCGGCCGAGGTCGCCCGGGACCGAAGCGTCCGCGAAGCCTATCTCGGGAGCTATGCGCATGCCGGCCGCCGCGCTTGACGTCCGGGCCTTAAGCGCCGGCTACGGCCGGACCCATGTGCTGGAGGAGGTCTCCTTCCGCGTGCCCGCCGGCGGGCGGCTCGCCATCCTCGGCCGCAACGGCATGGGCAAGACCACGCTGCTGGCGAGCCTGATGGGGCTGACCCGCCGCTATGCCGGCAGCATCGGGCTCGACGGCCGCGACATCACCGCGCTCGGCACGGCGGAGCGGGCGCTCGCCGGCCTCGGCCTCGTTCCCCAGGCCCGCGAGGTGTTCCGGGGCCTGAGCGTGGAGGAGAACCTCTTCACCGGGCTGAAAGGCCGGCCGCGGCCGGCGATCGCGGAAGCCTATGGCCTGTTCCCGCGCCTCTACGAGCGCCGCCGCCATCTCGGCGCGCAATTGTCCGGCGGCGAGCAGCAGATGCTGGCGACGGCGCGCACCATCCTCGGCCAACCGTCCGTGCTGCTGCTCGACGAGCCGCTGGAGGGCCTGGCCCCGATCATCTGCGACATGCTGATGGAGGCTTTCGCCCGGCTCGCGGCGAGCGGGGCGACGACCATCCTCCTCGTCGAGCAGCGGCTGGAAAGCGCGCTCGCCTTCGCCGAGGCGGTCGTCATCCTCGAACGCGGACGCATCGTCTGGTCGGGCAGTCCCGGCGCGCTCAGGGCCGATGCGGAGCTGATCGAACGCCATCTCGGCGTCGGCGGCCTGCGTTGAGGCGTCACACCACCAGATCGAGCGGCGGCACCGGCTCGCCGCGCGAGACGCGCTGGATGTTGGCGAACATCCGCTTCACGGTCGGCACGAAACCGTCGGCGGAGAGCGCGGCCAGATGCGGCGTGGTCACCAGATTGTCGAGGGTGAGGAGCGCGCTTGCGGCCGGCAGCGGCTCGGTCGCGTAGACATCCATCGCCGCGCCCGCGATCTCCCCGTCCCGCAGCGCCACGACCAGATCCTGCTCCTTGACGACGCCGCCGCGCGCGGCATTGACCAGCACCGCCGTCCGCTTCATCGCCCTGAACGCCGCCGCGTCGATCAGATCGGCCGTTTCCGGCGTCAGCGGGCAATGCAGCGAGACCACGTCGGCCTCAGCCAGGAGCTGCGCCAGCGGCGCATGCCTGACACCGAGCGCCGCCTCCTCGGCGGCATCGAGCGGCGTGCGCTTGCTGTAGAGGATGGGGCAGCCAAAACCCTTCAGCAGCTTCGCGACGGTCTTGCCGATCATCCCCAGGCCGACGATGCCGACCGTCTTGCCGGAGAGCGTATAGGTCTCGCCGGGCAGTCTGCCGGTCGTCCAATGGCCCTTCCTCAATTCGGCATGGCCATAGGCGATGTGGCGCAGCGCCGACAGCATCAGCCCGATCGTGAATTCGGCGACGGGCACGGCGTTGGAGCCGGTCGTGCGCGCGACCGTGATGCCGAGCTCCTTGGCGGTCGCGATGTCGATATTGTCGTAGCCGACGCCCCATTTGTGCAGGAGCTTCAGCTTCCTGCCCGCGCGCAGCACGTCGCCGGAGACGCCGACCTGGCCGGTGATCGCATAATCGGCCTCGGCGATGATCTCCTTCATATGCGCGTCGCCGCGTGCCGTGCCATGGGTCAGCACGAAGCCGGGCGGCAGCAGCGCGCGCAGGCGCTCGGCGCGCTCGGGCGCCATCATGTCGAGCAGGACGATGGTCTCGGGCATAAGATGGTCCGGTCAGATGGTGAAGCGGGCCCCGGCGCGGGCGAGCCCGCCGGAGATGGCGACGGGCGTGCCGTCGGCGCGCCAGCAGGCGGCGCCGGTCATGGTGCCGTCCGGGTTGAAGGCGATGGCGTTCATGCCGCCGGCGACGCGCGGCGAGCGTATGACGCCGTGCCCGCGGGCGGCGAGCGCCTGCGCCACCGCCTCGGGGAAAGCCTCCTCGAGCTCGAGCACGCCGCCCTCGGTCCAGATGCGCGGCGCCTCGACCGCCTCCTGAAGGGTCATCCGATGGTCGATCAGGTTGACGATCGCCTGAAGCGCGGAGGGGAAGATGCGCAGCGCGCCCGGCAGGCCGAGCGCGAAGCAAAGCCTGCCCTCCTTCAGCACCATCATCGGCGCCATCGAGGTGAAGACCCGCTTACCCGGCGCGATCGAGAGCGCCCGTCCGGGATGCGGATCGAAATTGAACATGTAGTTGTTGGCGATCATCCCGGTGCCGGGGATCTGGAGGCAGGCGCCGAACAGCCCGTTGACGGTCTGCGTCGCGCTGACGACGTTGCCGGCCGCATCGGCGACGGTGACATGGGTGGTATCGGCGGATTCGCCGCCGGAGAGCCCGGCCGTCCAGCTTTTCGCCCGGTCCATCGCGATCTGGGCGCGCCGCTCGGCGGCATAAGCCTTGTCGATCAGCCTTTCGACCGGGACCTCGACGAAGGCCGGATCGGCGGTCGCCACGGCGCGGTCGGCGAAGGCGATCTTCAGCGCCTCGGCCAAGAGATGCACCGCATCCGTCGCGCCGAAGCCGAGCGCGCCGATATCGTAGCCTTCGAGGATGTTGAGCATCTGCGCGATGTGCACGCCCGAGGAGGAAGGCGGCGGGGGACCGAGGATCTCGTAGCCGCGATAGGCCCCCCGGATCGGCTGGCGCAGCACGACGCGGTATCGGGCGAGGTCGGCCTCGTCGATCAGCCCGCCATGGGCGGCCATATAGTCGCTCAAGGCCCGTCCCAGCCGCCCGCCATAGAGCGCCTGCGGGCCTTCGGCCGCGATCAGCTTCAGGCTTTCGGCATAATCGGGCTGAACCAGCCGCATGCCGGGCTGAAGCGGCTTTCCGCCCGGCAGCAGCATCGCCTCAAGGCCGGGATCGCGGGCGAGATCGACGACGTTGTCGGCGATGCAGTTCGCGAGATAGGGCGTGACCACGAAGCCGCGCCCGGCGAGCCCGATCGCCGGTTGCAGCACCTCGGCGAGCGTGAGCGCGCCGAAGCGGGAAAGCGCCTCGCACCAGCCCTTGAGGGCGCCGGGCACCGCGACCGCCCTGGCGCCGACCACGTTCTCGCGGTCGCGGGTGTCGCGCTGCCGGCCGATCTCGTCGGAGAGGCAATCGTACATGTCGGGCGTCGCCCTGCCCGGCGCGGTCGAAAGATTGTCGATCACGACATGGCGCCCCTCGGCGAGGCGGATATGGCTCAAGCCCCCGCCGAGGATGCCGACCATCATCGGCTCGACGACCGTCAGCGCGAAGAGCGCGGCCACCGCCGCGTCGACGGCATTGCCGCCGGCGAGCAGCATCTGCGCGCCCGCCGCCGAGGCGAGCGGATGATTGGTGACGACCATGCCGCGCGAGCCGGTCGCCGGCGCCTTCTCGCAGGCGAAGCGCGCGATGCGCGGGGCGGGAGCGTTCATGGCCGGGATCCTGGCGGCGAAACGGGTGGCGAGGCGGGAGCGGCACCTGGGCACGCTCACCGACGATAGACCGCATCGCCTGCATGCGGCACCCCCGAAGCATGCGGGGCCGCTCCCGGCCGGCGAAATGGACGACACACCGTTTAGGCCATAGGAAGGCAACGGCTTCGCGCGCGAAGCCGGACACGCCCTGGAAATCCCCGCTCGGCATCCGAGCGACCGGCACGGCTGCTGGAGGTCACATGCATCGCATCGTCTTTCTTGACCGCGGGACAATAGCCCCGCAGGTCGTCGTTCGCCGACCGGCTTTCGAGCATGTCTGGCAGGAGCATGAAAAATCGTCATCCGGCCAGATCCTGGAACGGGCCGAGGATGCGACGATCATCATCACCAACAAGGTCGATCTTCGCACCGACCTGCTGGCGAAACTGCCCCGGCTGAAACTCGTCGCGGTCGCCGCGACCGGCTATGACTGCATCGACGTCGCGGCCGCCCGGGAACGCGGTATCGCCGTCTGCAATATCCGTGGCTATGCCAAGACGACGGTGCCCGAACACACCTTCGCGCTGATCCTTTCGCTGTCGCGCGCGATCGTGCCCTATCATCAATCCGTGCGCGCCGGCCGATGGCAGGAAGCCGGCCAGTTCTGCTATTTCGATTTTCCGATCTTCGATCTGGCCGGCAAGCGGCTCGGCGTGATCGGCGGCGGGGTTCTGGGCACGCGCGTCGCCGAACTGGGCAGGGCCTTCGGAATGGATGTCGTGGTATACGATCCGAAGCCGGCGGCGCCGACACCGAGCCTGGTGCCGCTGGCCGAACTCATCCGCACCTCGGACGTCATCACCCTGCACTGTCCGCTGACCCCGGAAACGGCCGGCATCATCGACGCCGCGCAATTCCGGCGGATGGAGAAGAAGCCGCTGCTGATCAATACCGCCCGGGGCGGGCTGATCGTCGAGAACGATCTCTACGAGGCCTTGACGGGCGGGCTGGTCGCCGGCGCCGCGCTCGACGTGACCCTGCCGGAGCCTCCGCCCCCGGGCGGCAGCTTCATGCGGCTCGCCGCGCTGCCGAATGTCGTGGTCACGCCGCATACGGCGTGGTCGTCGGTCGAGGCACAGCAAGCTCTCGCCGACCAGTTGATCGACAATGTCGACGCTTTCGTCCAGGGGCAGCCGCGCAACGTCGTCTGACGGAACGAGATCCATCCGGGCCCGGCCAGCCGCCGGGCCGGAGATGTCGATGCTATCGGGGGAAAATCACCCACCAAGGCATGAAAGCCTTGGTGGAGCTGAGGGGAATCTCTGGAGCCTTTGCCGTCAAATCCTTGCAAGGATTGAAGCAATTGATTCTACGGGCCTAACTGGCTCTTCGTAGGGGACATGCTTGGGTACACGGGTGTGTAATCGGAGCAATCTCCATGTCTGCCGTTAACGGCTCCGCGCCGAGCTATCTTGAGAAGCATGGCGCCACATATCGGGTCACCTATCCGATCCCGAAAGAGCTTCAGAGACGCTTCGGAAAAAAGCGTCTCAAGGAATCACTTGGCACCGGTGACCTGCGGAAGGCGAACCGGCTCAAGGGAAAGGTCATCGGTCGCTTCGACGATATGGTCGAGTTGGAGCGAGCCAAGATCAGGCTTGAACGAGGCACGGCAGAGGACAAGGCGAAGCTTCTTCACGCCCTTCTCGCCGATCCCAATCAAGATCACGAAGGGCGCCAGTCAGCCCGTATGGATATCGACCTGGAGCACAGTGGCCTGCTGGGGCGCCCTATCGGCTACGAGTATGTTATCGGCGACGACGACGAGGAGATCGAAGTTCCGATCTATGACCCAATTCGGGAGGCCAACGCGCAGGCCTTTCTCTCGAACGCTCTTCCAGATGCGGAAAGCAGCCTCGATGCCATTCACGAGGAATGGCTCAAGACGCATATGAAAGATCTGACCGAGCGAACCAAGGCGGATGACCGGCGCGCTCTGCGCTATTGGAAGGATTGGTGCCGAGCTCGCAACTTCCCCATCGAAGTCCGGCAGTTCACCAGGGTTATGGCGTACGAGTTCGTGGAAGGTTTCGAAGCCATGTCGGGCGGCCTGCAGGAAGTGACCCGCGCGAAATATCTTAACCGCCTAACCGTGTTTTGGCAGCACTTAGAGAACAAGGGTCTGGTCGCCGAGAACGTTTGGGCCAATCAGAAAATCAGGGTGCCGATCAAGGACGAGGAGCGTCTGGAGCGGGCGTTCAAAATGGATGAAATCCGTCGGCTTTTGAGAGGCAATCCGTCCGTCAAGCTCCGCGATGTGATGATGATCGGAATGCTGACCGGCGCCCGGCTCGAAGCCATCATACGGTTGAAGGTCGAAGACATTTTCCCGGACCGGATCAAATTTGGGAAGCGCAAGAAGGAGGTTCGGAGTCGCTTTGTGCCGATCCACCCGCTTCTGCGACCAATTCTGGAGCGGCGTATCGCGGGTAAAGCCCCGAAAGATGACGTGTTCCCTGATTGGCCGGGCCCGAAGAAGGAGGGCAGCATGCGAGAGCGCTCCTTCAAGGCCAGCAATGCGTTCACGAAGTATCGCAAGTCCTGCGGTGTCGACGAAGTTTACGCCGGCGACCGCCGCTCAAAGGTGAATTTTCACTCGTTCCGGCGATGGTTCATCAGCCACATGCGCATGGACGCGCCTTTGGACATGGTGAGGGCCTTGGTTGGCCATAGCCATGGCAATGTTACCGATGATTGCTACCGCTGGACCGGGCCGCGCTTCAAACTGGCCGCCGAGTACATTTCTCGTCTGCCCATACCGCCGGATACGGATGAATATGTGCCGGACCCGGAAAGTGTGAATGTCTACGATACGGAACTCAGTCCGAAGAAGCAGCGGCGCCAATTAGAGGAGGACGTCGAAAACTCATGACCGGCAATGCCTTCTGAGATCGCCTCGGCAAAGCGACATGACAATGAGGCGCCGCGCTGAGTTGCCTTTAGGCAAATCCGGCAGGCGTACTCCTCGTCAGCTCGCAGCTACGCAATCTCGCTGAGTTCGCATCCGCTCACAGTAGATAGCGAATTTTACCGCCGCTTGAGTTCGAGAGCGCACCTCAAGGCGTCTTAGAATCTCTGATAGGTGCGCTTTGATGGTGGCCTCAGCCAAACCTCGCATCGCAGCGATTTGCTTATTCAAGTACCCGCTGGTGATCAATGTAAGTACTTGTAATTGTGCCGGACTAAGCGTGGCAAGCTTCTGCTCAAAATCGCTCTCTGGGTCGAAAAAAACGTCAGCCTTCGGGATAGCCATGCGCATCTGCGCGGGGCGAGTAGCACGGCATGGCAGGCCTGGATCGATGTAACGGTACCGGCGCTCGTGGCGAAAAGACATTACTCTAGCCCCCCAGTTCCGCGTCGAGTTCCGGCAGGACAGTGAAGAGGTCGCCGACGAGGCCGTAATCGGCGATCTGGAAGATCGGCGCTTCCTCGTCCTTGTTGATGGCGACGATGACCTTGGAGTCCTTCATGCCGGCGAGATGCTGGATCGCGCCGGAGATGCCGACGGCGATGTAGAGCTCGGGAGCGACCACCTTACCGGTCTGGCCGACCTGCCAGTCGTTGGGAGCGTAGCCGGCATCGACCGCGGCGCGCGAGGCGCCCATCGCAGCCCCGAGCTTGTCGGCGACCGGTTCGATCACCTTGCCGAAGTTCTCGGCGGACCCCAGCGCGCGCCCGCCCGAGATGATGATCTTGGCCGAGGCCAGCTCGGGACGGTCGGACTTGGCGACCTCCTCGCCCTTGAAGGCGGAGTTGCCTGGATTGTCAGCGGCGGAAACCGCCTCGACCGCGGCCGAGCCGCCTTCGCCCGCCGCCTGGAAGGAGGCGGTGCGGATGGTCATCAGCTTCTTGGCATCGCTCGACTGCACCGTCTGGATGGCGTTGCCGGCATAGACCGGGCGCTCGAAGGTGTCGGGCGAGACGATCTTCATCACGTCCGAGACCTGCATCACGTCGAGCAGGGCGGCGACGCGCGGCAGCACGTTCTTGCCGGTCGTGGTGGAGGGGGCGACGAAGGCGTCGTAGCCGCCGGCGAGCTTGACGATGAGCGCGGCGAGCGGCTCGGCCAGCGCATGGCCGTAAGCCGCGTCATCGGCGAGCAGCACCTTCTCGACGCCGGCGAGCTTGGCGGCGGCATCGGCCGCGGCCCTGGCACCCTGGCCGGCGACGAGGATATGCACGGGTGCGCCGAGCTGGGCCGCGGCGCTCAGCGCCTTGGCGGTGGCGTCCTTGATCGAGGCGTTGTCGTGTTCGGCGATCAGCAGCGTGGTCATCAGATCACCCCGGCGGTCTTGAGCTTGGAGACGAGTTCGGCGGCGTTCGCCACCTTGATGCCGGCGGAGCGGCCGGCGGGCTCGGCCGTCTTCAGCACCTTGAGGCGGGGCGCGACATCGACGCCGAGCGTCTCGGCCGAGGTCTCGTCGAGCGGTTTCTTCTTCGCCTTCATGATGTTGGGCAGCGAGGCATAGCGCGGTTCGTTGAGGCGCAGATCCGTGGTGACGATCGCCGGCAGCTTCAGGGAAACCGTCTGCAGGCCGCCATCGACCTCGCGGGTGACGTCGACATGATCCGCGGCCAGCTCGACCTTGGAGGCAAAGGTGCCCTGCGGCCAGCCCAGCAGCGCAGCCAGCATTTGGCCGGTCTGGTTGGCGTCGTCGTCGATCGCCTGCTTGCCGAGGATGACGAGGCCGGGAGCCTCCTGCTCGACTACCTTCTTGAGGAGCTTGGCGACCGCTAGCGGCTCGACCACGCCGTCGACCTTGACCAGGATGCCGCGGTCGGCGCCCATGGCGAGACCTGTGCGGATCGTCTCGGCGGCCTACCTCGCCATGGATCTTACCGTCCAGGCGATGTCAGGTGTGATGGCCTGCACGGGCTTTCCCGATCGCCCTCCAGTTAAAGCAGGCGCTGCCCTTTGTGACTTCTTCGGGGGCACGCACCTTTACGGTGCCGCCGTGACTGCTCTCCTCGAGGCTCAGCGCACCGGGCAAGGCCGGGTGGTTGAAGTGGCGATGCTTGAGGCGGTTTTTCCAACGCTGAGCTCGCCGCTAGGACTCTATCACGCGCTCGGGAATCAATCGCCCCCGCGGACTGGCAATCGCCATAACGGCATGGCTGAATCGCCTTACAACGTTTACCCGGCAAGCGACGGCTGGGTGGCACTGTTCTGTGTGAGTGACGCCCACTTCTCTGGCTTGGCAACTGCCATGGAGATGCCTGATCTCCCGCAGGATGCCCGGTTCCTTACGCTCAAAGACCGCGTTAGCAACATGGATGAGCTCGATGCGCTGATCGCAGCGTGGACCGGGCGCCACTCAAAATCCGAGCTTCTCGGCATTCTGCATCGCCTGCGTGTCCCTTGCGCTCCGGTTCGCGAGATCGACGAAGTCGTCAATGACCCGCACATGCACGAGCGGGGGACGCTGCAGAAGGTTGATCACCCTGACCTTGGCAATGTCGTTCTAACCACCGGCCCGCTGCGCTTTGAGGGGTCCGAAACGCGCGAGATCGCTCCGAGCAAAGGGATCGGTGCGGACAATGCCGACATCTTCCAGGGATGGCTTGGATTGACCGCGGACGAATTCGAAAGCCTGCGCGCTGAAGGCGCCTTCTGAGGACAGCAAAGCTGTTCTTTCCAGATCTGGAGATTTCGCATGAGCTTCGAAGAAACCGATGATCAGAGGGCTATCCGGGAGGGTGTTCGTGCAGTCGCCGAACGCTTCGACGACAGCTATTGGCTAGCCAGGGATGAGGACGGTAAATTTCCGTTCGAGTTTCACCGAGCGATGGCGGAGGCCGGCTGGCTCGGGATCACCATGCCGGAGGAATATGGCGGATCAGGCTTGGGAGTGTCTGAAGCCGCTATCATGATGAACGAAATCGCCCAGCATGGCGGGGGGATGGCCTCCGTTTCGACTGTACACATCAATCTGTTTGGGCCACATCCGATCATTGTCTATGGGACCGATGCTCAGAAAAAGCGTTGGATTCCAAGGTTGGTGTCCGGTGAGGATCAAGTCTGCTTCGGCGTAACGGAGCCCGACGCGGGGCTAGATACGACCCGCATCCGCACTTTCGCTAAAAGGACAGACGGCGGATATGTCGTCAGAGGCCAGAAGATCTGGACGACGACCGCGCAGGTTGCCAACAAGATCCTCCTCCTAACCCGAACGACCCCTTACGAGGACTGCAAGAAGCCGACCGACGGCATCACCGTCTTCTACACAGATTTGGATAGGGCCAAGATCGCAGTCACCCGCATCCCCAAGATGGGCCGAAAAGCGGTCGACTCAAATTCGATCTTCATCGACGATCTCTTCGTCCCGGAAGAGGATCGTATCGGCGAGGAGGGCAAAGGCTTCTCCTACCTACTTCACAGCCTAAATCCGGAGCGCATTCTGGTTGCCTCCGAAGCAATCGGTATTGGGCAGGACGCCCTTCGGCGCGCGTCTCGATATGCCTGTGAGCGGGTCGTTTTCAATCGGCAAATCGGCAAGAATCAAGCGATTCAATTTCCCCTAGCGGAGAGCTGGATGGAGCTTGAGGCCGCCTTTACAATGGTTCGGAAGGCCGCTTGGCTATATGACAATAAAAAATCATGCGCTCCCGAGGCGAACGCGGCAAAATTGTTGGGCGCAAGAGCCGCACACCAAGCATGTGAAAGGGCGGTCTTCACACACGGCGGCTTGGGCTACGCCAAAGAATATCATGTCGAGCGGCTATACCGTGAAGTCATTCTAACCCGTTTGGCACCAATCTCCGAGCAGCTTATTCTTTCGTTTATCGGCGAAAAAGTTCTTGGAATGCCCAAGAGCTACTAGCAGGCGTCCCTCGGCGCAGCAATATCTGCGTCGCTTCGCAAATATTCGATCGCGAGGCTGTTCGAGCCCATGACCTTTACACTCGCCCGTCCTAGCGCTGGTTCAGTTCTGTCCGCGGCCAAGAACATTTATGTTTCCGCATGCGCTGCAGAACTAGCGGACGCACCTGAGCTGCTTCAACGGCATTCGCCATCAAGTGCCGTGGCGACTGGCATCTTTAGCCCGATTATCAATCATCGCTCTTACGCAGACCCTGAGACAGGCCGTCGAGTTCGCAGCTTTTTCTTGACGCGGGAACTTAAGAAGCATCTGACCCTTGGGCTCGTCGAATACTGCCCTTGGCGGTATCGAAATATCGATCGCTGGCTGAGCTCGGCGGACCGTTTCGACACAGCGATGGTGATGCTCTCGCCGCCTGACTCAAATGGGGAATGCAGCCTCGGCGTGCAAACCGACTTTCTCCCCAGCTTCGCAGGTCGCGTCGACAATCTCATAGGCTTCATCAATCCTCGGATGCCTCGAACATCTGGCGATGCCTTGATCAGCTACCGAGCGCTTGCCAGTGTGGTCGATTACGACGTGGCGCTGCCAACAATGGCGCAGCGCCCAGCCGACGACATCTCGGCTGCCATAGCCGAACAAATCGCGGCCATAGTGCCTGATCGTGCGACGGTTCAATTTGGGCTCGGCCAGATTCCTAGCCAAGTCATTGCTCGATTAAGTGGTCACCACGAGATTCGCGTCCACTCGGGCGTCGTCGACGACAACATTTTGATCCTGGAAGAGAGCGGAGCGCTCGACAGCAGTGTTCCGATCGTCACCGGGACCGCGGTTGGGACCACCAGTTTCTATGACGCGCTATCGAAGAATGACCGTTTCTCCTTCCGAGCCGTACGACACACTCATAGCCACCGGGTCATCTCTTCGATCGAGCGTTTCACTGCGATCAATTCGGTGCTCCAAGTCGACCTGTTTGGCCAATCCAGTGCGGAAGGAAGCGGGGGAAAGCTGGTAGCTAGTCCAGGTGGTCTTCCGGATTTCGCCAGAGGCGCCCTCGATAGTGAAGGGGGAACCTCAATCATCGCGGTTCGGGCAGTCAGCCAGCCAGGGCATTCTCCCGGAATTGTTGCATCACTTGATATGCCTCATGCCGTGACAGGAACCGCAGGTGACGCGGATGAGCAATGCCCTCCTGATTCCGCCCGCGCAGTTCAATACCGGCTTCTATGTGAGTGGCCTCACTGCACCCATAGGCGTTGCTGTCGCAGTCGGAAACTTGATTGGGCTCAACGAGCAACAACTTGCTTGGGCCATGGGGCTGGCTGCATCGCAATCCTCTGGCTTCAGAGGCACACACGGGACAATGACGGCGCATTTCCGCCCAGGCCACGCGACCAAGGCCGGCGTCTGGGCGGCACTGCTAGCTGCCAAGAACTTCGACGGCCCGGAAGACGCACTTGAAGGCAGCAAAGGCTTCTTCGACGTTTTCACATCGAAAGCCAACCTGGCGTTCGCGATCGATGGATTAGGCACTGAGTTTGAGCTGTTGAACAACAGCTATAAGCCCTATCCCTGTGGGATCGTGATACACCCCGCGATCGATGCATGCTTGGCTATCAGAACTGATGCAAACGCCGAGGGCGCTCCGGCGAAAGTCACCATCCGAGCGAATCCGCTGGCTCTCAAGTTAACCGGAGTGCGATCGCCAAAGACTCCATTGGAGTCGCACGTCAGTATCTACCACTGGGTCGCGACGGCGCTTCTTCTGGGCAAGGCGGGGATAGCTGAAACAAAGCCCGCCTGCCTGTTTGACCCACGAATTCAGAAGCTGCGCGATATGGTGGAGATCGTCGCGGATGATTCAATTGGTCAGGGACAGGCGCATGCCGACGTGACCTATGAGAGCGGACACAGCTTTGCAGCCTACATCCAGTTCGCCAGGGGGAGCGCCAACCGACCGATGTCTGATGAGGAGATCGATCAGAAGTTCACCGCTCAAGCTGAGCCGGTTCTAGGCTCCGCTCAGGCTGCCGAACTCCGCAATCTTGCTCGGAATGTAATCCATCTAGAGGAGGTTGGTTGCCGCATCGCCGAAATGGCCTGTCCTCAACGATAACGACGACTGGCGACTCTGCCCTTATTTGGTACGACATTTTTGTTGACTCGGGATAGCTCTGATGTGAGCTTCCTGTCACCAAGAACGTCAAAGCAATTTGGGCCTATCGTCGAGTTTACGGGGCCTTGACGGGCGAGATCTGCAAAACGGCTAAAAGCCGGCGGTATTCCGGGAGGATCATATGAACGCACGTAGCTCGGTAAAGCTGGGCATCGTCACGGCTATCGGCCTGCTTTTATCATCTAGCTTGGCGCTCGCTCAGCAAAAGATCTCAATTGGTCTGGCCTCTGCGAGCCTTCCCGGTGGAGCCGCCCGGCTTGTCAAGCAGATGGGCTTCTTCGAGAAGCACGGGATCGACGCGACCGTCATCCCGATGGAGAATGACACCATAGCCGTGTCGGGAATGCTTGCGGGCTCGCTTCAGTTCGTGTCGACGGCGGGCAACCAGATTGTTGTAAGTCGCTCACGCAATCTCGATATCGTGGCTCTGCGGGCCGTTTACAGCAACTTTGCTGGCGTTCTGGTCCTCTCGAAGGCGGCCGCTGGCAAGCTGCCTGATACGGCTAAGGCGTCCCTTAACGACAGGCTGAAGGCCCTGGACGGCCTGCTAATCGCTTCGCCTGGACCGACATCGTCCTATACGGCGGTCCTTGCTCCAGCCAAGCAGGCCGGCGCCAAGGTGCGCTTCACGTACATGGCACAATCAGCAATGGTGGTGGCTTTGGAAAGCGGGGCGATCCAGGGCTTCGTAGCTAGCGCGCCGTTCTACGCTCAGCCCACAGTCAATGGCACTGGAGTGGTCTGGATCAGCGGCGTCAAGGGCGAGTTTGACTATGCTCCCGCGGCAGCGTCGGTGCTCAGCACCACCAGCGCATTCGCTAAAGCCAATCCGGACGTCGTTAAGCGCGTCATCGCCGCATTTGAGGATTTCGCCAAAGCGTTGGATGAGCGGCCTGCCGACGTAAAAACTGCCATAGCAGCAATTTTCCCCACGCTTGATGCCAAGCTCCTTGATGTTCTCTACACCAGCGAAGCGCAGGGCTTTCACGGACGCCCCGTGACCATTGAAGATATGAAGCGGGAGATCGAGTTCACCAAGGCCAGCGGCGTCCCGCTGCCTAACATCGACACCCTCGATCCCGCAGCGATGATCTTCCAAACCAAAGCGAACTGAGTTTTTAAAGCGAACGGGGTGAGTCCAAAGCTGGACTCACCCCGTTTTTCATTTTTAGATTTAGTGGCCGCTATAGCTCAAGCGGCATAGTCAGGATCCCGATCCTCGAGATTGGATGCAGAGAGCTTTTCGCGGTAGGCAGTAATATGCCGAGCCATTCTCCGCCGGGCTGCATTAGGGTCCCCTGCTCGAATTGCCTCGTAAATCTGCCAGTGAACACCAACGACCGCGCGACGGGTCGCAACGTCGAAATCTTCGCGGTTCGTAGCCGTGTGAAGAGCGGTGGTTAGTGACGTTAAAATCGCCAGAAACAAAGGATTGTTGCTCGCCCGCGCAACTGACGTGTGCCATTTAAGGTTGGCCTCAACGAAACCCGCGAAATCTTCGCACTGTCGTTCGCACTCCTCGCTGTGAAACTTCAAATCCGCGAGCTGCTCCCTTGTGCAGGTGATAGCGGCCTGAGCTGCAGCTGCCGGTTCGATGCCCTCACGAGCGAATACCAGGTCGATAAAGCGAATGTCCTGATTCTTGATAAAGAGATCCAAGGACTTCAGGAGCGAATTTGATCGCTCGTTCGATACATAGGACCCCCCTCGCCGGCCACGACGGACTTCCACCAATCCGTGCGCGCCCAGAATCCGCAGGGCCTCGCGCACCGTCGTTCGGCTGACACCGAAATTCGCCATCAGTTCTCGCTCGCTGGGCAAAGAGCTGCCCACAGCGAAATCGCCTTTTAAGATTGCTCTCTGCAAATTGCCCGCTAGCGTGTCCGCTACCGACGTGGATTTCGCTTCATGCTCGTCGGTAAGTTCGCTCGGCTTACTCAAGTCCATCTATCGCTCCAAGGCGGCAGCGTCACTTTAACGTCAGACATTATAGCAGACCATTTAATGTTCTGTCGCCTGGTTGAAAGCGATTGTTTTGGGCCGCGCAAAGCTCACGTCTAAGGCGCATCTATCGGGGCCCGACTCGGAGTTTTAATCAGCCCAGTCACCATAGCGATCGGGCCGGTTCAATGTCAGCTTGAAATGATCAACTGCGATCCAGGACAGCCTGGATTTGATCCATGGGAACTTCAAATGGAGGAAGCCCAGCCCGCTCTGGCTGGATCGATAGGAAGCTTTGGGCATCACGAGTGGCCCAGCCGCGGTTCATCGCTTCAGCAATATCCTGGGCGACAATGTTGCAGATCCGCATGGGGACATTGCTTTCACGACCAAGCTGGAGAGCCAGATTGATATCCTTCTGGACAAGACGAAGCTGGAAGCTTGGCGGGTCGAATTTCCCAGGGAGCAAGCGAGGCGCGATGTTGTCGAACGGCCGGCTTTGGCCCAGCTTTCCCGACCGCAGCCCTTCCCACAGTGGCAGGAGTTCGACGCCCGCCTTTACTCCCATCGTCAGGATCTCAAGGATGACGGAGTTGATGGCGCATGAGGCCATATTCTGAGCCAACTTGGTGATCGTCGCCGCGCCGGCCGAACCCATATAAACCGTTCGGTCGCTGATCGCTTCGAGCAAAGGCTTGTGCTTTTCGTACTGAGCCTGTTCGCCCCCGACCCAAATCGTCAAGGTTCCTGCCGCCGCGTTAGTGGGCACACCCCCCAAAGGGGCATCCATAAAGTGCCCGCCTCGTTCGGTGGTCGCGGCGTCGAGCCGCTTAACAACCTCCAGTGAATTGGTGGAAACGTCGATCCATGCCGCGCCTTTTCGGAGGCCAGACAGGAGACCCTTGTCGCCGTACGCCACCGCCTCGACGTCCGCGGGCATAGGCAACGAGGTGAAGACAACATCGGCTGATTTGGCGACCTCGGCGGGGCTCGAGGCCCATACTGCCCCAGCCTTTATAACTGCATCGGCAGACTCGGCATTCAGATCGTGAACGACAAGCGGGTAATCCGCTTTTCGAATATTCGCCGCGATGCCGCGGCCCATCGCACCCAAGCCGATAAAACCAACCTTCATGACGCTTCTCCGAGCCTTTGCGCGATCCAAGAGGCCTATTCGTCAGAATGCGAAAAGCTCCGGGACGCGCCTTGAATTGCGGTTCGCTCATCGAATCCCGCAAAAAGCTTGTTTGATTGAGATTCTGGGTCTGCATCGCGTGCACCCGACCGGACTCAGACGAACAGCCCCGCGAATGCAGACTGAGACTACGGAAACAGTAGCGATGAGGGTTCAATCGCGTCGATTTGCGGCAATGGTGTTGTAGCCCCCAAAAGCCCGGACATTTCTCACGGTGCTGCATGGGCCGCGATGAACTCGCGGGGTGAACGATATCCGAGCGACCTGTGCGGGTGAAGCTCGTTGTAGTGGTCGAACCATTCCGGCAGGGCGAGCATGACGGTTTTGGCATCGGGGATGGGATTCACCGAGACGTAGTCGCGCTTGAAGGTTCGCACGAAGGCTTCGGCCATGCCGTTGCTCTGCGGGCTCTGGACCGGAGTTGTGAGCGGCTCCAGGCCGATATCGCGGGCAAAGCGGCGGGTCGGACCTGCGATGTAGCAGGAGCCGTTATCGGTCAGCCATTCGATGGTCTGCGGCAGGCGGTTGACCTTGCCGAAGCGGTGCTCGACGGCGGTGACCATGAGGTCGCAGACATCTTCGCCCTTGATGCCCTCGGTGGTGGCGACATGGCCAATGGCTTCCCGGTCGCAGCAATCGAGCGCGAAGGCGACGCGGACCTTTTCGCCGTTGTCGCAGCCGATCTCGAAGCCGTCCGAGCACCAGCGCAGGTTGGAGCGTTCGACGGCGATGCGGCCGTCGTGACGGCGCTCGACCCCACCGGCATGGCGTTCGAGCAGAAGGCCGTTGACCTTCATCACCCGATAGACGCGCTTGCGATTGGCGGGCGCACGGCCCTCGGTCAGGGCTTTGCGGCGCAATCTGGCCCAGACGCGAGCATAGCCGTAGGTTGGCATGTCCTCGATGACCGTCTCGATCTCGGCCAGGAGCGCCTCTTCCGGCAGGGGCGGACGGCCTCTGCGCTGGGGAGAGCGCCCGGCCGTCCGCTGCGCCAGCCGGGCGGCGAGATGCGAACGGGCCACGTCCAGCGTCGCGGCGACGGTGTTCATGGCAAACCGTCCTTGGGCAGCGACAGCGACCGCAATCTCCGTTTTTTTATATCCTCCGCCAGTTCGAGGGCGTCCTTCAGGATTTCCACCTCCAGGGTCTTCTTGCCCAGGAGCCGCTGCAATTCGCGGATTTGCTCCTGCTGCTCCCGGAAGGCGGAGGCCGGGACCACTTCCTCCTCGGCCGCCGTCGCGGTCAGCGCCCCTTGCTCGGCAAGCCGCCGCCACGTGAAAAGCTGGTTCGGCGACACGCCGCACCGGCGTGCCACAAGGCTGACCGTGACACCCGCCTCGCGCGTCTGCGCGACGATCTCCAACTTCTCCGCAACCGACCACCGGCGACGCCGCTCAGGCCCGGTCAGGACCTCAACCTTCGGATAAGAACCAGTCATAGACACGACATTACTCCCAACCCTTATTTTAAGGGTGAGACCTGTCCGGGGAATTCGGGGGCCGTTTCAAATGGGACGCCATTGGCCTTCACGAACGCAATTTCGCGGTCCATGTCTTGCGCAGTCAGCGGGCGGGTTTTCCAACCGGGCGCTTCTGCCTTGAACAGCAAGTCCAACGTTGCGGCGTCAAGGTCGGGATAGAGCTTTGCAAGTGCGTTCCGGACCGCTTCCGGACGCTCGTTAAGCGCCACCTGAAACTCCGCGAGACCGTCATTCAGCTTGGCGACCAAATCGCGGTTAGCCTCCGCGGTGTCGCGCATCATCTGCATCGTTCCCGAGCTCGATGGAGTGAGTTGGGCTGGCAAGTCACCGCGAGGGCCGCTGATCCAAAGCATGCCAGCTCCGCGCACGACGGGCCCGGCCCAAAACGGCGCACTCGCGATATATGCCTGAATAGCGCCGCTTTCCAAGGCGGCAGCCATGGTGGGCTGAGCCATGTAGGTAAATCGCACGTTCGCGCCGACGTCTTTCAGTGCTCCGCGATAACTGATCGTGTAAGCCGAGGTGGCGCTTGGCGAGGCGATCAAAAGGCCGTCGAGTGCCTTGAGCCGCTGAGCTACCGGAGCATCTGGCGCAATTCCAAGCTTTTCTATCGCGGCCTTAGAGACGACGAGCGACCCACCCATCCCTCCAAAGGTATTCGCAATGGCGACGACCTTTTGCCCGCGGCCTTGAGCGGCTACCTGCTCACCGGGTCCAGACATCACGATCTTCATAGATCCAGAGATCAGAGCGGTCGTGGCGGCGTTTGCGCTATCCATGCTCACGAAGCGGACGCTGAGCCCCTTTCGCTCAAAAATTCCAAGCTCATTTGCCAACCTCGGACCTGCGGTCCCCAGCGCGTTCGATGCCAATCCAATAACGATTTCTTGGAGTGCAGGCGCAGCGTTTTGTGCACTCGCAGTCAGCGGAATAGAGATCACCACGCACGCGGTGAGCCACCTTAAGAAAGACATCTCTCTATCCTTAGCATTTACCGAGGCATGCCCCGCGAGTTCTCTCGCTCTCGGGGCACTTAAGTCAGGCCTGCCAAATTACCGGATCAGGATTTCTCCATCACCGCCTTGATCTTCTCCATCGGCACTTCGATGTAAGGGATGCCCGCCCGCTCCTGTTGAAGCAGCATGAAGGATTGGGCATCGCGATCGCCCCAACCGCGATTCAGGGCCTCAGTGATCTCCTGCCCAACCAAATTGCAAAGACGCATCGGTACGTTGAACTCGCGGCCCATCTGCAGAGCGAGCATGATGTCCTTGTGCACCAGCTTGAGCGCAAAGCTTGGCGGGTCAAATTTTCCCGGAAGGAACCTCGTTCCCAGTTTTTCGAATGTGCGCTGTCGGCCTATCGCACCCTGTCGGATAGCCTCCCACAGCGGGAGTGGATCCAGACCTGCTTTGACACCCATCGACAACACTTCCACTTGAACGGCGCTCATCGCCGCGCTTGCACAGTTGTGGACGAGCTTCGCGATTGTTCCGGCGCCGATAGGCCCAATGAGAAGTATCTGGTCTGCCATCGCATCAAGAATGGGCTTGAACTTCTCGAAGACCTCTTGATCCCCACCAACCCAGATGGCCATTCGCCCGCTGGCAGCGCCGGCAGGCCCGCCGCTTACAGGGGCGTCGAAGACACTAACCCCCTTCTCGCTCAAGCTGGCGTGAAGGCGCCGCATAACGTCCACTGAGTTCGTGGACAGATCGAACCAGGCCGATCCGCTTCGAAGCCCTGCGGCGAGGCCATTCTCTGCCTGCACCACAGCCTCAACGTCCGCCGGAGTAGGGAGCGATGTAAAAACGACATCAGACTGCTCGGCAAGTGCCTTCGGGGTATCAGCCCATTGAGCGCCGTTTTCGATGTGCTTCTCGGCTGCCTTTGGGAAGAGATCGTGAACGACAACCGGATGGCCAGTCTTAAGCAGATTGGCTGCCATGCCGCGGCCCATCGTCCCTAGGCCGATGAATCCAATCTTCATCTCCGCTCTCCTGCCTTTTTCGTGCTGCTGCACGGTCAACGAAATGTCGCTCGGGAGTTTGAAGTACGAAGCTGAGGCACAAACGCAGCCAGGCACGGGACAACACTGACCCGACGTACCAGCCTCGCCTACTCCCTGGTTCGACCTCCAACAGGCGCTGTCTTGCGGCGGCACCTGAATCTTGTTTGCTTCTTATAAATGGACGTACCATATTGCGCGGCGAGCTGCCAAGGCTCTTCAGCAGCGAGACCGATATTTACTGCCGCCGCGGCCCAAAATCACGACAGGCCGGCAAGGGCCACAATGCATCAAAGGTCCGATGTTAGAGCTGTTTGTCGCCAACAGGACCTTCGAAAGGAAAGCGCATCATGGGAAGGCTTGAGGGTAAGGTCGCGTTTGTAACCGGCGCGGCAGGCGGCATTGGCCGGGCAATCTGCGAACGTTTTGTTCAGGAGGGTGGCCGTGTGGCAGCGAGCGATGTGAACTCGGCAGCCGTAAGTGAATGGGTTGCTGCTAACGCAAATGGGCATGCCATTTCCATTCACTGTGACGTGGGTGATCCAGATAGCGTGAAGAAGGCCGTTGGCGAGGCAACCAGAGCGTTCGGAAAGCTGAACGTGCTTTGTAATGTCGCCGGCGGCTCCGGGCGTAGCGACGGCACGATTGTGCAGGGCGGTGAGAAAACCATCCAGTGAAGCGCCTGCGTTTGTGCGGGCGCGGGCGGCGTAAAAGTCGTCCACTGGATAGGCTGATCCCTTTCGGGGTCGGCGGGGATGTTCGCTGTGGAGGTCTACGCGGCGGTTCGCGATTTCGTTTTCAATCAGAAGCAGAGCCGACGGGAAGCGGCTCGCGTGTTCGGGCTGAGCCGCGAAACGATCGCCAAGATGTGCCGGTTCTCGATCCCTCCGGGCTACACGCGCACGAAGCCGGTCGAGAAGCCGAAGCTCGGTCCGCTGCTGCCGGTGATTGAGGCGATCCTGGACGGAGACCGGGCGTCTCCGGTGAAGCAGCGCCATACGGCGAAGCGGATCTTCGAGCGGCTGCGGGACGAGCACGGCTTTGCCGGCGGCTACACGGTGGTGAAGGACCATGTGCGGCTCTGCCGGGCGCGGGGCCGCGAGACCTTCGTTCCGCTGGCCCATCCGCCCGGTCACGCCCAGGTGGATTTTGGCGAGGCGCTGGCGGTGATCGGCGGCGTGCGGCAGAAGATCCACTTCTTCTGCCTGGACCTGCCACAGTCGGATGCCTGCTTCGTGAAGGCGTATCCGCGCGAGACGACGGAAGCGTTCCTGGACGGTCACGTCTCGGCTTTTGGCTTCTTCGGCGGTGTGCCGCTGTCGATCCTCTATGACAACACCCGCATTGCGGTGGCGAAGATCTGCGGCGATGGCCGGCGCGAGCGGACGCGGGCCTTCACGGAGCTGGTGAGCCACTATCTGTTCCGGGATCGGTTCGGGCGCCCGGGCAAGGGCAATGACAAGGGCAAGGTCGAGGGGCTGGTGAAGTATGCCCGCTCGAACTTCATGACGCCGATCCCTTTGGCGGCGAGCTTCGCCGAACTGAACGCGATGTTGGCCGAGCGCTGCCGCCGGCGACAGGACGAGCGGGCCGGCCGGCATGCCCAGACGATCGGAGAGCGGCTTGTTGCCGATCTCGGGGTCTTGCGCCCTTTGCCGGCAGTGCCGCTGGAGCCGTGCGAGAAGCGTGGTGCGCGGGTCTCGTCGACGGCGCTGGTCCGATATCGGTCGAACGACTACTCGGTCCCGACGGCCTATGGCTTCCAGGACGTGGTGGTGAAGGGCTTCGTCGAGGAGGTCGTGATCCTGTGCCGGGGCGAGGAGATTGCCCGCCATCCCCGCAATTACGGGACGGGCGTGTTCGTCTCCGATCCGCTGCACTATCTGGCGCTAATCGAGGAGAAGCCGAACGCCCTCGACCAGGCCGCGGCCTTGCAGGGCTGGGACCTGCCCGAGGCCTTCCAGCACCTGCGCCATCTCCTGGAAGCGCGCATGGGCAATCGCGGCAAGCGCGAGTTCATCCAGGTGCTGCGGCTGCTGGAGGCCTTGCCGCGCGAGGTCGTGAGCTTCGCCGTCGGCGAGGCGATCCGGCTGGGCGCGATCGGCTTCGATGCGGTGAAGCTGATCGCGCTGGCGCGGCTGGAACGGCGCCCGGCCCGTCTGGATCTGGCGGCCTATCCGTATCTGCCGAGGACTACGGTGAAGACGACCTCGGCGGCCGATTACGCCGTGCTCCTGCCGGGAGCCGCGGCATGACGGGCTCGGGGAAAGAGACGATGCCGGCGGGCACGACCGCTGGAACGCCGCAGGTCCTGCTGGCGCACCACCTCAAGCAACTGAAGCTGCCAACCGTCCTGCGCGAGTACGACAAGGTGGCACGGGAATGCTCCCGCGACGGCGTCGATCATCCCCGCTACCTGCTACGGTTGGTCGAGCTCGAACTGATCGACCGGGAGCGGCGCACGGTCGAGCGGCGGATCCGGGCGGCGCGCTTCCCAGCGGTGAAGAGCTTCGACACCTTCGACTTCACGGCGATCCCGAGCCTGAACAAGATGCTCGTGCTGGAGCTGGCGCGCTGCGGCTACATCCTGCGCCGGGAGAACATCATCGCGCTCGGCAACAGCGGCACCGGCAAGACCCATGTCGCCCTCGCGCTCGGGCTGGCCGCTTGCCAGAAGGGCTTCTCCGTCGCCTTCACGACGGCGGCTTCGCTGGTCAACCAGCTCCTCGAAGCCCGCGACGAGAAGCGCCTGCTCAGGCTCCAGCGCGAGTTGCAGGCGGTCAAGCTGCTGATCGTCGACGAGCTCGGCTATGTGCCGCTGTCGCCGACCGGCGCCGAGCTCCTGTTCGAGATCTTCTCGCAACGCTACGAGCGCGGCTCAACCATCGTCACCTCGAACCTGCCCTTCGAGGACTGGACGTCCGTCCTGGGATCGGAGCGCCTCACCGGCGCGCTGCTCGATCGCCTGACCCACCACGTCAGCATCCTCGCCATGAACGGCGACAGCTACCGCCTCAAACAATCGGCCGGCCGCCGGCGCGCCTCCGCCGCGGCGGGGCAAAAACAGACCACCGCCAACGAAGCCGATCCAGAAACCGGCGAGATCATCCCCTGATCAATCCCGACAGCGCGATATGGCAGGGGCCCCGATCGGGGCCCCTGCCATATCCGCCACCCTCAACGCCAGTGGCCTGCTTTTACTCCGCCACGCTGGCCTGGAATCCGACCGCCGTTGACAGCTCTCTGAAGCTCCTTCAGGCCGCCCACAAGGCGGTCGCCTAAGACACGAGCTCTCTCAGCGAGCTTCTCCTGTTCGAGAATGTCTAGCACTGCCATCCCAGCGGCGAGGCCGATGTGATTGTTCGATCCAAAGGTCGTGAAATGGTCCGCGTCTTCAAATGCGGTCCCCAGTGCTTCGGTTGCCATAAAACCACCTAACGGCACTCCGCCGCCGACTGCTTTTGCAAAAGTCACCGCATCCGCTTGGATGTCAGAGTGCTGATGGGCGAACGTCCTGCCTGTCCGGCCGAAGCCTGTGAAAACCTCATCAAATATAAGGGTGATGCCATATTTGTCGCAGAGTTCGCGGACTCTCGGCCAATAGTCGACGGGGGGAACGATAACGCCCCCGACCGCGAGAATTGGCTCGGCGATCATGATCGCGAACTCCCCCGGCGCTCGCGTTTTCATTGCCTCCTCGATCTGGGAAACGCAGATCTTTGCGAATTCGCTTTCGTTGTCGCATCGGAACGGGTTCCGATAGAAGTACGGGGCTGGAACATGGATTACCGATGGAAATGTCAGATAGGGAGAGAAGCCTTTTTTTCGATTAGCAATGCCAGTCAGCGAAAGCGGCAGCGACAAACGGCCGTGGAAGCCATACTCAAGCGCGATTACCCCGAATCCTTGTTTCCCCCTCCTCCAAGCATCTTTTACAGCGAGCTTAATGGCTCCATCGTTGGATTCCGCACCGCTATTTGTGAAAAAAACCCTCCGATTATGGTCGCGTGTAAGACTCGATAGTCTGCAAGCCAGATCAAGAGAAAGCTTACTGTGAAAGGACCCCGGGCCTTGGAGAAGCTTTCCAGCCTGCTCCCGGATTGCGGAAACAACTTTAGGGTGACAGTGGCCTACTGAAACGACCCCCGGCCCGGCCTCCAAATCAATGTATGAGCGACCATAGTCATCCTCAACGACCGCTCCCTCCCCTCTTGTGATAATCGGAAGCATCTTCGTATTGGGTATCAAAAACGATTGATCTTCCTGCAGTTCGGAGTTCCGTCGTTCGGCCATAGCAGGCGCACCGGCTATTTTATCGGTATTCGACATTATTTCGTCCCTGACATATCTAGCGCACAATGAGAGATTCCAAATTTATCTTCTCGACACCGTCGAGTTTCGCACCGGTTGATTTGAGAAACTCGATATCGTGCGCTATATCATCGGGCATCAGTGCTTTGGCTTTCCAGGAAGCGCCTTCCGATGAATAGATCAGATCCAACGCCGGCGGGCTCAGATTGGGCCAGAACTTCAGAATCGCGGTCTTGACGTCGTCAGGCCTCTCGTCGATAGCGCGAACAAGATCGGCGTGAACGGCAGCAAGCTTCCTAGCGAGTTCTGGGTTCCCTACGGCGGTGTCACGCCTCATCTGCAAGCTCGATGAGCTGCGTGGCATAAAGTTGGAGGGCAAATCGCTCTTGGGGCCGCTCAACCAAATTATGCCAACCCCCGACAGGACAGGCGGAACCCAATTTGGAGCGGACGCGACATAACCGTCGATGGCTCCAGACTGAAGGGCCGCAGCCATGGTCGTCTGATCGAGAAATGTGAATCGGACGTCCGCGCCAACGGCCCGCGCTGCACCGCGGAATGAGAAGGTGTAGTCCGAAGTAGCACTCGGCGACGCTATCATCAGACCATTTAGCGCTTTGAGCCGGTCAGGAACCGGAGCGCTGGAATCGATACCTATTCGGCCCGCGACCTGCTTTGACAGAACGAGCGTAGCACCGAACCCCGAAAACGTGTTGGCTATAATGACCAGTTCCTGCCCACGTAGGTGGGCGAACAATAGCTCACTAGTACCGCTAATCGCGGCGGGGGTTGAACGCGAAATTATCGCGGTGGAAGCGATGTTAGCGCTCTCCATCACGGTAAACTTGGGAACCAAACCCTGCTTCTGAAACAGTCCAAGAGGTTCGGCGATCCGAATAAGGGACCCGCCTAGGCTCGTCGAGGGAAGTGCTATGGGTACACTCGCCCCCTCCTGAGCCGATGTACGTTCGCCGATTCCTTGGACGGCCGCGATAGCACACAGTCCGGACAAGAAGTTTCTTCTCAGCATGTTGAATCCCCTTTCGTATTGCTTGGTCAGCGCAGGCCAGGCGGCTCACTCGGACGTGGGGAATTCAGCAGGGGGCGCCATGCCTTGGGTACTGAGTTAAAAAATCTATCAGCTATGCTTTGGAAGTTATGGCAGCGATCGTCGCTCGAAATCGCACGAGGCGCCCTCGATGTCAGGAGTGACTGAAATTTCCACCCCAGCGCCCGCGATCGCGATAATCCGCGACGGTTTCTTTGATCAGACCGGCCACTCGGCTCAAAGCTAGGCGCTGCGCGGTTCCAGCTCCGACGAGGAGCGAGAGAGAATATTGGATTTCTGGATCGCAAATTTCGACGGCTTGCAGGAAGCCCTGTTCAACTTCATGCCATATGAACGAGCGGGGAAACACAGCATACCCATTGCCAGCCATCGCAAGCTGCGCGGTGACTGCATATGAGTCGACTTCCATCTCACAGCGGATACTTTTGCCCGCAAGGCGGGCAGCCTGATCGATTTTATGCCGCGTAAGCCCGAGTTCTGACGGAACAATCAATGGTAGCTCGACAACCTGGGAGAAGCTCACGCGCTTGCACGGGGAGGAAAGTCCCTCTTTCGATGCCAAAACCGCCCGCTCGACGAAGGTGAAATCAGGACGCATTTCAGGATAGTTCCCGGGCTCATACACGAGGCCGGCGTGAATGACTTTACGCTTCAGCCAGCCCACAATGTCATGACTATAGCCTTCAAACATGATGATCTTGACGAGAGGGTATCTCTGCTTCGCTTTGGTTAAGATATCGGCATAGAACTTAGCGCCGAGATTTGGCAATATTCCAAGCCTGACCTCACCTGATGGGGTGTCGATATTGTTCTGAATATCTGCGATAGACGAAGAGAGCTTCTCAATAAGCTCCGAAGCGTCGTTCTTCAAACGCTCTCCGGCATGAGTTAGAACAACCCCCCTTCCGTTTCGAACAAAAAGGTCGGTTCCCAGTCGGGTTTCCAATAATCGAATTTGGCGGGAAAGTCCCGGCTGAGCCATGTGTAAATAAACAGCGGCGGCGCTGATGCTGCCTAGCTCCGCGACGCGTATGAAATTCCTCAGTTCCCGCAGCTCGATCATATCAGCTTCGGCGTGGGTCTTTCGCAATCTCATACTTTCAAGTTTTGCGTGCCTGGACAGCCGACGCGCTGTGGAGGACCCTTAAGGCAAAGCGACCCTGAAGAGCCGGAAAATGGTCTTGCCATTTTCGCTTACTCTGGGCAGATAGTCCACCGTTATGGTCCGACCGCGCTAGATGAGAAAAAATTGATGACAGGAAAGCTTTTCGACAGTCCAGCCGCCGCGCTCGAAGGGCTGCTGTTCGACGGCATGACGATCATGTCCGGCGGCTTCGGCCTGTCGGGCAATCCCGAGAGCCTGATCCCCGAGATTCGCGATTCCGGCGTGAAGAACATCACCGTGATCTCGAACAATGCCGGCGCCGACGGCTTCGGCCTGTGGATGCTGCTGCAGAGCCGGCAGATCAGGAAGATGATCGCGTCCTATGTCGGCGAGAACAAGCTGTTCGAGCAGCAGTATCTGGCCGGCGAGCTGGAGCTGGAACTGAACCCGCAAGGCACGCTGGCCGAGCGCATCCGCGCCGGCGGCGCCGGTATCCCGGCCTTCTACACCAAGACGGGCGTCGGCACCGTCGTGGCCGAAGGCAAGCCGGTCGAGGAATTCGAGGGCGGGCTTTATGTCCGCGAGACCTGGCTGCGTGCCGATCTCGCCATCGTCAAGGCCTGGAAGGCCGACACCGCCGGCAATCTGATCTACCGGCGCACGGCGCGGAACTTCAATCCGAACATGGCGACCGCCGGCAAGGTGACCGTCGCCGAGGTCGAGGAGATCGTGCCGGTCGGTTCGCTCGATCCCGAGGCGATCCACACGCCCGGCATTTATGTCGACCGCGTCATCAAGAGCACGATCAACGAGAAGCGCATCGAGAAGCTCACCGAGCGCAAGAGGGAGGCAACCTGATGGCCTGGACCCGCGAGGAGATGGCTGCGCGCGCGGCCAAGGAACTGAAGGACGGCTTCTACGTCAATCTCGGCATCGGCATCCCGACGCTGGTGGCGAATTACATTCCTGAAGGCGTGAACGTGACGCTGCAATCCGAGAATGGCTTGCTCGGCATCGGTCCGTTTCCCTATGAGGGCGAGGCCGATCCCGATCTGATCAATGCCGGCAAGCAGACGATCACCATCCTGCCGAGCTCCAGCTTCTTCTCCTCGGCTGACTCCTTCGCGATGATCCGCGGAGGCCATATTGATCTCACCATCCTCGGTGCCATGGAAGTGTCGGCCAATGGCGACATCGCCAACTGGACGATTCCGGGCAAGATGGTGAAGGGGATGGGCGGCGCGATGGACCTCGTCGCCGGCGTCAAGAAGGTCATCGTCGTGATGGACCACGCCAACAAGGCCGGCGAATCCAAGGTGCTGGAGCGCTGCTCGCTGCCGCTGACCGGCGCCGGCGTGGTCGATCTCATCATTACCGACCTCTGCGTCATGAGCTGCGACAAGGAGAAGGGCGGCGGGCTCACCCTGATCGAGCTCGCGCCCGGCGTCACGCTCGACGAGGTCAAGGCCAAGACGGCGGCAGCCTTCACGGTCGCGCCGAGCCTCGCCAAGGCCGCGTGAGCGGGCTCCTCCGCTCGCGGCCGGCGGCAAACCAGGCGATGCTGGCCGCGTTCTCCGACGCGGCCAGACCTGAAACGTCAATTCCGCGAAGCGCGAACTCAAACGGTCACGTGTTCGCGTAGAAATTCTCCGACCGTTCGCTCTCGTTGATAGTCATCCGGTGGCCGGCAACGGGATGGGCCCGCTGCGCGCATCCAGTGCGAGAGCAAATTCGGCAGCCGACTCCGATCGCGACCGCGAGGTCCATGTTGGCGACGTCCACGCCATCCGAGTACACTAGCTCGCCCGCAAAAGAGATGTGGCATCCCAAGCCGATTGATAGATGACGTTTTGGCTCGTTGTGACGGTAGCCTCCCTTCGTCACTGCTTTCGCGATGCAGAAGAATCGCTGTCCATCTGGCATTTGGCTGATTTGTACGTTGATGCGGTCAGGATTGAGAAAGGCCCCGTAGACATTCCAGCGGGGGCAGGCTCCCGAATGACGCGGGATGTGTATCCCCGATAGCGAGAAGCGCTTCGATATATTCCCAGCGATGTCGGTACGAACCAGGTGGAGCGGGACACCGGTGCGCCCAGGGCGTTGGAGCGTCGTCATTCGATGGCAGACCTGCTCGAAACTCGCACGGAAACGCCGGCTAATCCGCTCGATGTCGTAACGTGTCTCTTTGCATGCTTGCAGAAACGGCTCGTATGGCATCATTAGCGCAGCGGCAAAATAGGCCGACAGGGCGTTGCGAGCTACGGGTTCTGCTTCTTCGGGCAATGAAGCCTCGGCGATCAACTGTTGGATCGCATTTCCTGCCGCGAGCCGCCCGAGATGCTGGGAAACAGTGAAGGCCGCGGTTTCAGCGGGCAAGAGATCCGTCGTTAGAATCTCTCCATGATCGGCGTCGACCTTTCGGGTCATACCCGGGGGGAGAGAAGCGAGCTTCCACTGCAGCCCAAAAACATTGTGCAGATAAGTCCGCAAGCCGTGTTCGAACGAATCCGACGCAGAGTCGATGTCCCTGCGGATTCGCTCGGCAGCGACCTCGAGGTCTGGGAAATAGTTCGCCTTCTCCTGCAGGAAGTCGGAAACGGCGTCGGTAGTGACCGAATCTCCGGTTTCGATCTGCGCCTTGGCGGGGCTGCTGACGCTATTGAGCGACCGGTACCGATCGTAAAGGCGCATCACCGCTCGACCAACCGCGGGATTGGACGTGGCGAGGTCGCCAATGTCCTGGTTCGTCAGATCGCAATCGGCAAACAGGTCGTCGCCGAACAGTTCCATCAGGTCGCCGGCCAGGCGGGGCTCTTCGCTTTCCGCGAATTCGCCTGGCTCAACGCCGAAATAGCTCGCCGCTTTGAAAAGGAGCGCAACCGTCATCCGCCGTCGGTTGTGCTCGATCAGATTGAGATAACTCGGGGATATTCCAAGCGCCTCTGCCAAGGCGGCCTGGCTGATTTTGCGTTGCCGTCTCAGCCGCTTGATCCGGCCGCCAATCTGAACATTCGTCGGTTGCACTTCAGACCTTTACACTATTGACTCAATCAACGCAAAAATTGACAGGCGTTTTCAGGTTAACACGTTGATTTACAAGCAATTCTTGCTTCGCCGGACCATCCTGTCAACATGCCGGTCAAGCCGCGATAGGCGTGGAGGTGAGCAACTGAGGTTTGCAATCTCCCTCGCCCAATCGCACCCCCTACGACGGTACAGGAGAAATCCGATGACCAAGCATCAAAGTCCGCGGGAGATCATCGAGAGCTGCCTCAAGCCCCTCGGTCTGAACGAGCAATCGCCGGCGACCCAAGAGGCCATGCGGCGGCTACTGGATGTCTTTGCCTCCCAGCGGCACTTCAATGAAGTCGACGCCCCTCAAGTGGATTTGTCAAAGGTCCCGGTGATCGTGATCAACGAGCTCGCGCACGGGTACGACGCCTAAGCGGACCGGCTGCGCGAACGGCACCAGCGGTCACGATGCATGATCCGCGCGTGTCACGCCGATGCTCGGCAGGACGCCTTATCGAGATCAACACCAACGCGGATGCGCGGCTGGATAGCCGGTCGCGGCGCGTTGTCTCCCGGAAAACCCTAGACGAACTCGACCGGACACCGGACGAAGACGTGAGGAGCCGGTTGCGCGACTACGCTCTTGGGCTGGCGGAACTCCTCGGCGAAGAAAGCGGGCACGCCTCGCGCCTGGGACAGCGTCTGGTCGAAGTACCCTTCATGGCCGCCCTTCCAGACGAAAATGACAGGGAGCTGATCGGCAACGCCGTGGGTTACGAATGTGATGCGTTCTGCACGTGCGACAGGCGCACAATCGTCAGCAAGCGCGACACTCTCACCAGAATACTGCCGATCCGAATCATGACGCCGGTCGAATGGTGGGCGAGCATCAAGCCCTGGGGGCGGCTTTGGCTTTAGCGACTTCCGCTAGCCTGCAACGCCGCAATGCCAGAAAAATTGCCTCCCGATGGAGGAACGGCTCTCGGGAGCGCAATGGATTGGAGAGCCGGTCCTTTGGAACGCACCCTTCGACCAGCCGGTTGAGGCCATTTTTTGGGGACACGAATGGGTACATCGCTGGGTACACGACCCGCCTGCCCCTTCCTCCAAGGCTTTGATTATGCTAACGTATTTTTCGCATGAAAGCCTTGGTGGAGCTGAGGGGATTCGAACCCCTGACCTCTGCAGTGCGATTGCAGCGCTCTCCCATCTGAGCTACAGCCCCAAGGCGCTGGCCTTCTAGGCTGTGCGTCGCGTGGATGTCAATCACTTCCGCCACCCGAAATCGTGGCGCGTGCAGGCGATATTCCGCGTCACATTTCCGCACAGGCGCCAAGGGAAGATCGATGCGTGCCGTTCTCGACGTCATCATGATCGTGCTGAACCTCTATATCTGGATCCTGATCGCGTCGGCAGTGCTGAGCTGGCTGATCGCCTTCAACGTCATCAACACGCGCAACCAGTTCGTCGCCACCGTCTGGGACGTGCTCTACCGCATCACCGAGCCCGTGCTGCGGCCGATCCGCCAGCGCCTGCCCAATCTCGGCGGCATCGACATCTCGCCGATCATCGTGCTGCTGATCATCTATTTCATCCAAAGCGTGATCATCCACTACATCTACCCCAACGTGTTCTGAAGACCGCCGCATGGCCACTGCCGCCCCCTATCGCAGCCAGAACTGGGCCCTGGCCAAACCCGCCGCGCGCGGCAAGCACGGCATCGTCGTCTCGCAGAGCCGCGAGGCGGCGGAAGCCGGAACCGCGATCCTCGAACAGGGCGGCAATGCCGCCGACGCCGCAGTCGCCGCCTGCTTCGCGCTCGCCGCGGTCGAGCCCTGGAACAGCGGGCTCGGCGGCATCGGCTTCGCCGTCGTGCTCGAGGCCGGGGAGAGCCGCGCCCAGGTCGTCGATTTCGGCCCGGTCGCGCCGCGTCGCGCCGACCCGGCCGACTACCCCCTGACCGGGGCGATCAAGAAGGACCTCTTCACCTGGCCGGAAGTGGTCGGCGACCGCAACATCCACGGGCCCCTCTCCTTCGTCACACCCTCCGCCGTCGCCGGCTATGCGAAGCTCAAGGACGCCTTCGGCTCGAAGCTGCCGCTCGCCGATATCCTGGCGCCCGCCCTCGCGCTCGCCCGGCGCGGCCTGCCGGCCGACTGGTACACGACGCTGAAGATCGCCTCCTCGGCCGCGATCTTGCGCCTCTACGACGAGAGCGCGCGCATCTATCTGCCGAACGGCCTGCCGCCGGTGGCGCCCTATCAGGGCACGCCCGGCTTCATGAAGCTCGGACGGCTCGGCGACACGATCGAGCGGCTGGCGCAGGCCGGGCTCGACGATTTCTATCGCGGCGATGTCGCGACCCGCATCGCGGCGGATATCGCGGCCATGGGCGGCATCGTCGACCAGCAGGACCTCACCGGCTGCAAGGCCAAGCTGCGCGAGGCGCCGGTGATCGACTGGCGCGGCAGCCACCTCGTCCATACCGCCGGCGGCCTCACCGCCGCGCCGACGCTGGAGCGCGTCGTCGCCGGCATGGCCGATGCGCCGCTCGACGCCGACGGCCCCTCCGCTCTCTGGTTCGCGCAGCTCTCGCGGGTGATGCGGCAGGCCTATGAGGACCGGCTCGCCGGCCTCGGCGCCGCGGTCGCGGCGAAGGAGGCGGGCGACACCTGCACCACCCACCTCACCGCGGTCGACGGCGAAGGCAACCTCGTCACCGTGACCACGACGCTGCTCTCCTCGATGGGCAGCCGCGTCGTGCTGCCCGCGACCGGCGTGCTGATGAACAACGGCATGATGTGGTTCGATCCGCGCCCCGGCAGCGCCAATGCGATCACGCCGGGCGCACGCCCGCTCTGCAACATGTGCCCGGCCGTGGTCACGCCGAAGGACGGCGGCTGGCCGCGGCTCGCGCTCGGCTCCTCCGGCGGGCGGCGCATCCTCGCCAGCATCTACCAGACCCTGGCCTGGCAGCTCGACTTCGGCATGGGCACCGAGGCGACGGCACACCAGCCGCGCATCGACGTCTCCGGGCCGGATTCGACCAGCGCCGATCTGCGCCTGCCGGCCGCGACGCTTACAGCGCTGGAGGAAGCCGGGCCGACCGACATCGTCGAGCACGGCGTGATGCCGATCAACTTCGCCTGCCCGAACTTCGTGCGCGTCGACCGCGACGGCGCGGAAGGCTCGAGCGACGCCGCCTCGCCCTGGTCGGCGGCGGTGGCCGCCCGGCGCTGACGCGCCTCTCAGCCGAAGCCCAGGAAATTCGGGCTTTCGGCGATCGGCCGGGCCGTGGCGAGCCTGGCGAGGTCCGGCACCGGGCGCGCCGTCAGCGGGTCGCCCGCGAGCGCCGCTTCCAGCGCCGCCGCCACCGCCAGCACCTTGGCGTCGCCGCCGCGCGGGCCGACGATCTGCAGGCCGAAGGGCATGCCGTTGCGATCGAGCCCAACCGGCAGCGAGAGCGCCGGGTGGCCGACGATGGTGACGGCATAGGCCAGCGCCAGCCAGTGGAAATAGCTGCGGGTCGGCTTGCCGTCGATCATGGCGGGGAAGAGTTCGTTCCAGGGCCGCGGGCTCAGCGTCACCGCCGGCGAGAGGATGACGTCGTAGCGCGCGAAGAAGTGCTGCCAGCGCTGGTAGATCGCCGTCTGCTGCCGCATCGCCCGCGCCGCGTCGAGGGCGCGATAGCCCAAGCCCTCCTCGACATTGGCGCGCACGTTCGGCCCGACCATCTCCGGCGTGTCGCGCACCTTGTCGAGATGGCTGGCGAGGAAGCTGACGGCGCGCAGGATCGCGAAGACCTCGTCGGTGCCCGCGCAATCGGGCGTCGCCTCCTCCGCCGCGTGGAAGAGCGGAGCGATGGCCTTCACCTTGTCGGCGAAGCTCTCGCGGATCACCCGCTCGGTCGGCGCGAAGCCGAAATCCGGCGTCAGCGCGACCTTGAGCGAGGCGAGGTCGATTGCCTCGGGACGGGCGAAATCCTCCGGCCGCCGCACGCGCCTGCCATGGATCGTGGTCGCGAGCGGATCGGCCTTGTCGTCCGAAACCATGGCGCAGAGCAGCAGACACAGATCCGGCACGTTGCGCGCCATCGGGCCGAGCACCGACAGCGCAGACCAGCCGAGCAGCCGCTTCTCGCTCGGCACGAGGCCGGGCGTCGGGCGGAAGCCGACGATACCGTTGAAGGCTGCCGGATTGCGCAGCGAGCCGCCCATGTCGGAGCCGGTCGCGAGCGGCACCATGCCGGTCGCCAGCGCGACGCCCGAGCCGCCCGACGAGCCGGCCGCGCTCCTGGCGGGATCGAACGGATTTCCGGTCACGCCATAGACAGCGTTGCGGGTATTGGCGCCGGCGCCCCATTCCGGCGTATTGGTCTTGCCGGCAACGATCGCGCCGGCGTCGCGCAGCGCAGCGACGACGCGGTCGTCCTCCCGCGGCACGAAATCGCGATAGAGCGGGCTGCCATAGGTGGTGCGCAAGCCCGCGGTGTCGTCGAGGTCCTTGATCCCGACCGGCAGGCCGTGCAGGGCGCCGAGCGCCTCGCCGCGCGCGGTCGCCTCGTCGGCTTTGGCCGCCGCCTTGCGGGCCGCCGCGTCGTCGCGCGCCACCATCGCGTTGACGGCGGGGTCGACCGCGTCCATGCGGCGGATGCAGCTTTCGAGAAGCTCGCGCGCCGAGAGCTTCCGGGCGCCGATCAGGGCCCGCGCCGCGACGGCGCTGAGATCGCAGGGTTCGGTCAAGGCGGCGGTCTCCGTTGCACACATCCCCGCGCGGGCGCTATGCCCGCCGGGCGATCCATCCAGACTAGGCGGCGAAGCCGATATGTCCATATTCGGGCGGCAGATGCGATGAGCGGCCAGGCCCCTTGGCCCTGGCGGCCGACGAAGGAGGGGATCGCGCTCGATGTCCGGCTCACCCCGCGCGGCGGGCGCGACGCGCTGGACGGCATCGAGACGCTCGCGGACGGGCGCGCCGTGCTCAAGGCGCGCGTGCGCGCCGCGCCGACCGGGGGCGAGGCGAACGACGCCCTGATCCGGCTGCTGGCGCGGGAATTCGGGCTCTCCCGCTCGCAGGTCGCCATCGTTTCCGGCGCGTCCGCCCGGCTGAAGAGCGTGGCGCTGCGCGGCGAATCCGGGCCCCTGGCGGCCATGCTCGAAGGTCGGCTGGGCGGAAGCCGGCAGGCGGATTGAGCACTGTCGCACCGCAACATCCGCTTGACGCAGACCTCGGTTTCCTGTTCGACAACATCATGGAAAAGCCTGCAGAACCGTTCCCGCAGCGCCTGAGGGAAGGCTACCGCGCCTTCCTCGACGATCGTTTCACCCGCGAGCAGAGCCGATACGAGGATCTCGGCGAGAACGGCCAGACGCCCGGGATCATGCTGATCGGATGCTGCGATTCGCGCGTTTCGCCGGAGATCATCTTCGATGCGCGGCCGGGCGAGATGTTCGTCGCCCGCAACATCGCCAATCTGGTGCCGCCCTTCCAGCCGGACGACCAGCTCCACGGCACCTCGGCGGCGCTCGAATACGCCATCCAGGCGCTCAAGGTGGCGCATATCGTCGTGCTCGGCCATGGCCGCTGCGGCGGCATCCGCGCCTTCGCCGACGACAGCCAGCAGGCGCTCTCTCCGGGCGACTTCATCGGCAAGTGGATCACGCTGATCGGCCCGGCGGCCGAGCGCACCGGCGGGCGGGGCCGGCACGAGAACTTCGCCGACTATCTGCACCGGCTGGAGCTGGCCTCGATCCAGCAATCGCTCGTCAACCTGCGCACCTTCCCCTGTGTGCAGATCCTGGAAAGCAAGGGCAAGCTGCACCTGCACGGCGCCCATTTCGCCGTCGCCACCGGCGTCTTGATGATTCTCGATCCCGCGACCGGGCAGTTCATCCCCGCCGTCGGCGAGATGCCCAAGCGCGTCCAGCAGATCCGCTGCTCCGAGGCGTGAGTCTCACTCGTCATCCGCCAGCGGGTGGAGATCGCGCACCATGCTCTTCAGCCGCTCGTCGAGGATATGGGTGTAGATCTGCGTCGTCGCGATGTCGGCATGGCCGAGCAATTCCTGCACGACCCTGAGATCGGCGCCGTTCTGCAAGAGGTGGCTGGCAAAGGCATGGCGCAGCACGTGCGGGCTCAAGCCCGCCGCCGGAAGCCCTGCCGCCCCCGCCAGTGATTTGAGCTCGCGCGCGAAAACCTGGCGCGTCAGATGGCCGCTCTCGCCATCCGAGGGAAAGAGCCAGCGGCCATCCCCCCCGCCCGCCTCCTTCAGGGCTTCCAGCCAGTCGCGGGCCGCCTGGCGGGCGGCGTCGTTCAGCGGCACCAGCCGTTCCTTGCCGCCCTTGCCGCGCACGATCAGGAAGCGCTCGCGCGTCGTCGCCGCCGACAAGGGCAGCGCGATCAGCTCGGAGACGCGAAGGCCCGTGGCATAGAGCATCTCGACGAGGCAGCGCAGGCGCAGCGCCTTGAGCCGCTCGGGCCTCGTCGCACCCTCCCGCTCGCAAGGCACCCGCGCCGCCTCCAGCAGCCGGTCGACATCGGCGACCGTCACCACCTTGGGCAGGGGCTGGCCGAGCCGCGGCCCGGCGATGGCGGCGGAAGGATCGCCGCCAGCCAGCCCCTCCGTGTAGAGGAAGCGATGGAACTGGCGCACGGCGGAAAGCCTTCGGGCCGCCGAGGACGCCTTGAGGCCGCGCGCGGCGAGATCGGCGAGCCAGCCGCGGATATCGGCGGCGCTCGCCTCGTCCGGCGCCGTGCCGCCGAGCCATTCGAGATAATCGGCGATGTCGCGCTCATAGGCTTCGAGGGTGTTGCGCGCCGCGCCGCGCTCGGCCGCCAGCATGTCGAGGAAGGCGGCGAGCCGCTGGCGCGCCGGCCGGCTCATTTCGGTTGCAGCTTCGCGGGCGGCACGATCTCGATCATCTCGCGCTGGACCGGCTGGACGAAGGTGACGAGCGCGATCATCCCTCCGAAGATCAGCCCGGCGACGAGCGCGATGAAGGCCAGGAAACGGAACAGCGTCGGCACGTCGGGCGGACTCTCGCAATCGCTTGGGGCGCGCGCCATCCCGGCGCCGGCCCCGTTATCCCCGATCGCGGCCCGCCCGCCAAGGGCCGGCCGGGCACAGCGCCCTTGCAAAGCGCGCTTCAGGGGCATGACGCGGCCGCGGGGCGCATGCTACAGCCGTGCCGAGGATTTGAAACATGACCGCCGCCGCTTCGATTTCCCCACCCGACACGTCCGAGCTGCGCGCAGCGCTCGGCCCGCGCGCGATCGTGCTCGTCGGCATGATGGGCTCCGGCAAGAGCTCGGTCGGCCGGAGGCTCGCGGCGCGCCTTGGCCTGCCCTTCGTCGATGCCGACACCGAGATCGAGACGGCGGCGCAGATGACCATCCCCGAGATCTTCGCCCAGCGCGGCGAGGCCGAGTTCCGCGAGGGCGAGCGCCGGGTCATCGGCCGCGTGCTGACGACGCGGGCCCCGCTGGTGCTGGCGACCGGCGGCGGCGCCTTCATGAACGCGGAGACGCGCGAGCGCGTGAAGGAGCTCGGCATCTCGGTCTGGCTCAGGGCCGAGCCCGAGGTGCTGATGCGGCGCGTGCGCAAGCGCTCGAACCGGCCGCTGCTCCACACCGACGATCCGGAAACGACGCTGCGCCGCATGCTGGCCGAGCGCGAGCCGGTCTATGCGCTCGCCGACATCACCATCCAGTCGCGCGACGAGCCGCACGAGGTCGTGGTCGGCGACGCCATCGCCGCCCTGGGCGAGCATCTCAGGCTCGCGGCCGGGGTGGCCGCATCATGACCGGCGCCCGCATCGTCGTGCCCGTCGCGCTCGAGGGCCGCGCCTACGACATCCATATCGGCCGCCACCAGCTCGGCGAGGCGGCGGCGCTGATCGCCGCCTTCGCGCCGGGCGCCAGGGCAGCCCTCGTCACCGACGACAGCGTCGCCGCCCTGCACGGGGCGGCCTTCGAGAGCGCCCTGCAACAGCAAGGCGTCGCCGCGACGCGCATCACGATCCCGCCGGGCGAGGCGTCCAAATCCTATCCCCAGTTCGTCGCGCTCTGCGATGCGCTGCTGGCGGCCAAGATCGAGCGCAACGACCTCGTCATCGCCTTCGGCGGCGGCGTCGTCGGCGATCTCACCGGCTTCGCGGCGGCGGTGCTGCGCCGCGGCGTGCGCTTCGTGCAGGTGCCGACCACGCTGCTCGCCCAGGTCGATTCCTCGGTCGGCGGCAAGACCGGCATCAACTCGCCGCACGGCAAGAACCTGATCGGCGCCTTCCACCAGCCGGCGCTGGTGATCGCCGACACGGCGCTGCTCGACACGCTGAGCGAGCGCGAGTTCAAGGCCGGCTATGCCGAGGTGGTGAAATACGGGCTGATCGACGATCCCGGCTTCTTCGACTGGTGCGAGGCGAACTGGAGCCGCGTCATCGCGGGCGGCCCGGAGCGCGACCATGCCGTCGCCGTCTCCTGCCGGGCGAAGGCTGCGATCGTCGCCCGCGACGAGCGCGAGGAGGGCGACCGGGCGCTGCTCAATCTCGGCCACACCTTCGCCCATGCGCTGGAGCGGCTGACCAGCTACGATTCCAGCCGCCTCGTCCATGGCGAGGCGGTCGCGATCGGGCTCGCCCTCGCCTTCCGCTTCTCGCAGCGGCTGGGGCTTTGTTCGGGCCAGGACGCCGTCCGCGTATCGCGCCATCTCGACCATGTCGGCCTGCCGAGCCGGCTGCAGCAGGTGCCGGGCGGCGCCGGCGGCGCCGAGGCGATCGTCGAGGCGATGACGCAGGACAAGAAGGTCCGGCGGGGCGTCCTGACCTTCATCCTCGCCCGCGGCATCGGCCAGAGCTTCATCGCGCCGGGCGTGCCCGCAGACGAGGTGCGCGGCTTCATCGAGGCGGAGCTGGCGGGCTGAAGCCCGCCCTCACGCCGACGCGATCTTTTCGGCGAGCGGGCTCGGCGCGTTCTCCGCCGGCTTGTCGCTGACGAGGTACTGCGCCCGCGCCAGCGCCGCGAAGCGCCCGCCCCTGGCGACGAGCTCGTCGAAGCTGCCCATCTCCTCGACCTCACCCTGCTCGAAGACGAGGATGCGGTCGGCGTTGCGGATCGTCGCGAGGCGATGCGCGATGACGAAGGTGGTGCGGCCCTTCATCACCTCCTCCAGCGCCTTCTGCAGCTTGACCTCGGTCGCGGCGTCGAGCGCCGAGGTCGCCTCGTCGAGGATCAGGATCGGCGGGTTCTTGAGGAGCGCGCGCGCGATCGAGAAGCGCTGGCGCTCGCCGCCCGAGAGCGTGCGGCCGCGCTCGCCGACCAGCGTATCGAGCCCGTCGGGCTGGCGCGCCATCACCTCGGCGGCCTGCGCGCGCTCGAGCGCCTCCATCATCTCGGCGTCGGTCGCATCCGGCTTGCCGACGGTGAGGTTCTCGCGGATCGAGCGGGCGAACAGCATCGGCTCCTGGAAGACGACGCCGATATTGCGCCTGAGGGCCAACAGCGAGATCTCGCGGATATCGCTGCCGTCGACGGTGATCCGCCCCGATTGCGGGTCGAAGGCGCGGTGCAGCAGGCCCAGCGTCGTCGACTTGCCCGAGCCGGTCGAGCCGACGACGGCGATCGTCTCGCCGGGCTTCACCGAGAAGGAGACGTCGCGCACTGCCGCCCGCTTGCCGTCATAGGAGAAGGAGACGTCCTCGAAGGCGACGGCACCCTCGAGCCGGCCCGGATCTTTGGCATTGGGCAGGTCGCGTACGCTCGGCAGCGTGTCGAGCACCTCGAAGAACTCGCGCATCTTCGGCGCCTGCATGAAGATGAAGTTGACGAAGCCGACGATCTGCTCGAGCCGCCCGACCAGCATGGTGGCGAAGCCCATGAAGGTGACGATCTCGCCGACCGTGGTCTCACCATGCATCAGGAGCCAGGTGCCGACGATGAAGATCAAGAGCACGGTCAGCGTCGCGGAGGCCCGCGTCGCGACATTGGCGACCGCCCACCAGGACAGGACCGGCAGCTGCGCCGCCAGCACATTGGCCATGGTCGAGCGCAGGCCGCGCACCTCCGCCTCGATGCGGGTGAAGCTCTGGATCACCGGCACGTTGCCGAGCGCGTCGGAGGCCCGCTCGGCGAGGTTGGAATGGTAGGTTTCGACATTGCGCTGCAGCCGGTCGGTCTTGCGCAGCACGAAGGCGGTGAGCGAGCCGAACAGCACGACGAGGCCGACGAGCAGGAGCCCGAGCTGCCAGTTCTTCCAGATCGTGAAGGGCAGGAGCACGAACAGCGCCACGGCCGAGGCGCAATGCTCGCGGAAGAAGGAGAGCCACAGCGCCCACAGCGCGTTGGTGCCGTCGAGCATCACCTTGAGCACGCGGCCGGAATGCGTCTGGGTATGGTAGGCGAGCGGCAGCGTCAGCGCATGCTCGAAATAGCGCGCCATGATCGTGAGCCGCGAGCGATGCGCCAGCCGGTCGGCCTGCAGCGCGACGAAGACGCCGAGCGCGATATTGGCGAGCCCGAAACCGACCCAGGCGGCGATCAGGAGGTTGATGCCGGACCAGGTCACGGTCCCGCCCGCGGCCTGGATGCCGGTCAGCCTGTCGATCAGCGCGCCGAACAGCATCGGCTCGGCGAAGGCGACCGCAGCCAGCACGACATTGGCGAGCGCCAGGACGGCGCCCAGCCGTTTTTCCGGGCCGAGCTCACCGAGGACGCGGGCATAGAGCGAGAGCAGAGACATCGCGCCGAGCTTTAGCGGAACCGTCGCGCCGCGCAAATCGTCAACCTTAACGCTTCCTTCAAGGGCTGGTCCGTATCGTCGTTTCCAAAACCCGCTTGGCGGCTGCGCATGACAGGACGGTTACGGCGTCGAGGAGGTGTCATGGATCTTGCCACGGGCGTCGGGTTGTTTGCCGGCATCGGCGTGCTCGTCGGCCTGATCATGCTCGATGGCGGCAACTTCAAGGCCTATTACGACGTCCACGCCGTGATCGTGATCTTCGGCGGCGCCACCGCCGCGACCATGATTCGCTTTCCCTTTTCCGTCATCCTGCACGGCCTGCCGGTGGGCGCGCGCTTCGCCTTCACCATGAGCGCGAGCCATCCCCACGAGCTGATCGACGAGATCACCCGCGTCGCCGAGATCGCGCGCAAGAGCGGGCCGGTCGCGCTCGACCGACACGCCGGGCCCGAGCCGGCACAACCAGAAGGACGACGGGCTGCTCTCGGCGACCTTCGAGCGCGGCTTCGCTCTCGCCGCCGCCTCGCTCCGGCAGGCGCTGCGCGACATGCCCGAGATCGCCGAGGTCTCGCGCAACGTCCTGGCCGAGGTCTCGGAAGCCCGGCCGGGGCGACACCGAGCCGCTGATCAAGGACAATCCCTACCTGCCCTATAACCGCCGCGTCGGCATCGTGCTGAAGGCCGAGGCGCCGCCGCTGCCGAACGGCTTCAAGCCTTAAGTACGCAGCGCCTCCGCCAGCGCCTCCGCCGTCACCTCGGCCAGCGCCATCGGCAGCTTGTAGGCCTGCGTCTTCGCGCCGGGCTTCATCACCAGGATCACCGTCTCGCTGCCCGGGCAGGCGGGATCGGCGCAGATGATCTCGTTGACGGCGACCGCCGCCGTCCCGGACAGGCCGAGTAGATCCCTGACCTGTCCCTTCAGCCGCTCGGCCAGGGCCTTCGTCTCACCGCGCCTGCGCGCCTCGCCCGCGCCGAAGAGACCGAAGCGCATGCCGTCTCAGCCCGGCAGGGCGAGCACGCCGGCGGCGCCGTCCTCGGCGCCGAAGGCGAGGCGCTTGCCGGCCTTGTCCCAGGCGAAGGCGCTGATGCCGCTGCCGCGCTCGGCCGGCCGCACCAGCAGTTCGGAGCCGTCGGTCAGCCTGACCAGCAGGACGCAGCCGTCGTCATAGCCGATCGCCAGGACCAGCGCGCCCGGATGGAAGGCGACGCGGGTGACGCGGGCGCGGCGCACGCCGCATTCGCGCGGGGCCTTGCCCTGCGGCCCGTCGCCCTGGAACGGCCAGACGATCGCGCCGTCCGCCCCGCTCGAGGCAAGCCAGAGCCCGTCATGCGACCATGAGAGCGAGCGGGGCTTGGCCGGATAGCCGGTCATCCGCATATGGCCGGGCTTGTCGCCGAGCTTCCAGCCATGCAGCGCGTTCTCCTGCATGGAGGAGACGACGAAGCGCCCGTCCGGCGACCAGGTCACGTCGACATGCGCGCCCTTCCACTCCAGGAATTCCGGCTTCGCCTCGGTGTTGGGATACCAGAGCAGGACGCCGCTCATCTGGGCGATGGCGAGGCGATAGCCTTTCGGCGCGAAGACGAGACCTTGTGGCGTGCTCGCCACCTCCAGCGTGCGCAGGCGGCCCTTCTCGTCGCGGGCCGTGACGCTCTTGCCGCTGTTCCAGGCGAGGTTGCCGGATGCGGAGAGCACGATCGCGTCGACCCAGCGGCGCTTGCCGTCCTTCGCCAGCTCCTCGGGCGCGCCCTCGAAGCGCGTCACGACGACGCGCCCGTCGTCGCCGCCCGAGATCAGGCGCTCGCCGTCGCCGCTGGCGCAGAGGAGGCCGCCGGCATGGGCCTCGACCATATCGGCCGCGCCGTCGCGCCAGCGCAGCACGCGCCCGTCGGCGAGCGCGAGCGCGAGCCCCTGCTTCAGCCAGCGCGCGGCGACGACATGCGTGCCGGCGGCGATCGGAGTGACATGCTCGCGCAGCGAGACGGGCTGGGTCATCGTGGTCATGGCGCGGCTTTACCTCAGGCCGCGCAGGCTTCAAACCCCTTGCGCAGATCATCCTCGTCGAGGCCGCGCCCGATCAGGACGAGGCGGCTCTCGCGCGTCTCGCCGGCCTTCCAGTCGCGCTGGAGGTCGCCGTCGAGGATCATGTGCACGCCCTGGAAGACGAAGCGGCGCGGCTCGTCCTTGAAGGCGAGGATGCCCTTGGAGCGCAGGATGTTCGGCCCCTGGATCTGGGCGACGTCGTTGATCCACGGCATGAACTTATGGGGATCGACATCGCCCGGCACCGTCAGCGAGATCGAGCGGACGTCCTCGGCATGGTGGTGATGATGCCCGGCCTCGAGGAAATCCGGCTCGATGTCGAGGATGCGGTCGAGGTCGAAGGCGTTGCGGTCGAGCAGGCCGGCGATGTCGACGTCGCAGCGCTGCGCCCTATGCAGCTTGGCATAGGGGTTGATGGCACGGATCGCGGCCTCGACCTCGGTCAGTTCCTCGGCCGTCACCAGATCGGTCTTGTTGAGGACGATGACGTCGGCGAAGGCGATCTGGTTCTTCGCCTCGGGCGCGTCCTTCAGCCGGTCCTTCAGCCATTTCGCGTCGGTGACGGTGACGACCGCGTCGAGGCGGGTGGCGTCGCCGACATCCTGGTCGACGAAGAAGGTCTGCGCGACCGGGGCGGGATCGGCGAGGCCGGTGGTCTCGACGATGATCGCGTCGAACTTGCCCTTGCGCTTCATCAGCCCGTCGAGGATGCGGATCAGGTCGCCGCGCACGGTGCAGCAGATGCAGCCGTTGTTCATCTCGAAGATTTCCTCGTCGGCGCCGACGATCAGGTCGCCGTCGATGCCGGCCTCGCCGAACTCGTTGACGATGACGGCGAACTTCTTGCCGTGGTCCTCGGTCAGGATGCGGTTGAGGAGCGTGGTCTTGCCGGCGCCCAGATAGCCGGTGAGCACCGTGACGGGGATCTTTTCGGACATGTCTCGACCTTGCTGACAGCGCGGGGAGGACGCGGCCCGGTCAGGCCGGGCCGGCGGCGAGCGCCTTCTCGATCTCGCTTATATTGTGCTTCATCATGTCGATGTAAGTCCCCGCCGGCCCGGAAGCGGCGGAGAGCGCGTCGGAATAGAGCTCGCCGCCGATCCTGGCGCCGCTCTCCCTGGCGATCTGCTCGATCAGGCGCGGATTGGTGATGTTCTCCAGGAACACCGCCGGCACCTTCTGCGCCTTGATCTGGCGGATGATGCGCGCCACGTCCCTGGCGGAGGCCTCGGCTTCCGTCGAGACGCCCTGCGGCGCCAGGAACTCGATGCCGTAAGCCTTGACGAAATAGCCGAAGGCGTCGTGGGTGGTGATCGCCTTGCGCCGCTGCGCCGGAATGCGCGCGACCGCCGCCTTCACCTCCGCTTCCGTCGCGTCGAGCCTGGCGAGATAGGCCGCCGCATTGGCATCGTAGACCGCCTTGCCGGCCGGATCGGCGGCAGCGAGCGCATCGCGGATATTGGCGACGTAGACCTTGGCGTTGGCGATGCTCTGCCAGGCATGCGGATCGTCATGGCCGTGGGCGTGGCCATGGCCGCCCTTGCCCGCGTGCTCCTGCTCGGCCGCCTCGATCGGCTCGATGCCCTTGGTCGCGGTCACGAGCGCAGCCTTCGTGCCGGAGGATTTGACGAGCCGCGGCAACCAGCCTTCGAGATGCAGGCCGTTGATGAAGACGAGCTTCGCCGCGGAGAGCGCTTTCGCGTCGGCGGGCGTCGGCGAATAGACATGGGCGTCGCCATCGGGCCCGACGAGCGAGGTCACGCCGACACGGTCGCCACCGACCTGCCTCACGAAATCGGCGAGGATCGAGAAGCTCGCCACCACCGGCAGCTTCGCTTGCGCGTTCTCCTGGGCGGAAACGCCGCCGGCAGGCCCGGCAATCGCGGCCAGTCCGAGAACGAGACCGACGACGAGGGCACGACGATCCGGCATGAGCGGGCTCCATAAATTGAAACGATATAACGTTTCTATCTCTGGAGATGGGCGCGTGGCAAGAGGCGGCGCGCAAGCCCCTCCTGCGTGCCGAACAGGAGCGAGCCGATATAAACCGCCCCGGCGGCGAGGATGATCGAGGGCCCGGCGGGCAGGCTCGAGCCCGCCGCGAAGGACAGGACGAGCCCGCCATAGCCGGAGGCCATGCCGAAACCGGCCGCGAGCAGCAAGAGGCGGGTGATGTCGGCGGTCCAGAAGCGCGCGGCGGCGGCCGGCAGCATCATCATGCCGACGGCGAGCAGGGTTCCCAGCGCATGGAAGCCGGCGACGAGGTTGAGCACGACCAGCGCGAGGAAGGTCAGATGCACGACGCCGCCGGAGCGGCTGACCGAGCGCAGGAAGCCGGGATCGACGCATTCGAGCACCAGCGGCCGGTAAAGCGCCGCCAGCGTCAGCAGCGAGACGGTGGCGACGCCGGCGAGCAGGATCAGCACCTGGTCGTCGAGCGCGAGCACGTTGCCGAACAGCACGTGCAGCAGGTCGACCGCCGAGCCGCGCAGCGAGACGATGGTGACGCCGAGCGCCAGCGAGATCAGGTAGAAGGCGGCGAGCGAGGCATCCTCCTTGAGCACCGTCGCCCGCGCCACGGCGCCCGCGGCGAGCGCCACGGCGAAACCCGCCACAAGCCCGCCGATGGTCATCGCCGGCAGCGAGAAGCCGGCGACGAGATAGCCCAGCGCCGCGCCCGGCAGGATCGCATGCGCCATGGCGTCGCCGGTCAGGCTCATCCGCCGGAGCATCAGGAAGACGCCGATCGGCGCGCCCGAGACCGAGAGCGCGGCGACGCCGACGAGCGCGCGGCGCATGAAGTCGAATTCGGCGAAGGGGCCGATGAGGAGGTCGTAGAGCATCGGCCTTGCCTGGGTGGCGGGGTCAGGCGGCCTCGCGCCGGCAGGGGGCGGCGTGGCCGTCGAAGGCTTCGACCATGCGCCGTGCCTTGAGCAGGTTCTCCGGCGTCAGCACCGCGCCGGTCTCGCCCCAGGCGATGGCCTCGCGCGCCAGGAGCAGGGTCTGCGGAAAGGCTTGCCGCACCGTCTCGATATCGTGCAGCACGGCGATGACCGTGCGGTTTTCGCCATGCCAGCGCCGCACCAGTTCGAGCAGGTCGGCGGTGGTGCGCGCATCGATGGCGGTGAAGGGCTCGTCGAGCAGGATCACGTCGGCGTCCTGCAGCAAGAGCCGCGCGAACAGCGCCCGCTGCATCTGCCCGCCGGAGAGCGTGCCGATCGGCCGGCGCTCGAAGCCGGTCAGCCCGACCGCCGCGATGGCGTGCTCGATCTTGTGAGCGGCGCCGATGCGCCCGAAGATGCCGGCCCGGTTCCACAGGCCCATCGCGACGAGATCGTAGACATGGATCGGGAAGGAGCGGTCGAGATCGGCCGATTGCGGCAGGTAGGCGAGCCGCTGGCCCCGGCCGAGCGCGATGCTGCCCGAGAGCGGCGAAAGCGCGCCGGCGATGCCCTTGAGCAGGGTCGACTTGCCGGCCCCGTTCGGCCCGACGACCGCCGTCAGGCTGCCGGCCTCGATCCCGCCGGAGAGATGATGCACCGCCGGGTGGCGGTCATAGCCCAGCGTCAGGTCGGTCAGGCGGATGGCGGGCATGACGCTCCTCACAGGATCACGCTGAGCGTCGCCAGCCAGATGAGGGCGACGACGGCGGCGGCGAGCCCGAGCCGCGCCCCCGCCGACAGCCGCAGGAGCGACCACCCCGGCCCGTCCGGGGCGGCGCGATGCGTGTGATGGGCGTGCGCATGGGCCATGAGAAACGATATAATGTTACGCACGTGCCGGAGCAAGCGCGATTCCGCAGCCTCCGCCGATCATGCGCATCATGCGTCATTCCGGGTTCTTCGCTGACGCGAAGCCCCGCAATGACGAGGGCTGGCTCTCAGAACGGCAGGTACTGGTAGAGCCAGGTCTCGGTCAGCACCGTGTCGCCGGCCTTGAGATAGCAACGCATCTCGACCGGCTCCCTGCCGGCGACGGTGAGGTCGAACTGGGCCCGCCAATGGCCGGGGACATCGTCCGGCACCGCTTCCGTGAAGACGTAGGAGAAGCTGCCGCGCGAGGTCGAAAGCACCACCTCGGGCTTCGCGCCGAAGGGAATCGTCGTCAGCGCCGGGCCGAGGAACTCGACCATGAACTTGCGCACGCCCTCGGGGCGCGACGTCCCCGGCTGGCCGCCATTGCCCAGCCGCGTCGCGACGACCCGGCCGAGCTCGGTCGGAAAGGGCTCGTCGTCGAGCCAGTGCAGCGTGTAGCGGAATGCGTAGGCGTTGCCGGCGCGCGCGGGGGCCTCCGGCACCCACATCGCGACGATGTTGTCGTGGATCTCGTCGTCGGTCGGGATCTCGACGAGCTGGACGGAGCCCCGGCCCCAGCCCCCCTTGGTCTCGACCCAGAGGCTCGGCCGGCGCTCGTAGAACACGCCGTCGAGATAATGCCCGATGTCGCGGTCGCGCTGCATCAGCCCGAAGCCGCGCGGATTGTCGTCGACGAAGGCCGAGGCCATGGTCTGCGGCGGATTGTTGAGCGGGCGCCAGGCCCGTTCGCCCGGCCCCGTCCAGAGCGAAAGCCCGTCGGAATCATGCACCTCGGGGCGCCAGTCGATGGCCGTCGGCTTCGCGGTTTCCGAGTACCAGAACATCGAGGTCAGCGGCGCGATGCCGAGACGCGCGACGTCCTTGCGCAGGTGAAGCGCGGTCTCGATCTCCATGGTGACGCCCTTGCCGCGGTGCATGCGGAAGCGATAGGCGCCGGCGAGGCTCGGTCCCGAGAGCAGGGCGTAGACCACGACGTATTCGGCGCCCGCCTGCGGCGTCTCGAGCCAGATATGGGTGAAATCGGGAAATTCCTCGGCCTTGCCCGCAACCGCCGGATCGATCGCGATGCCGCGCGCCGACAGCCCATACTGGTAGAGCTCGCCGATGGCGCGGAAATAGGAGGCGCCGAGGAAGGCGACCCAGTCGTTCGTCTTCCAGTCGAGGGGCTTGCCGTCGCGACCGGGATGGCCGCTGCGGCTTTCCTGGAAGCGGAAGCCGGCGAAGCCCGCCCCGGCCGGCAGGTCGCGCGCCGGCGAATCGGCCGGCATCTCGAACTCGTCCGCCTCGTAGACGATCTCGCGCGCCCTGCCGTCCGCGACGACATGCATCCTGACCGGCTTGTAGAAGAAGCGGCCGAGATGGAAGAAGGTCACCGGCCACGGCGAGGGGCCGTCAGCCCACAGCGCCTCCTGCGGCTTGAACCTGATCTTGCCATGGGCGTCGTAGTCGATCCGCTGGATCACCTCGGGGCGCGGACTGGGCGGCTCCCGATAGGGCTCGGCGGCAAGCGCCTTCGCCCGCGCCTTCAGCGCCTCGAAGTCGAAATCTTGCGCCTCGCCGAGCTTCAGCCCCTGCCGGGCCAGCGCATCGGGCGTGAAGCCGAGCGCGGCGAGCGTCGCCGTCGCGCCCGCGCCTGCCAGGAGAGTTCGTCGATCGAGGCTAAGGCTGCGGTGGCTGCCCTGCGAGGCGCTGTCGTCCATGCGGTTCCCGGTCGTTGGTTCAGCAGATGCGGCCGTTCCGCCGGGAGAGGCGGAGACGGCCGCAAAACCGCAGATAGGTGCTCGATTGCGGCGAAACCAGCCCCGGCCTTGGGCTAAAGGCGGAGGAAAGGCTGCCGCCTGGCGCTTTCCCTTTGCGGTTCGGCATGCTCTAAAACGCGACCAACCGGTCGTTCGAGCCGGAGCGCATCGACAGGGAGAGACCATGAAAACGCTGTTCCGCGGCCGCCTCGCCGGCTTCGCCGCCGCCGTCGCGCTCGCCGTCGCGCCCGTTGCCGCTAGCGCACAGGAGTTCATCAACATCCTGACCGGCGGCACGTCGGGCGTGTATTATCCGATGGGCGTCGCGCTCTCGAAGATCTATGGCGAGAAGATCCCGAACGTCCGGCCGACCGTGCAGGCGACCAAGGCGTCGGTGGAGAACCTCGTGCTGCTCCAGCAGGGCCGCGGCGAGATCGCCTTCACGCTCGGCGATTCGCTCGACGCCGCCTGGAAGGGCGACGAGGAGGCCGGCTTCAAGGCGCCGCTGAAGAAGCTGCGCGGCATCACGGCGATCTATCCGAACTATGTCCAGATCGTCGCCTCGAAGGAGAGCGGCATCAAGACGCTGGCCGATCTAAAGGGCAAGCGCCTCTCGGTCGGCGCGCCGAAATCAGGCACCGAGCTCAACGCGCGGGCGATCCTCGCCGCGGCGGGGCTCTCCTACAAGGATCTCGGCAAGGTCGAGTACCTGCCCTTCGCCGAATCGGTCGAGCTGATGAAGAACCGCCAGCTCGACGCCACGCTGCAATCGGCGGGCCTCGGCGTCGCCTCGCTGCGCGACCTCGCGACCTCGGTCGAGATCAACGTCGTCGAGGTGCCCAAGGCCGTGATCGACAAGGCCGGCCCGCCCTTCATCAGCGCCCCGATCCCGGCCAACACCTATACCGGCCAGACCGAGGCGGTGAACACGGCCGCGGTGGTCAACTACCTCGTCACCCATGAGGGAGTGAAGGACGAGCTGGTCTACCAGATGACGAAGAACGTCTTCGAGAACCTCGGCGAGCTCGCCGCCGCCCACGCCGCCGGCAAGCAGATCAAGCTGGAGAACGCGCTCGACGGCATGCCGGTGCCGCTGCATCCGGGCGCGGCGCGCTATCTCAAGGAAAAGGGCCTGAAGACCGGCTCCTAGCAGGACGCTTCGCGCTTCCGGAGAAGCGCCGGCCGTCCCGGGCTCGCCAGCGATCGCCCGGGACGGCCGGCGCGTTTGACGACGCAAGCTTCAAGGCACGGCCATGACCCAGGAAACCGACCAGTTGGAAGCCCTCTCCGGCGCCAGGCCGGGCGAGGTCGAGCATGCCGACCTCGACAATTTCGAGCACGGCTTTCCCTCGGGCTTCGGCCCCGGCGGCTGGGGCGTCTTCGCCTATGGGCTGGGGCTCGCCTTCGCCACCTTCCAGATCGCGATCTCGGCCTGGAACTTCCTGCCGAGCCAGGCGGCGCGCGGCGTCCATGTCGGCTTCCTGCTGCTGCTCTCCTTCGGCCTCGTCGCCAATTTCCGGGCCAAGGACACGCCGGGCCGGCTGCTGGGCTGGGGGCTCGGCATCCTCGGCTTCGGCGTCGGCGTCTACCAGTGGATCTTCTATGCCGACCTGATCCTGCGCGACGGCGACCCCTCGACGCTCGACCTCGTCGTCGGCACGCTCCTGATCGTGCTGATCTTCGAGGCGGCGCGGCGCCTGATGGGCAACGCCCTGCCGGTGATGTGCGGCATCTGCCTGCTCTACTGGTTCCTCGGCCAGTACCTGCCCGCGCCCTTCAACCATCGCGGCTACGGCTTCGACCAGATCATCGGCCATCTCTCCTTCGGCACCGAAGGCTTCTACGGCACGCCGATCTACGTCTCCGCGACCTATATCTTCCTGTTCATCGTCTTCGGCTCCTTCCTCGAGAAGGCCGGGATGATCCACCTGTTCAACGACGTCTCGCTCGGCATCTTCGGCGGCGCGCGCGGCGGCCCGGCCAAGGTCGCCGTCGTCTCCTCGGGGATGATGGGGATGATCTCGGGCTCCGGCGTCGCCAATGTCGTCACCGTCGGCCAGTTCACGATTCCCCTGATGATCAAGTTCGGCTACCGGCGCGCCTTCGCCGCCGGCGTCGAGGCGACCGCCTCGATGGGCGGCCAGATCATGCCGCCGGTGATGGGCGCGGTCGCCTTCATCATGGCCGAGACGCTGGGCGTGCCTTATGCCGAGATCGTCAAGGCGGCCGCGATCCCGGCGATCCTCTATTTCGCCTCGGCCTTCTGGATGGTGCATCTGGAAGCCGGCAAGTACGGCCTCAAGGGCATCGAGCGCGCCATGCTGCCGAGCCCGCTCAAGGCCCTGCGCGAGCGCTGGTACCTCGCCCTGCCGCTCGCCGTCCTGGTCTTCATGCTGTTCCACGGCTTCACTCCGCTCTTCGCCGGCACGATGGGCCTGGCGCTGACGGTCGGCCTCCTGCTCGGCGCCGGCATCACCGCCGGCTTCAGCACGCAGACCTTGCGCATCATCTTCTGGGTCGGGCTCGGGCTGACCTCCGCCGCGCTCTTGCGCGAGGGCATGGACATCCGCATCGTCGCCGGGCTGATCGCCGTGCTGATCCTCGCCAACGCCTTCACGCTCGGCGGGCGCGCGACGCTCGCCATCAGCCGCGACGCGCTCGCCGACAGCGCCAAGACGGCGCTGCCGGTCGGCATCGCCTGCGCCATCGTCGGCACCATCATCGGCCTGATGACGCAGACCGGCATCGGCACCACCTTCGGCGCCTGGATCATCGGGCTCGGCCAGTCCAGCCTGTTCCTGGCGCTGATCCTGACGATGATCCTGTCGATCCTGCTCGGCACCGGCATCCCGACGATTCCGACCTACATCATCGTCGCGGCGCTCGCAGCACCGGCGCTGGAGAAGCTCGGCGTGCCGCTGATCGTCAGCCACATGTTCGCCTTCTACTACGGCATCATGGCCGATCTCTCGCCGCCGGTGGCGCTCGCCGCGCTGGCGGCCGCGCCGATCGCCAAGGAAAATCCCGACAAGATCGGCTGGGAGGCGATGCGCGTCGCGCTCGCCGGCTACGTCATCCCCTTCATCGCGGTCTATTCGCCGGCGCTGATGCTCCAGCCGGGCGATCCGGTGGCGGATATCGTCGGCTTCTGGCCGGCGGTGGTCTACGCCACCTTCAAGGCGGCGATCGCCATCGGCCTGTTCGGCATGGTCGCGATCGGCTGGCTGTTCGGCAGACTCTCCGCGCTCGAGCGTATCCTGTGCTTCGGCGCGGCGGTGCTGCTCTTCGGCGAGTTCGCCTATAGCGACCCGCTCGGCTACGCGCTTTCCGCCGCGATCGTGGCGCGGCACTGGTTTTCGATGCGCAAGGCTGAGGTCCAGCCGGCATGAGCCTGTGCCTTGCGGCCGGCGCGCTCGTCGTGGCGCTCGGCCACAGCGAGATCACGCTGGGCTGGCGCCATTCGGTGCAGAAGACGCTGTGGGAGGAGGTCTGGCGGCAGACCCCCGCCGGGCTCGAGATCGTCGAGGCGCGGATCGAAGGCTCGGGCGCCGGCATGGACCCGCCCGAGGGCGCCAGGCTCGTCGCCGGCTTCTGGCGCTGGCATCCGGCGCTGCCGCCGCTGCAGGAAGTGGTGATGCGCCGCTCGGGCGCGACCGCCGACTGGCGCCTGTGCGCGGCATCGGGCTGCCGGCCGATGGGCGACTACCTGCCGGCCGATGCCGACCCGGTCACGCTCAAGATCTGCGACTAGAGCATTTTCGAGCGAAGTGGACACCGGTTCGCGTGAAGAAAATGCGATAAACAAGGACCTGGAGCAATTTCGCGATTCGGAGAATCGCGGAATCGCTCCAGGCTCAGTCGACCTCGGTCAGATGCTCGATCTTGAGCATGCGGCGCATCAGGTTGACCATGCCGTAGGCGGCGAAGACCGAGAAGATCGCCATCATGATGTATTCGAAGATGGCGCCGAGATCGAACAGCCCCGCCAGCGCCCAGCCGGCCGCCAGCGCCACGCCGAAGAGCTCGACGGCGATCAGGATCCCGAAGGAGGTGACCATGATCAGGTTGCGCCAGTTGGTGTGCCGTCCGGCCATGCTGTCCTTCCCTGGCCTGCTCCGCCAGAGGAGCGTCGCGCCGGCCATGCCTCTAGCGGAGCCTGCCGCTCCATGCAACAAAATCGCGCTTCGGCAGCGGCCGCCCATGAGGCGGCGACGCCAGGGGACCTGACGCCAGATGACCTTCGACGACCCGTTCCGCTGCTTCATCCCCTATCCCGACGCGCCTGTCAGGCATGCCGCGGCGGGGCCCCTCGCCGGGCTGACGCTGGCGGTGAAGGACCTGTTCGACGTCAAGGGCTATCCGACCGGGGCGGGCTCGCCGCTGGTCATGGCGCAATCCGGCATCAAGGACAAGACGGCGCCGATCGTGAAGGATCTGCTCAAGGCCGGAGCGCGCTTCGTCGGCAAGACGCATACCGACGAGCTCGCCTTCTCGCTCAATGGCCAGAACGCGCATTTCGGCGCGCCGATCAACCCGGCCGCGCCGGAGCGCATCGCCGGCGGCTCCTCCTGCGGCTCGATGGCGGCGGTGGCGGGGCGCCTCGCCGATATCGCGCTCGGCTCCGACACCGGCGGCTCGGTGCGCGCGCCGGCGAGCTATGGCGGCCTGTTCGGCATCCGGCCGAGCCATGGCCGGCTCTCGCTGAAGCGCGTCTGGCCGCTGGCGGAAAGCCTCGACACGCCGGGCTGGTTTGCCCGCGACGGCGAGGTTTTCGCACGCGTCGCCAACGTGCTGTTCGGGCCGGACAAGACGGAATTGCCCGAGGCGCCGCGCCTCATCATCGCCGACGACATGTTCGCCGAGGCCGTGCCCGAGGCGGAGACGATCCTGCGCAATGTCGTGCAGCGAGCGGTGCCCGCGCTCGGCCAGCCCGAAAGCGTCCGGCTCGCGCGCGATCACGACGCCCTCTACTGGGCCTTCCGCCGCATCCAGGGGCGCGAGGCCTGGGCCTCCGACGGTGCCATGATCGAGCGCTTCGACCCGCCGCTCGGGCCGGGCGTCAGGGAGCGCTTCGCCTTCGCCAAGACCGTCACGGCGGCCGACTATGCCGCGGGCGAGGCGGTGCGGAAATCCGTCCGCACGAAGCTTGCCCGCCTCCTCGGCCGGGACGGGGTGGTGATCCTGCCGACCATGCCGGACATCGCCCCGCTGATCGCGACGCCCGAATCGGAGCTGGAGGATTTCCGCAACCGGGCCTTGCGGCTGCTCTGCCTTTCCGGGCTCACGGGCTTCCCGCAGGTGACGATTCCCGTGGCGCAGCGCGAAGGCGCCCCGCTCGGCCTGTCGCTGATCGGGCCGAAGGGCTCCGACCGCTCGCTTACCGCCTTCGCCGTGCGCTACGAGCGCGCCCAGCGCATCCGGATCGCCTGAGAGGACCCCGCCATGAGCGGACACCACCACGACCACGCCCACGACAACCATTTCACCGCCGTCGAGGCGCGGGTGAAGGCGCTCGAGACGCTGATGGTCGAGAAGGGCTATGTCGATCCGGCCGCGCTCGACGCCATCATCGACACCTACGAGACGAAGATCGGCCCGCGCAACGGCGCCCGCATCGTCGCCAGGGCCTGGACCGATCCGGCCTTCGCCGAGCGGCTGAAGGCGGACGGCACGGCGGCCGTGGCGGAGTTCGGCTATGGCGGGCGCGGCGGCGAGCACATCGTCGCCTGCTTCAACACGCCCGAAGAGCACAACCTGATCGTCTGCACGCTGTGCTCCTGCTATCCCTGGCCGGTGCTGGGGCTGCCGCCGGTCTGGTACAAATCGCCGCCCTATCGCGCCAAGGCGGTGATCGACCCGCGCGGCACGCTCGCCGATTTCGGCGTGACCCTGCCGGAGGGCCAGCGCATCCGCGTCTGGGATTCGACGGCCGAGACCCGCTTCATCGTCATCCCGATGCGGCCCGCCGGCACCGAAGGCTGGAGCGAGGAGAAGCTGGCGAGCATCGTCTCGCGCGATTCGATGATCGGTACCGGCCTGCCCCGGCCGGAGGACGCGCCATGAACAGCGCCCACGACCTCGGCGGCCAGATGGGCTTCGGCCCGGTCGTGCCGGAGCCGGACGAGCCGGCCTTCCACGGCGACTGGGAAAAGCGCGTGCTCGCGATCAACGTCGCCGCCGGCGCCATGGGCGCCTGGACGATCGACGAGATCCGCCATGCCCGCGAAAGCCTGCCGCCGGCGCAGTACCTCTCCGCAAGCTATTACGAGATCTGGCTCGCGGCGCTCGACAAGGTGCTGGTCGGGCACGGCTTCCTGACGCCGGACGAGCTCGCCAGCGGCAAGCCCGGCCCGCAACGCCGCGAGCCGAAGCGCGTGCTCAAGGGCGAGGAGATCGCCGGCGTGCTCGCCCGCGGCTTCCCCTATGAGCGGAAAGCCGAGGCGCCGGCACGTTTCAAGGTCGGGGACCGGGTGCGGACGATCGTGATGCACCCGCAGCACCACACCCGCCTGCCGCGCTATGCCCGCGGCAAGGCGGGCGTGATCGAGCGCGTCACCGGCTGCCACGTCTTCCCGGATACGGGCGCGCAGGGGCTGCCCGAGACGGCGCAATGGCTCTACACGGTGGTCTTCGACGGCCGTGAGCTCTGGGGCCGCGACGGCGACCCGGCCTCCACCGTCAGCATCGAAGCCTGGGAGAGCTATCTTGAGCCGGCCTGAGCTCGATCTGGCAGCGCTCGCCGCCGGGACGCCGATCCCGCGCGATGCCGAGGGCCCGGTCTTCGCCGAGCCCTGGCAGGCGCAGGCCTTCGCGCTCACCGTCGCCTTGCAGAACAGGGGCGTCTTCACGGCGCAGGAATGGGCGCAGGCGCTCGGCGCCGAGATCCGCGAGGCGCTGAGCAGCGGCGGCTGCCGCGACGGCTCGGATTATTACGAGCGCTGGTGCGAGGCGCTGGAGCATCTCCTGATCGCCAAGGGGCTCGCCTCGCATGACGGGCTCGATGCCCTCGCCGCCTCCTGGGCGCGCGCCGCCGAGGCGACGCCCCACGGCAAGCCGATCCGGCTGGAGAACGACCCGCTCCGGGGCTGACGCGGCTCAGCTTCCCATCCCGCCGAGCCAGAGGCCGGTGAACAGCGCCGCGCCCAGCACGGCGACGAAGGCGGCGGCGAGGAGTTCGAGCCCGGCGATCAGCCGGGCGGCGCGCAAGCCCCCGCCGCTTGCGAATTTCAGCGCCGCGAACTTGAAGAAGACCGCGAAGGCGGCGAGCGCCCCGGTGGTGAGCGCCGTGCCCAGCGCCATGGCGAAGGTCGCGGCGACGCCGGCCCCGAACAGCCCCTGCGAGGCGGCGAAGACGAGGATGATCAAGGCCCCGGCGCAGGGCCTCAAGCCCGCCGCCAGCACCACGCCGGCCATGTCGCGCCAGCCGGAAAGCCGCGCCACCCGCTCGGCATCGGGCAGATGGACATGGTCGCAAGTCCCCGGATCATGCGCGGTGCCGCCGCCCAGCGCGACCAGCGCGCCCGCCTTGCGCCAGAGCATCAGGAGGCCGACCAGCGCCACCAGCAGGAAGCTGCCCTGCTCGATCACGCCGGTCGCGGCGTTCATCTGCATCGCCGTCGTCCGCAGCAGCAATGTCGCCACCGCCACGATCGCGATCGCGACCAGCGCCTGCAGGATGGCGGCGGCGAAGCTCAAGGCCAGCCCCCGCTTCAGGCTGCGGTTGTCGGCGAGGATATAGCCGGAGATCACCGCCTTGCCGTGGCCGGGGCCCGCCGCATGGAAGACGCCGTAGCCAAAGGAGAGCCCGAGCAGCCCCCAGAGCGCCCCCGGCACGGTGGCGATCGCCTTCAGCGCCGCCGTCAACTCGCGGTAGAAGCTCGCCTGCCAGGCGATCAGCAGCGCGCCGATGCCGGTCGCGGAGGGCAGCGCCTCGCGCGGCAGGGCCATGCCGAAGGGGTTGCGCGGGGCGGGAGGCGGCGGCGGGCTGACGCTCGCGACCAGCAGGGCGAGAAGGCTCGCCGCGCCCGCGACCACGAGCAGCGCCAGCCCCGCGACGGCGATCCGCGCCAGCAGCGGCCTCGCCGTCTCCACGGGGGCGGCCGTCACGGACATGCCACCAGCGCCCGCGTCGTGATCTCGAGCCCGCTGACGTCGGGCGTCGCGGTGATGTCGGCCTCGGCGAGCCGCTTCTGCGTGTCGTCGTCGAGCTTCGGCGGGCGGCTCACCCGCACCAGGCAGCCCTCCGGTGCGCCGGTCGTGACCACTGCGTCGGGCGCGTCGACGATATTGAAGGCGACGAAATAGGTCGGATCGCCGATCTCGATGCCGAAGGAGCGCGCCTTCGCCGGGTTCTTCAGCGGCAGCGTGTAGGTCAGCGTCAGGATCTTGCCGTCGAAGGACATGACCTCACCACCCGGCGTGCCGAATTCCTGCTTGCGGCCGTTGAGCTTGGCGGCGGTGAAGAACTCGACGTCCGGCAGCGATTCGACGTTGATCTTGGCGAGCTCGGCGAGCTCGTCCGAGCTCAGCTTGCCGTCGCCGTTCTTGTCGAGTCCCTGCGTGATATAGGCCGAATAGGCTTCGTCGAAGCTCCAGCGATGCCGGATCGCCTGCACCACGCCGTCCGGAGCGAACAGGATCTCGGCCTTCGCCTCGACGAAGACATGGGGATGCGCGCTGGCCGCGCCTGCGCCGATGACGGCGAGCAGGAGCCCGCACAGGGCCGTCGGACAAGCGCGTCGCATCACCGGCGAAAATCCTCCTAGCATCCGGCAGGCTTGAGCCGATTGTGGTTAACCGATCCTCAACGGGCGCAGCTCCCGACAGCCATCGGCGCCAAACCGGGCTAAATCGCGGCGCCCGCACCGGCCATCTCCGCAAAGCGCTGGACCGCGGCCCGAAAACTGGAATGATACCAGATCGATTGACCGTCCCCGGTCGTTATGTCAGCATTGCTGACATATTTGCCGTGGGAACGATCCGGGAGGCCGCCATGGCCGAGACAGCGCGCCCATCCGGCTCCGCGACGGGACGCTTGCGCAGCGTCGCGCTCGGCGACAAATACGATCTCGGCAAGCGCGAGGTCTTCCTCACCGGCACGCAGGCCGTCACCCGCATGCTGCTGATGCAGCGCGAGCGCGACCGCCGCGCCGGGCTCGACACCGCCGGCTTCGTCACGGGCTATCGCGGCTCCCCGCTCGGCGGGCTCGACCAGCAGCTCATGCGCGCCAGCGCGGCGCTGGAGGCGGCCGGCATCGTCTTCCAGCCGGGGCTGAACGAGGACCTCGCCGCGACCGCCGTCTGGGGCTCGCAGCAGGCGGGCCTGAGCGGCGAAGGCAAGCATGACGGCGTCTTCGCGCTCTGGTACGGCAAGGGGCCGGGTGTCGACCGCTCAGGAGACGTCCTGCGCCACGGCAACATGGCCGGCACCGATCCGAAGGGCGGCGTGATCTGCCTGATGGGCGACGACCACACCGCCGAATCCTCGACCAACGCCCACCAGACCGAATTCGTCCTGGTCGACCGGATGATGCCGATCCTCAACCCGGCCGGCGTGCAGGAGATCATCGATTACGGCCTGCACGGCTTCGCGCTGTCGCGCTTCGCCTCGGTCTGGGTCGGCATCAAATGCGTCAAGGACAACATCGAATCGACGGCTTCCGTCGACGGCTCGCTCGAGCGCGTCGAAATCGTCGCCCCGACGGATTACACCCCGCCGCCCGGCGGCCTCGGCATCCGCCGCGAGCTCGATTTCGTCGAGCAGGAACGCCGGATGCATCTTCACAAGCGCGATGCCGTGCTGGCCTATCTCAGAGCCAACAAGCTCAACCGCATCGTCACCCATGGCGGGACGAAGCCGCGCATCGGCATCGTCACCGTCGGCAAGTCCTATCTCGACACCCGCCAGGCGCTGGCCGATCTCGGCATCGACGAGGTCCGCGCCAACGATCTCGGCATCCGCCTGTTCAAGCTCGCCTGCCCCTGGCCGATCGACGCAGCCGAGCTGAAAACCTTCGCCGCCGGGCTCGACCTGATCATGGTGGTCGAGGAGAAGCGCTCGCTGATCGAGGTGCAGGTCCGCGAGGAACTCTACGGCGCCGCGCATCAGCCGATGGTGATCGGCAAGAAGGACGAAAAGGGCGACTGGCTCTTCCCCGTCCATGGCGCGCTCGATCCCAACGACATCGCCGTCGCGCTGGGCGCGCGCCTCATGCAATACCGCGACGATCCCGCCCTGCGCGTCCGGCTCACGGAGATCGCGCAGGCACAGGGCCGCCTCGCCGAGGCGCAGGAGATCGCCCGGCGCACGCCCTATTTCTGCTCGGGCTGCCCGCATAATTCCTCGACCGTCGTGCCGGAAGGCTCGCGCGCCTATGCCGGCATCGGCTGCCACTACATGGTGCAGTGGATGGACCGCGACACAGCGGGCTTCACCCAGATGGGCGGCGAGGGCGCGAACTGGATCGGCGAGGCGCCGTTCTCGAAGCGCGGCCACGTGTTCCAGAACATCGGCGACGGCACCTATACCCATTCCGGCTCGCTCGCGATCCGCTGGGCGGTCGCGGCTGGCGCCACCATCACCTACAAGCTGCTCTACAACGATGCGGTCGCGATGACCGGCGGCCAGCAGGCGGAAGGCCATCTCTCGCCCGACCAGATGGCCCGGCAGGTCGCGGCCGAGGGCGTCAGGCGCATCGCCGTTGTCACGGACGAGCCCGGCAAATATACAGCCAGCACGCAATGGCCGCCGGGCACGACGCTGCACCACCGCGACGAGCTCGATGCCGTCCAGCGCGAGCTTGCCGCCACATCCGGCGTCTCGCTCCTGCTCTACGACCAGACCTGCGCCACCGAGAAGCGCCGCCGGCGCAAGCGCGGCGCTTATCCCGACCCCGACAAGCGCATCCTGATCAACGAGCTCGTCTGCGAGGGCTGCGGCGATTGCGGCGTGCAGTCGAACTGCGTCTCGGTGCAGCCGCTGGCGACCGAATTCGGCCGCAAGCGGCAGATCGACCAGTCGAACTGCAACAAGGATTTTTCCTGCGTGAAGGGCTTCTGCCCGTCCTTCGTCACGGTGCATGGCGCGAAGCCGAAGAAGGCCGATCCGCCCCGGCTCGACGCCTCCACGCTCGGCGAGGACGCGCTGCCGGAGCCCAACGTGCCGGCGCTCGAGCGCGACTTCGCGGTGATCGTCACCGGCGTCGGCGGCACCGGCGTCGTCACCATCGGCGCGATCCTCGGCATGGCCGCCCATCTCGAGGGCAAGGGCTGCGGCATGATCGACATGGCCGGGCTCGCCCAGAAAGGCGGCGCCGTCTTCAGCCACGTCAAGCTCGCGCCCCGTCCCGACGACATCCACGCGATCCGCGTCACCGCCGGCCAGGCCGATCTCGTGCTCGGCTGCGACTTGACCGTCACCGGCTCGAAGAAGGTCGTCGGCGCGATCCGCCCCGATCGCGGCAGGGCCATCGTCAACACCGCCGAGAGCCTGCCGGGCGATTTCACCCGCAACGCCGATTTCTCGCTGCCGACGGAGCGGCTGAAGCGCGCGATCCTCGCGGCGGCCGGCCGCGAAAGGACGCATTTCATCGACGCGACCGCGGCGGCGACCGCCTTCCTCGGCAATGCCATCGCCGCCAACATGTTCATGCTCGGCCATGCCTGGCAGCTCGGGGCCGTGCCGCTCTCGCGCGCGAGCCTGCTCGAAGCGATCGAGCTCAACGGCGAGGCGGTCGCGATGAACGGCCGCGCTTTCGAGCTCGGCCGCCGCGCCGCCCATGACCCGCAGGCGCTCGCCGATCTCCTGGCGCAGAGCCGGGCGGCCACGCCGGCCCGCAGGCTCTCGCAGACGCTCGACGAGATCATCGAGCGGCGCGTCGCCTTCCTCACCGCCTATCAGAACGCGGCCTATGCCGCGCGCTACCGCCATCTCGTCGCCCGCGCACAGACGCGCGAGGCCGCGGCCGTGCCGGGCAGCGCGGCGCTGAGCGAGGCCGTCGCCCGCAACCTGTTCAAGCTGATGGCCTACAAGGACGAATACGAGGTGGCGCGCCTCTACAGCGACGGCACCTTCCGCCGGCAGCTCGCCGCCACCTTCGAGGCCGAGGGCCAGAAGCTCCGCTACGAATTCCACCTCGCCCCGCCGCTGCTGGCGCGGCGCGATCCCGCCAGCGGCTTGCCGCGCAAGATCAGTTTCGGCCCCTGGATGATGGGCGCCTTCACCGTGCTGGCGAAGCTGAAGGGCCTGCGCGGCACCGCCTTCGACCTCTTCGGCTACACTGAGGAACGCCGCACCGAACGCCGGCTGATCGCGGATTACGAAGCGCTGCTGAACGAGCTGTTGACGCGGCTTTCATCGGAGAATCACGCGCTCTCGGTCGCACTCGCCGCGATTCCGGAGAAGATCCGCGGCTTCGGCCACGTCAAGGCGCGCCATCTTCAGGCTGCGAAGGCCGAGGAGGCGGCGCTGCTCGATCAATTGCGTGAGGGTGCGCCCGCATCCTCCGGCCTGCCCCGGGCCGCGGAGTAAGGCGCGCGAGCCTTCACCAGTCGACCGGCCGCTCCCCTTGCGCCTCGAGCCAGGCATTGGCCCGGCTGAACGGTTTCGAGCCGAAGAAGCCGCGCCGGGCCGAGAGCGGCGAGGGATGCGCGCTGGCGATCACCAGATGGCGGCTTTCATCGATCAGCGGCCGCTTCGCCTGCGCCGGCGCGCCCCAGAGCAGGAAGACGGCATGGGCCCGCTCGCGCGAGACCGCCGCGATCACCGCATCCGTCACCTTTCCCCAGCCGAGCGACAGATGCGAGCCGGCCTTGCTCGCCCCTTCCCGCACGGTCAGCGCCGTGTTGAGGAGCAGCACGCCCTGCTTCGCCCAGCCGGCCAGGTCGCCATCGGCCGGCGGCGCCTGGCCCAGATCCGCCGTCCGCTCCTTGTAGATGTTGGTGAGCGAGCGCGGCAGCGGCGGCGGGCCGGCATAGGAGAAGGCGAGCCCGTTGGCGTGGCCCGGCGTCGGATAGGGGTCCTGCCCCAGGACGACGACACGGACCGCGTCGAGCGGCGTCAGCGTGAGCGCCGCGAAGATGCGTTCGGGCGCCGGCGCCACGATATGCCCGGCCGCCCGCTCGGCATCGGCCGCCGCGCAGGCGCGGGCGGCCTCGGCGCCTTCGGCGAAGACCGGCAGATCGCGCCAGCCCGCGGCCGATGGGGAAGCAAGGAAGGCGGCGAGAGCGTTCCGGCAGGACATGGGCGGCGCGGTTTCCTGACGAGCGGGAGAGCGGACGCAAGGCTAGAGCATCGGATGCGAAAAGTGGAATCCACTTTTCGAAAAATTCCGATGCTCCGACAATGAGATAGATCACCGTTACCGCGTCCGGTAGGACGCGCGATGATCCAGCAGCATGCGCCGCGCGCTGGCCGGGCTCCCGCCCGAGCGGGCGCGCCGTTGCCGGCAGTGTCGCACCTCGCCTTTCGGAAAGCCTGAAGACTGGACGAAGCCGCGAACTCGTTTAAATCACAGGCGCAAGGAGGGCTTCAGCCCATGACTGCCGACATCGCCGCGGCGAAGGCCCTTAAGGCCGCTGCTCTGCCGCCGGACCACCCGCAAGCCAGATACGGCCGCATCGGCGTGCTGCTGATGAATCTCGGCACGCCGGAAGGCACCGGCTACCGGCCGATGCGCGCCTATCTCAAGGAGTTCCTGTCGGACCGGCGCGTCATCGAGGAGCCGCGCTGGAAATGGTGGCCGATCCTCAACCTGATCGTGCTGACGACAAGGCCCGGCCGCAAAGGCAAGGATTATGCCTCGATCTGGAACAAGGAGCGCGACGAAAGCCCGCTCAAGACCATCACCCGCTCGCAGACCGATAAGCTCGCCGAGCGCCTGAAGCCGCTCACGGGCGAGCGCGTCGTCTTCGACTGGGCGATGCGCTACGGCCTGCCCGATGTGAAGAGCCGGCTCAAGGCGCTGCTCGACCAGGGCTGCGACCGCATCCTGCTGGTGCCGCTCTATCCGCAATATGCCGCACCGACCTCGGCCACGGCTTGCGACCAGGCGTTCCGCGCGCTGATGCAGATGCGCTGGCAGCCGACGGTGCGCGTCTGCCCGCCCTATCATGATGACCCGGCCTATATCGGCGCGCTCGCCCGCTCGATGCGCGCTTCCCTCGCCAAGCTCGATTTCGAGCCCGAGGTGATCCTCTGCTCCTTCCACGGCATGCCGAAGGCCTATTTGCTGAAGGGCGACCCCTATTACTGCCAATGCGTCAAGACATGGCGCCTGCTCAGGGCCGAGCTCGGCTTCTCGGAGGAGCGCTTCCCGCTGACCTTCCAGTCGCGCTTCGGGCCCGACGAATGGCTGCAGCCCTATACCGACGAGACGGTGAAGGCGCTGGCGCGCGCCGGCAGGAAGTCGATGGCGATCGTCGCGCCGGGCTTCTCGGCCGACTGCCTGGAGACGCTGGAGGAACTCGACGGCGAGAACCGCGAGATCTTCCTGCACAATGGCGGCGAGAAATTCGCCTATCTGCCCTGCCTCAACGATTCGCCCGAAGGCATCGACGTCATCGCCGCGGTGGTGCAGCGCGAGCTGATGGGCTGGCTCTGAGCGCGCCCACGTTGTCATTCCGGGGCGCGCCATAGGCGCGAACCCGGAATGACAGGGGTAGGGCAAGGGGAGCCGGCTCAGGCCGGCTTCTTCTCCTCGCCGAAGGCCGAGATGCCGCCATGCTTCGACGACCACGTCGCCGGGTCGTTCAGGAAGCTCTCGACCTCGGCCAGGATCTTGGGCTCGAAATGGCCGCTATCCCTGGCGACGGCGAGCACGTCCCACCAGGTGGTGAGATAGTGCAGGCTGACGCCGAGATCCGCCATCAGCTCCCGGCTTTTCGGGAAGATGTCGTAGTAGAACAGCACGAAGCAGTGCTGCACGTCGGCGCCGGCATTGCGCAGCGCCTCGGCGAAATTGACCTTGCTGCGGCCGTCGGTGGCGAGGTCCTCGACGAGCAGCGTGCGCGCGCCCTCGACGACCGAGCCCTCGATCTGGGCGTTGCGGCCAAAACCCTTCGGCTTCTTGCGCACATATTGCATCGGCAGCGCCAGGCGATCCGAGATCCAGGCGGCGAAGGGGATGCCGGCCGTCTCGCCGCCGGCGATGATGTCGAGCGATTCATAGCCGATGTCGCGCACGATCGTGGTGGCGGCGAAATCGATCAGCGTCGAGCGCAGGCGCGGGTAGGAGATGATCTTGCGGCAGTCGATATAGACCGGACTCGCCCAGCCCGAGGTGAAGAAGAAGGGCTTGTCGCTGTAGAAGTGCACTGCCTTGATCTCGAGCAGCATCTTGGCCGCTTCGCGCGCGATCACGGCCCTGTCGGTGGGGGTGAACAGGTTGGACATGGGCAGCGGTCTCTCCGGGCTGAGCGGCGCCGCTCGCCGGAAACGGCAAGGCGCGGCGATCTGGTCGAATTGGCAAACGGCCTCTTCTGATCGCGCGCGCACGGCAGGTCAATCCCTCCCCACCGGAATTTCCACCGTCCCCCGCCGCGCCGGACCGGCCGGCATCCACAGGCTGAAGCGGTGCCGGCGGCCGCACGGTCTCGACAGCGGGCATGGCCCGGCGCATTGACATGCGGGGACAGGACAAGCGGGGCGGTTTCCATGAGCGGGCAGCAGGCGGCATCATCGGCTGTGATCGGCGGCGCGGGCCCGGTCGAGGTGGACGACAAGGCCCGCAAGGCGCTGTGGGGCGCCGCGATCGGCTATGCGATGGACGGGTTCGACCTGCTCATCCTCGGCTTCATGCTCAGGGCGATCTCGGCCGATCTTGGGCTCAGCCAGGCACAGGCCGCCTCGCTCGTCACCGCGACGCTGGTCGGCGCCGTGCTCGGCGGCATCGGCTTCGGCATGCTCTCCGACCGGATCGGGCGCGTGCGCGTGCTGACCTGGACCATCGTCCTCTTCGCCGTCTTCACCGGCCTGTGCGCGCTGGCGCAGGGCTATTGGGACCTGCTTGTCTACCGCACCATCGCCGGGCTCGGGCTCGGCGGCGAGTTCGGCATCGGCATGGCGCTGGTCGCCGAAGCCTGGCCGGCCTCGAAGCGGGCGCGCGCCTCCTCCTATGTCGGGCTCGGCTGGCAGGTCGGCGTGCTCATGGCGGCGCTCGCCACGCCGCTCCTGCTGCCCTCGATCGGCTGGCGCGGCATGTTCGCCATCGGCATCCTGCCGGCATTCGCCGCCTATTTCATCCGCCGCACGCTGCACGAGCCGGAGATCTTCGTCGCCCGCTCCAGGGACCAGCCGAAGCAATCGGCGCTGCACCTGCTCGTCAAGGACCGCGAGACCGCGAGGCTCAGCCTGGGCATGGTCATCCTCTGCTCGGTCCAGAACTTCGGCTATTACGGCGTGATGATCTGGCTGCCGAACTACCTCGCCTCGCGGTTCGGCTTCGCGCTCACCCAGTCGGCGCTGTGGACGGCGGTGACGATCGGCGGCATGGCGCTCGGCATCTTCGCCTTCGGCCATATCGCCGACCGGATCGGGCGCCGCCCGGCCTTCTTCGGCTACATGCTCGGCGCCGCCGTGATGGTCGTGGTCTATTCGCGGCTGACCGACCCGATGCAGCTGCTCGTCGGCGGGGCCGTCATGGGCTTCTTCGTCAACGGCATGCTCGGCGGCTATGGCGCGCTGATCAGCGAATTGTTCCCGACGGTCGCGCGCGCCACAGCCCAGAACGTGCTGTTCAACATCGGGCGCGGCGTCGGCGGCTTCGGCCCGGTCGTCGTCGGCGCGATCGCGGCGGCCTACGGCTTCCAGACCGCCATCGCGCTGCTCGCCACGCTCTACGTCCTCGACATCCTGGCGATGTGGCTCCTCATCCCCGAAAAACGCGGCGCCGAACTGGAATGAAAGACGTCTCCCCCGTCACGCCCGACGCGCTCTGCGCCTATCTCGCCGAGCAGGGCCTCGCCTTCCACCGCACCGATCATCCGGCCGTGTTCACCGTCGCCGAGACGGCGCCGCACCGCGACGAGATGATCGGCCTCCACACCAAGAATCTGTTCCTGAAGGACAAGAAGGGGCGGTTCTTCCTGGTGTCGGCGCAGGCGCATGCGCCGATCGACCTCAAGCGCCTGCACGAGCGGATCGGCGCCAGCGGGCGGCTCTCCTTCGGCTCGGCCGAGCAACTGATGGAGAAGCTCGGCGTCACGCCGGGCTCCGTCACCGCCTTCGCCGTGATCAACGACCGCGCCGGCGAGGTGACCATGGTGCTGGACGCGGCGCTGACGACGGGCGAGGACGTCAATTTCCACCCGCTCATCAACACGGCGACGCTGCGTATCGGCCGCGACGATTTCCTCGCCTTCCTGCGCCGCACCGGCCACGAGCCGCTGATCGTCGATTTGCCCGTCCCGCCCGATGGACAGAACGCCTGAAGCACCCCATCTATGAGGCGACCGCGCGGGCGGCCGAAACGGCGGCCTCGCGCCTCTTGCGACACATGACGAAGGACGACCCATGCTGGTCAATGGCGCGGCGGCCGATCAACCCGGCCTGATCAAGGACACCACGACCCAGGGCTTCCGCGAGGATGTCATCGCCGAATCGATGAAGCAGCCGGTGCTGATCGATTTCTGGGCGCCCTGGTGCGGCCCGTGCAAGCAGCTCACCCCGGTCATTGAGAAGGTGGTCAAGGCGGCCGGCGGCAAGGTCAAGCTCGTCAAGATGAACATCGACGAGCATCCGCAGATCCCGGGCCAGCTCGGCATCCAGTCGATTCCCGCCGTCATCGCCTTCAAGCAGGGCCAGCCGGTCGACGGCTTCATGGGCGCCCAGCCGGAAAGCCAGATCAAGGCCTTCATCGAGCGGCTGGTCGGGCCGGTGGGCCCGGGCGCGGCAGACGAGCTGATCGAGGCCGCGGCGGCCGCCATCGCCGCCGGCGATCCCGCCGGGGCGAGCGAGCTCTATGCCGGCGCGCTCGAGATGGAGCCCGACAACCTCGCGGCAATCGCCGGGCTCGGGCGGCTGCATCTCGACACCGGCGATATCGAGGGCGCCAAGGGCATTCTGGGCATGGCGCCTGCGGACAAGGCCGCCGACCCAGCGATCGCCGCGCTGCGCGCCGCAATCGAGCTTGCCGAGCAGGCGGCCTCGCTCGGCGACACCGCCGAACTCGAAGCGAAGCTTTCGGCCAACCCCAAGGATCACCAGGCCCGCTTCGACCTGGCGCTGGCGCTCAACGCCCGCGATCGGCGCGAGGAGGCGGTCGACCATCTGATCGCCATCATCAGGGCCGACAGGACATGGAACGAGGACGGGGCGCGCAAGCAGCTTCTCCAGTTCTTCGAAGCCTGGGGTCCGATGGACGAGGCGAGCGTCGCCGGGCGCCGCAAGCTTTCGACCCTGCTGTTCTCCTGACCGGGGAAAGGGGCGCGCATGGGCATGAACGCCGTCTACGAGGGGGCCAAGGATTGCCCGGAGACGATCCCGCTCTTTCCCTTGGGCGGCGCGCTGCTCCTGCCGCGCGGCCAGATGCCGCTCAACATCTTCGAGCCGCGCTATCTCGCCATGATCGACGACGCGCTCAGGGGCGAACGCGTCATCGGCATCATCCAGCCCGAGCCGGAAACCGGCCGCCAGCCCGAGATCCCGCCGCTGCTCAAGGTCGGCTGCCTCGGCCGCATCACCCAGTTCGCCGAGACCGGCGACGGCCGCTACATCGTCACGCTGACCGGGATCAGCCGCTTCCGGCTGATCGACGAACTGTCCGTCGCCACGCCCTATCGGCAGGCTCGCGTCGGCTATGACGAATTCGCCGCCGATTTCGTCGCCCGCACCGGCGAGGAGGAGGTCGACCGCAAGGGCCTGATCAAGGCGCTGCGCGATTTCGCCAAGGCGAACGACCTCAAGATCGACTGGAAGGGCGTCAACGAGGCGCCGAACGAGGCGCTGGTCAACGCGCTCTCGATGATGTGCCCGTTCGGGCCGCGCGAGAAGCAGGCGCTGCTGGAGGCGCGCACGCTGAAGGAGCGGGCCGAGGTTCTGATCGCGATCACCGAGATCGAGCTCGCCCGCGGCGGCGGCGACCCGGACACGACCTTGCAGTGAGCCCGCCCGCCGTCTGGCCGCCGCGGCGCGCCGTCACCGCCTGGCTGTTCTTCGACTGGGCGGCACAGCCCTTCTTCACGCTGATCACCACCTTCGTCTTCGCCCCCTTCTTCGCCTCGGCGCTGGCGGCGGACGCAGCCTCCGGTCAGGCGCTGTGGGGCTATGCCACCGGCTTCGCAGGCCTGTGCATCGCCCTGCTCTCGCCTTTGCTCGGCGGCATCGCCGACCGGACCGGGCCGCGCAAACCCTGGATCGCCGCCTTCGGCGGCCTGCTCGTCATCGGCTCGGGCGCGCTCTGGTTTGCCGTGCCCGGCTCCGCGGCGGCGGTGCCGATCGCGCTTGCCGGCTTCGTCATGGCCACGATCGGCGCCGAATTCGCCACCACCTTCAACAATGCGATGATGACGCGGCTGGTGCCACCGGAGCGGCTGGGCTGGCTTTCCGGCACGGGCTGGGCGGTCGGCTATCTCGGCGGGCTCATCTCGCTGGCGATCACGCTCGGCCTGCTCGCGGCCGATCCGCAGACGGGCAGGACGCTTGCCGGCATCGCGCCGATCCTCGGGCTCGACGCCGCAGCCCGCGAAGGCGACCGCTTCTCCGGCCCGCTGACGGCGCTGTGGTTTATCGTCTTCGTCGCGCCGATGTTCCTGCTCACGCCGGATTCCAGCCGCACGGGCCTCAGCCTCGCCGAGGCGGCCAGGGGCGGCGTCGGGCGGCTCAGGGACACGCTCACCGCGCTGCCGAGGCTGCCCTCGCTCGGGCGCTTCCTGCTCGCCAACATGATCTATCAGGATGCGCTGGTCGCGCTGTTCGCCTTCGGCGGAATCTATGCGGCCGGCGTCTTCGGCTGGCAGACCATCGAGCTCGGCATCTTCGGCATCCTGCTCACCGTCACCGGCACGCTGGGCGCCTGGGCCGGCGGCAAGCTCGACGATTGCGTCGGCGGCAAGCCGGTGGTGCTCGGCTCGATCGCCTGCCTCACCTTCGCCTGCCTCGGCATCCTCTCGCTCGGTGCCGATCGCGTCTTCTTCGTCATTCCCGCGACGCCGGCCGCGCCGGGCGACGGCCTCTTCGCCTCGCTGCCGGAGCGGATCTATCTGGGACTGGGCCTGCTGATCGGCCTCGTCGCCGGGCCGATGCAGGCGGCCTCGCGCAGCCTGATGGCGAGGCTCGCACCCGAAGGCCGCATCGGCGAGTTCTTCGGGCTGTTCGCGCTGTCGGGAAAGGTCACCTCCTTCATGGGGCCGACGCTGGTCGCGCTGGCGACGACGGTCTTCGCCAGCCAGCGCGCGGGGCTTGCCGTGCTGATCGCCTTCTTCCTGGCAGGCGCGTGGCTCCTGGCGGGCGTGAAGGTCCGGCGGGCCGGATGAGCGAGCCCCCGTCATTCCGGGCGGCCCGAAGGGCCGAACCCGGAATGACTGTGGTCAGCGCACCAGGATGTTCTTGAACTGCCAGGGATCGCTTTCGTCGATCTCCTCCGGGAACAGCCCCGGGCGGCCGTCGAGCGGCGTCCAGTCGGTGTAGTAGCCCTTCACCGGGCCGAGATAGGGCCCCTGGATCTCGAGACAGCGGTTGTAATCGAGTTCCTCGACCTCGACGATGCCGGCGCGCGGGTTCTCCAGCGCCCAGACCATGCCGGCGAGCACGGAGGAGGTCACCTGCAGGCCGGTCGCGGTCTGGTAGGGGGCGAGCGCCCGCGCCTCCTCGATCGAGAGCTGCGAGCCGAACCAGTAGGCGCCCTTCTCATGGCCGTAGAGCAGCACGCCGAGCTCGTCGATGCCGTCGACGAGCTCGCCCTCCTCGAGGATGTGGTGCTCGCTCTGCGGGCGGCCGGCATTGCCGAACATCTCGTGCAGCGAAAGCACCGCGTCGTTCGGCGGATGATAAGCGTAGTGACAGGTCGGCCGGTAGAGCGCCTTTCCGCTCTCGTCGCGCACGGTGAAGTAGTCGGAGAGCGAGATCGATTCGTTGTGCGTCACCAGGAAGCCGTATTGCGGGCCCGGCGTCGGGCACCAGCTCCTGACCTTGGTCTCGGCGCCGGCCTGCATCAGGTAGATCGCCGACTGGCAGCCGGTCTCGTAGCCATGGGCGTTCGGCGGCATCCATTTCTCATGGGTCCCCCAGCCGAGCTCGGAGGGCTGCACCGCCTCGGCGATGAAGCCCTCGACCGACCAGGTGTTGACGAAGACGCCCGGCGGCTTGGGATTCTTCGAGCGCTGCGTGTCGCGCTCGGCGATATGGATGCCCTTGACGCCGACGCGCTGCATCAGCGCCGCCCATTCCTCGCGGGTCGCGGGCTCGGGCGCATTGAGGCGCATGTCGGCGGCGATGTTCATCAGCGCCCGCTTGGCCAGCGACGAGACCAGGCCGGGGTTGGCGCCGCAGCAGGAGACCGCCGTCGGCGTGCCGGCCGGGCGCGCCCGCTTGGCGGCGAGCGTCATCTCGCGCAGCGCATAGTTCGAGCGCTCGGCCGGCCCCTTGCTCTCGTCGAAATAGAAGCCGAGCCAGGGCTCATTCACCGTGTCGATGTAAAGCGCGCCGAGGCTGGAGACGAACTCCATGATGTCGCGCGAGCCGGTGTCGCAGGAAAGGTTCACGCAAAAGCCCTGGCCGCCGCCGGCGGTCAGCAGCGGCTCCAGCATCGCCTTGTAGTTCGCGGGCGTCAGCGCCTCCTGGATGTAGCGGATGCCGCGCTCGTCGAGCAGGTGGCGGTTGGTATCGTCCGGAGAAATGACGACGAAGCGGCTCTTGTCGAACTTGAAGTGCCGTTCGAGCAGCGGCAGCGTACCGCGGCCGATCGAGCCGAAGCCGATCATCACGACCGGACCGGTGATCTCGCCGTAGACGGGCCAATTCGTCATTCTTCCAAACTCCTGGGTTCCTGGATCAAAAGGGGATCGAAAAGCTGGTATGGGCGCAAAATCGCGCCGTCAATCGCCAGGCGATCGACGGCGCGGCGAGCGGGACGGCGAAGGATCAGGCGGCGCGTGCCGCCGCCTCCACGGTTGGAGCGGTGGCGCCGGTCGCGGTCAGGATGCCGCGCGCGCCGGAAAGCGCGCCTTCGCGCAGCTCGATCGCGAGGAAGCGCTCGCGTTCGACGGGGCCCGGCATGGCGAGGCTCTGCGTCAGCGCCGCGTCGAAGCCGAAGCGGGCATAATAGGGCGCGTCGCCGACGAGGATGACGGCGCCGTGCCCAAGGCAGGCGGCACGCCGCAGCGCCTCGCGCATCATCGCCTGGCCCAGCCCCTCGCCCTGCGATGCGGGCGCAACCGCGAGCGGGCCGAGCAGCAGCGCCGGCACGCCGCCGGCTTCCACATGCCAGAGGCGCACGGTCGCCAAAAGCGCGCCGTCATGCGTAGCGGCGAGCGAAAGCCCCTCGGCCGGCAGGCGGCCCTCGCGCAGGCGCTCGCTCGACTTGGCGGTGCGGCGCTCGCCCAGGCAACGGTCGAGCAGCGCCTCGCGAGCGGGGATGTCGGCGGCGATCTCGTCGCGGATCGTGATCATGACGCAAACCTCCTGCCGGAGCGCCTCAGCGGGCTCCGGCGCCGCGCGGACGCGGCCACAAACGGATGGGTTGTGTGGAAGGGGGTCCGGCGGGAGCCACGCCCGCGCGCTCCGTTCTGGAGAGGCGGACGCTCCGCCCGGCTTAGCGCCGGACGGCCTGCTTTCACAGGGCGCTTCGCCGGACCCGATCGGCATCGGGGCGGCGGCAAGCCGCCCCGGTCACGTCAGATGACGTATTGCTTCAGCGGCGGGAAGCCGTTGAAGGCGACGGCCGAATAGGTCGTCGTATAGGCGCCCGTGCCCTCGATCAGCACCTTGTCGCCGATCTCCAGCGAGAAGGGCAGCATGTACGGGGTCTTCTCGTATAGGACGTCGACCGAGTCGCAGGTCGGGCCGGCGAGCACGCAAGGAACCGTCGCGTCGCCGTCGCGCTCCGTGCGGATCGGATAGCGGATCGCCTCGTCCATGGTCTCGGCGAGACCGTTGAACTTGCCGATGTCGAGATAGACCCAGCGGACCTCGTCCGTTTCGGCCTTCTTCGAGATCAGCACGACCTCCGCCTCGATCAGCCCCGCCTCGCCGACCATGCCGCGGCCCGGCTCGATGATCGTCTCGGGGAGCTGGTTGCCGAAATGCTTCGACAGCGCCCGGAAGATCGCGTCGCCATAGGAGGGCACGCCCGGAATCGGCTTCAGGTAGCGCGCCGGGAAGCCGCCGCCGAGATTGACCATCGACAGGCCGATCCCGCGGGTGGCGCATTCCTTGAAGATCGCCGAGGCCGAGGCCAGCGCCGAATCCCAGGCGTTGACGTTGGCCTGCTGCGAGCCGACATGGAACGAGATGCCATAGGCGTGAAGGCCCAGACGATGGCCGTGCTCGAGCACGTCCGCGGCCATTTCGGGCACGCAGCCGAACTTGCGCGAGAGCGGCCAGTCGGCGCCGGCACCGTCGCAGAGGATGCGGCAGAAGATGCGCGCATCCTTCACGCCGGTCCTGTCCGCCGAGCGGGCGACCTTCTCGACCTCGGCCGTGCAGTCGACGGCGAAGAGGCGCACGCCGAGCTCCATGGCGCGCACGACGTCGCGCTCCTTCTTGATGGTGTTGCCGAAGGAGATGCGGTCGGCGGTGGCGCCGGCGGCGAGCGCGAGCTCGATCTCGACGACCGAGGCGCAGTCGAAGCAGGAGCCGAGCTTGGCGAGCAGCGCCAGCACCTCCGGCGCCGGGTTCGCCTTCACCGCGTAGAAGACACGGGTGTCGGGCAGGGCACGGGCGAAGGCATGATAGTTCGCGCGCACGACCTCGGTGTCGATGACGACGCACGGCCCGTCGTCGCGGCGGGTGCGCAGAAACTCACGGATGCGGTCGGTCATGAGACACGACTCCCCTGCGACGCAAGCGGCGTCGATGCGATGTATCGCCGGATGAGACGTCGCTATCGCGCGGCGCTGTGGAGACGCCGGGCTACAGCGGACGAACCGTCCGGACCCGAAACACCGTTCGCTTGGGGAAGACCCCGCACGGCCGGCAATGATGGACAAGCCTCTTCGGTGCCGGCCTGTGGAAAGCCGGCGAGACCAAAAAAGCCCGCTCCGTCGTTGCTTTAAGCTGCGTCCCCCGTGGAGATTCGGGGTTCGCCGGTTTCGCCTCCGGCTGCCGGTCTGTGTCGGGGAGCAGCCTCCTCGCGGAGACTGGGAAGCGTGATTTGAGGGATATCCATCCCCTCCATCCGTCTTCCGACCCCTGGCGGCTGTCCGGCCTCTTGTCCGGATGCCCACCGACCGGCACGCGGCCACAGGCACGTGCGAATTGGGTGAACGCGATATACGGACGCTCGCCCCGGATCACAAGTGTTTTCTGGACCCGGAGCCGCATTTTTTTATGAGAGCGGCCGGCAGCGGAAAATCACCGGATTCGCTTGGCCGGCTATGGAGTTAGATCAGGCTGCCCTCCGGCGTCGTTGCGCGCGCAGCGACGCCGGGACGGCGGGCTTGAAGCAGGCTCAGGCGCGCCTCTCGCAGAAGCGGTTCGGTTGCCGAAGGGGTCGGGAACCTGGAGGGTGCGCCCGCCCGGCCCGTCCTCCTCGATGCCCGGGCGTGAATAGGGATAGCGCTTGCCGAGGAGCTCGGCCTGGAGCGCGTCGATCCCCTCCATCCAGACGAAGACGGTCGAGCCGGGGCTGGCGTCGCCGTGATGCTCGGAGAGATGGAGCTGCAGGCCGGAGCGCGAGACCTGCATGTAGAGCGGCATGCCCGGCCCGAAGCGATGGTCCCAGTCCAGCCCGAAGCCGAGAAAGTCGCGATAGAACTCCTTCGCCTTGGCCTCGTCGAAGATCCGCAGGACGGGGATGCCCATCTGCAGGCGCACCGCCTCGCCCTCCGGCGCAGCCTTGCCGATCCTCGCCGCCAGCACGTTCCAGTCGTCGCAGCCGAGCTGGCGCGCCACGATCTCGAGGGTTTCGGCGTGGGAGAGCGGCACCTGCCTTGCGGCCATGGCCTCGCGCAGGCTTTTCGCCATCAGCTTCGCATCGCGGAAATCGCGCATCGTCGTGATCCTTTTCGCTCGGGACGGTGGGATCGGGGCTCGCCTTGCCGATATTACGTCCACGGGTCGATCGGGATCGGGACAGGGACTTCTTTAAAGATGCGTTCACCTTGCCCTTAGGGGCGCGAGCGGCCGGCCGCATCCGGCCGATGGCGAAGGTTGCGGGATGTTCATCTCCTGTCAATGGCGCCTGCCCTAGACCGGCCTCATTCGATGGCGTTAAGTCACGCTCGCCGCGGCTATTTCGCGGCTTGCGAGGGAAGACGGACCAGGCATGACCACGACAGACCGCCGCCGCGTCCTGGGCGGAGTTTCAGCCGCGTTGTGCCTCTCGGCGGCGCCCTCCGTCCTGCTCGCCCAGCAACCGAAGCCGCCAGGGCCTCCTCCGGCGCCACCGGCACCGCAAAACGCCGCGCCGCAGCCCAAATTCGGCTTCGAGGACGTGCAGCGACGCGCCCGCGAGATCGCCGCCGTGCCCTATGAGCCGATCGCGCCCCTGCCGGAGGCTCTGGCCAAGCTCGACTTCGATTCCTGGCGCGACATCCGCTTCCGGCCCGACAAGGCGCTGCTGGCGCAGAACGGCTCGCTCTTCCGCATGCAGATGTTCCATCCGGGCTTCCTCTTCACCCGGCCGGTCACGGTGAACGTCGTGCGCGACGGCGTGCCGACGCCGGTTCCCTATGCGGCGAACCTGTTCGACTACGGCAAGGTCAAGTTCGACAAGCCGCTGCCGGTCAATCTCGGCTTCGCCGGCTTCAGGCTGCACTACCCGCTCAACGACCCGCGCGTCTTCGACGAGCTGATCTCCTTCATCGGCGCGAGCTATTTCCGCGTGCTCGGGCGTGGCCAGCATTACGGGCTCTCGGCGCGGGGGCTTGCCCTCGGCGCCGGCACGGCGGGCGAGGAGTTCCCGGTCTTCCGCGAATTCTGGGTCGAGGCGCCGGCGGCCGGCGCCGAGCGCATCGTCATCCACACCCTGCTCGATTCGGCCACGGTGACCGGCGCCTATCGCTTCACCATCTATCCCGACCACGACACCGTCGTGGAGGTCGCGGCAACGCTCTATCCACGCACAGCCGTCGAGAAGCTCGGGCTCGCACCGCTGACCTCGATGTTCTTCACCGGCGAGAACGACCGCCGTTTCTTCGACGATTTCCGCAGCGAGCTGCATGATTCGGACGGTTTGATGATCCATTCCGGCAGCGGCGAATGGATCTGGCGCCCCTTGCGCAACCCGAGGCAGCAGGCCGTCTCCTCCTTCGTCGAGCACAATCCGCGCGGCTTCGGCCTGATGCAGCGCGACCGCGCCTTCGAGCACTATCAGGACCTCGACCTCGCCTATGAGCGCAGGCCCTCCTACTGGATCGAGCCGCAGGGCGACTGGGGCGAGGGCGTCGTCGAGCTGATCGAGATGGCGACCAGCGACGAGACCAACGACAACATCGTCGCGCTCTGGGCTCCGAAGACGCCGCTGGAGCCCGGCAAGGAATTCTCCTTCGGCTATCGGCTGACCGCGATGCTCGATTCGAGCGACCTCCACCCCGGCGGGCGCGTGATCAACACCTATCAGGCCAAGCCCAAGGCGCTGGGCTCGGGCGAGCCGGTGACGGCGGGCTCGCGCCGCTTCATCGTCGATTTCGCCGGCGGCGACCTCGACTACCATCTGAAGCAGCCGGAGAAGGTCGAGATCGTGCCCTCGATCGCCTATGGCCGGATCGACCGTGCCTTCATCGTGCCCAATCGCAAGACCGAGGGTTTCCGCGCCTTCATCGACATCGTGGTCGAGCCCGGCCAGCTCGCCGAGATGCGCGCCTTCCTCAGGAGCGGCGGCAAGGCGCTGACCGAAACCTGGAGCTATCCCTGGCGCGCCGACGCGCAAGAGTGACCGAAGGAGCCTGCACCATGGACGTCGTCGACAACGCCGGAGGCAACCGTTTCGAACTGCCGCTCGACGGGGGCACCGCCTTCGTCGACTATCGGCGCGACGGCGGCCGGCTCGTGCTGGACCATACCGAGGTTCCGGCGCAGTTCGCCGGGCAGGGCGTCGGCTCGCGGCTGGCGAAGGGCGTCTTCGAACAGCTCAGGGCGAGCGGGCGCAAGGCCGAAATCCGCTGCGAGTTCCTGCAGGGCTGGATCGCGAAGCATCCCGAATACGGCGACGTGGTCGAGGGCTGAACGTCAGGAAGCCTTGCGTCCGCTGCGACGCGCCGGCGGCTTCTTGCGGCCATAGAGCTCGAGGCGATGGCGGACGAGCTCATAGCCGAGCTCGGCCGCGATCCGCCGCTGCAGCTCCTCGATCGCGTCCGAGGAGAACTCGATCACCGCGCCCGAATCGACGTCGATCAGGTGGTCGTGATGCTCCTGGTCGGCGTGCTCGTAGCGCGAGATGCCGTCCTCGAAGGCGTGGCGCTCGATGGCGCCCTGCGATTCGAGCACCTTCATCGTCCGGTAGACGGTCGAGAGCGACAGCGTCGGATCGAGCGCGAAGGCGCGGGTGAAGATCCCCTTCGCATCGGGGTGGTCGTCGGCCTCGGCCAGCACGCGCAGGATCAGCCGCCGCTGCTGCGTCATGCGCAGGCCGGCCCCCTTCAGCTGGCTCTCGAAAATGGCGATGCGCCGGTCGGTCTCGCTCATGCCCTGCCATAGCAATGCCGGCGCGTGATTGCAAAAACCGCTAGATGAAAATAACTCTCATTTGCATGATTATTGCTAATAAGACTTCATCGCAATAAATCAGGCACCCGCAGTGCCACCCCGATCCCGCTATGCCCGCAGATCCGCCGCGAGCTCCGCCACCAGCGTGTAGGAGCGCTTGCGCTTCTCATGGTCGAAGATCGGCGCCGTGATCATGATCTCGTCGGCGCCGGTCTCGTGGATGAAAGCGCGGAGCGCGCGCTTCAGCGTCGCCGGCGAGCCGATGAAGGCATAGCGCAGCATCTGCGCGACATGCGCCTTCTCGGCCGGCGACCAGTAGCCCTCGATATCGTCGATCGGCGGCTGCAGCTTGCCGCGCCGGCCGCGCACCATGCCGACGAAACGCTGCTGCAGGGAGGTCGCGAGATAGCGCGCCTCCTCGTCCGTCTCGGCGGCGACGACGTTGATGCCCGGCATCGCATAGGGCGCCGCGAGCTGCGCCGACGGCTTGAAGCGCGCGCGATAGACCGAAAGCGCCTGCATCAGCGCGTCCGGCGCGAAATGCGAGGCGAAGCTGTAGGGCAGGCCGAGCTCGGCTGCGAGTTGCGCCCCGAACAGGCTCGACCCGAGGATCCAGAGCGGGACGTTCAGCCCCTCTCCCGGCACGGCGCGGATCGCCTGGTCGGGCGCAGCAGGCGCGAACAGCGCCTGGAGTTCGAGCACGTCCTGGGGGAAGCTGTCGGCCGCCATCGGGCTGCGGCGCAGCGCCCTCAGCGTCAGCTGGTCGGTGCCCGGCGCGCGGCCGAGGCCGAGGTCGATGCGCCCGGGGAAGAGCGCCTCCAGCGTGCCGAACTGCTCGGCGATGATGAGCGGCGCGTGGTTCGGCAGCATGATGCCGCCGGCGCCGATCCGCATCGTCGTCGTCGCGGCGGCGAGCCGGCCGATCACCACCGAGGTCGCGGCCGAGGCGATGCCGACCATGTTGTGATGCTCGGCCACCCAGTAGCGCGTGAAGCCGAGCGCCTCGGCATGGCGGACGAGATCGATCGATTTCATGAGCGCGTCGCGCGGCCCCTCCCCTTCGACGACGGGGACGAGATCGAGAATGGAGAGCGCGACCATGGCGGCCCCTGCTGGCTTCGAGCCGGCGAATGCCGGCGGGATGACGTCGCCTCACCAGATGGGGGAGCGCGCCCGCCGGGTCCAGAGGCCGCGGGCTTCAGCATGGCATGCGCTGGCGTTCTGGCGGAACGGCGAAGGCGCTGCCGCGTTCATCGCGCAAGCCCACCGACCGCGAAAGGAACGGCCATGACGACAACCGCCAATCCGGCCAGGGAAAGCCTGCGCAAGGAGCAGAAGGAGCAGCGCAAGGCCGCGCGCGAGCAGGGCAAGGACGCCAAGCTCGACGAGGCCCTGAAGGAGACGTTTCCGGCGAGCGACCCGATCGCGGCGCAGACGCCGATCAAGCCCGGTGCCAAAACGAAGAAGCCGGCTCAATCGCGCTGATAGAGCAGCCGGGCGCGGATCGTCCCCTCGAGGGCGCGGATCTCGCGCAGGATCGCGCGCGCATCGGCGCCCGAGACGCCGTCGGCATCGACCACGACATAGCCGACCTCGCCGTCGGTCTGGTAGTTCTGCGCGGCGATGTTGACCTGCCGGCTGGCGAAGACGTCGTTGAGGCGGCGCAGCATGCCCGGCACGTTGCGCTGGACATGGATGAAGCGCGTGCCGACGGATCGCGCCGGGAGCTGGACCTGCGGGAAGTTGACCGCGCCCACCGTCGAGCCGACATCGGAATAATCGACGAGCTTGCGGGCGACCTCGGCGCCGATGCGCTCCTGCGCCTCCTCGGTCGAGCCGCCGACATGCGGCGTCAGGATGACGTTGGGCAAGCCCTGGAGCGGGGAGGCGAAGCGTTCGGCGTTGGAGGCCGGCTCGACCGGGAAGACGTCGATCGCCGCGCCCGCCAGATGGCCGCTCTTCAGCGCCGCCGCGAGCGCCTCGAGATCGACGACGGTTCCGCGCGAATTGTTGATGAGACAGGCGCCCGGCTTCATCGCGGCGATCTCGGCCGCGCCGATCATGCCCGCCGTCTGCGGCGTCTCGGGCACATGCAGCGAGACGACGTCGGCGGCGCCGAGCAGGGCCCGGAGGCTCGCCGCCGGCTCGGTGTTGCCGTGGCGAAGGCGATCGGTGTGGTCGTGATAGATCACGCGCATGCCCATCGCCTCGGCGAGCGTCGAGAGCTGGCTGCCGATATTGCCGTAGCCGACGATGCCGAGCGTCTTGCCGCGCACCTCGTAGGAGCCAACGGCGGATTTGTCCCAGCCGCCGTCATGGGCGGCGCGCGAGCGGTCCGGGATCCGCCTGAGCAGCATGACGATCTCGCCGATGGTGAGCTCGGCGACGCTGCGGGTGTTCGAGAAGGGCGCGTTGAACACCGGCACGCCGCGCTGGCGCGCCGCTTCCAGATCGACCTGGTTGGTGCCGACCGAGAAGCAGCCGACGGCGAAGAGCCGGTCGGCCGCCGCCAGCACCTCGGCCGTCAGTTGCGTGCGCGAACGGATGCCGAGCACGTGCACGCCCTGGAGCGCCTTGACGAGCCCGTCGCCGCCCAGCGCCTTCGGCAGCCTTTCGAGCTGGCTATAGCCGGCCCGTTCGAGCAATTCTACGGCGGAATCGTTGATGCCTTCCAGCAGCAGGACCTTGATGCGGTCCTTGGGAAGGGAGAGGCGGTCGCTGGCGGTGGTCATGAAGGTCGCTCGTGTCGGGAGCGGTTGCTATAATCCCCGCAGCGCGTGAGGCCAACGTCCTGGCACGACACGACCGCGGAAAAAGCGCGGGTTGCGGCGGGCGCCTCAGTGGAAGGCATTCTGTTTGAGCCGCCTTGTGATGGCTGCGCATCGAACATGGTCTTCGGCGCCGCCGGGGCACGTGACCGATGGTTTCCAGCAGCGGACGATGTCGGACCGGTCGACCCAGGGGTCGAGCTCATGACTGCCGGGAAGTTAAGTCAAAAATTTACTCTCATCAGCTCTAAGATCCGCCGGCAGGAGACCCGATATGGCAGCGAACAGACGCGACTTCTTCTTTCTTGCTGGGGCGGCGTCGCTTGCTCCAATCGCAACGGCCAGTTCAGCTGCAGCACAGGCAGGCCCATCTCCCTCGTCGCAAGCGAGTCGGGATGATGGTCTTGCTCATCCTGTTCCCTATCGTTCGGTTGCCGGTACGGGTCGGACGAGGGGCCTGGTTTTGGGCGGGGGCGGGATCTATCTGGCGTCCTGGATGGTCGCATACTTCACGGCCCTGGCGGAGAATGGAATAGATGTCGGCCAGGCGGATATCATCGTCGGTACGTCAGCGGGGTCGCTGGTAGGCGCCGCATTGGCCGGAGGAAGATTGGTCCAGCTGCACGAGACCCTCCAGCAACTGGCAAAGAAGCCTGAGGAATTCGCGAAATTTGTGCCTCCGACACCGCCAACGGCCAGCCAGTTGCGCGCGCGGGAGCTTGCGAACACGGCACGGCTGGCCGACAGCGCCACCATCCAGGCGATCGGCCGGGCCGCGATGGCGGCAAGGAATCCTGCCGGTCCGACGGAGTACCCTGTCGCACTGGAGCACTTTCTCAATATGACCGCCTGGCCCTCGGAGAAGCTTTACACGACCGCTGTTGATTGCTTCACGGGCGAGCGGATAATCGTTTCGCAGGCTGACGGGCTTCAGGTAAACGACGGTTGCGCCGCCAGTTCGTCTCTGCCTGGATCGCAGGGGCCGACGTGGCTCAAGGACCGTCTTTGCATGGACGGCGGGATTTCCGAGAGCAGCACACATTGCGACGTGGTTGCCGGGGTCAAGAAGGCGCTGGTCATCTCGCTGACGGATGGCACCGACGTTGCGGTAAAGTTGGGCTTGCGGGCCTCCAGCCTGCCCAATACCCTGAGTCAAGAAGTGCAGCAGTTGCAGGCCGAAGGCACGCAGGTCGCGCTAAAAATCGTAGGTCTCGTCCCTGGTGTCGAGCGCGTGGACAGCATCATGAATCCAAGATGGATTGCCCCCTGCCTAGCCAATGGAAGGGATCGCGGCTTGGCCGACGCAGCCGAGATGCTGGCTTTTTGGAGATAGCAATTTCCTGTTAAGCCGCAATCTTCTGGATGGGATGCCGGCTGGGGCGTGGCCTCAGTCCGATGACGCCTGTCTGCAACCAATCCCGACCGCGGCATCATCAGGGCTGGAACCCTCCGACCAAAAGCTCCGAACCGGTTCAGATCGACCGAGCCTGCTCTGTCCGCGATGGCGCACCGGAGCCGGGCGTTCTTGGCCTCAAGCTGCCTCGTCCGCTTCAGCCTGATCAGACTTCAGGCCGCCGCGCTCACGGCGCCGGCAGTAACAGCTCGCTTCCGTGACGCCGATGGAACGGATCGCATGCTTCAGGGTGGACCAATTCGACGAGCGCGACTCATTGGCATTGCGGGACGACGCGGACGCCGAGCGCGATCACGACGACGGCGATGTTCAAGCCCGCCCCCATGCCGATGCGCCGGCCGATGTCGAATGTAGACACTTATGGGAAATACCGGCACGAAAAAGCTTCACGAAATTCATCCGATATGATTAAGTGTCGACATATTTGGAGCGCGGGCCGATAATCCCCGCAGAAATCGTGAGAGGTCGACGTGTCGGCAGGTTCATTGATGACAGGGAGCATGGAGCATCTGCGCCGCCCGCTCGTGCGCAACATCAAGGCGGGCGACAAGGTGCTGGTTTTGTCCGACACCGAGCACGATCCGCGCGTCTGGCAGGCCGTGATGAGCATCCTGCAGGAGATCGGCGCCGACACCACCGTCGCGCTGTTCGAGCGGCGCCCGGCCGATTACTACGATCCGCCGGCCGCCGTCTGCGAGGCGATGCTGAAATCGGACGCCAATGTCCTGATCGCCTCGACCGGCATGCTGCATTGCGCGGCGAGCCTGCGCTCGATGGAGGCCGGCATTCCCTCGATCTGCCTGGACGGCGGCATGCGGCTCGAATGGCTGCAGTCCGGCGCCATCGCCGACGACATGCGCCAGATCGCGGTGCGCAAGCACTATGTCGGCGAGCGCGTCTTCGGGGCGAACGCCAAGACCTGCCGCGTCACCTCGCGCCACGGCACGGACTTCACCTACAGCGTCGCAGGGCAGATCTGGATTCCGCCGCTGCCGAAGCCGGACTACGACCCCTACAAGATCGTCAACTTCCAGAAGGACGAGAACCGCCCGGCCGGCAAGCTCTACTACTATCTCTACCCGACCGGGGAGTTCAACGTGGCCCCGCATGAAGGCACCGCCGAGGGCAAGCTGGTCATCGACCTGACGATGCACCATCTCGGCCGGCTTTCGAGCCCGATCGAGCTCAGCATCGAGAAGGGCCGGGTGGTACGGATCGACGGAGGCGCCGATGCCCGCATCCTGCGCGACTTCCTCGAGGCCTATGGCGACGAGAACGCCTATATGTGCCCGGCCGAGGCCTCTGTCGGCGTGAATGCGAAAGCGGTGATCCGCGGCGTCCAGCGCGAGGACAAGAACATCATGGGGACGATGCATTTCGGCCTCGGCACCAATGTCGATGTCGGCGGGTCGATCTTCTCCAAGATCCACATGGACGGCGTGATCCTGCATCCGACGCTCTATGTCGACGGGGTGAAGCGCATCGAGGACGGCCGCTTCCTCGTCGACATCGAGGGCTGAGCCGGGCAGGCGATGGGGAGGAATGCCATGAGGCCAGGCGCCGCCGCAGGGGCGGATCACGTCGCGCGTGCTCGCAACAGCCTGGCCCGCGGCATCGTCGACGCCATGCCTTCGGTACCGCTTCGCGCCAGTCGGGATCCTGAGCCTTGATGCAGATGGTAAACGGTTTCAACTGCCGGATCGAGGGTGCGCCGGACGCGCCCTGGGTCGTACTGAGCAATGCGATCGGAACGAATCTCTCCTTGTGGGACGATCTGGTTCCGGCGCTCAGTCCCCGCTATCGGATCCTGCGATACGATCAGCGCGGCCACGGCAAGTCCATCGTGCCGCCCGCGCCCTACAGCTTCGCGGAACTCGCGAGCGACGTGACCATGCTGATGGACAGCGCCGGCATCGCGCGGGCGCATTTCGTCGGCATGTCCATGGGCGGCGTGACCGGCTGGGAGCTCGCCCTCACCTGCCCGGAGCGATTGCACTCGCTCACCATCTGCGACGCGGCCGTTTCAGGCAGCGCCGCCGCATGGGAAGAGCGGCTGGCCGTGATCCGGACTGCGGGATTCGATGCCCTCGTCGAGCCGACGCTCGCGCGCTGGTTCTCGAAGCGGGCCCTCGCCACGCAATCCCCGGCGCTGCAGCGCGTCCGCGCCATGCTCCAGACGACGCCGCCGCCGGGCTTCGAAGGCTGCGCCAACGCGCTTCAGGCGTTCGATTACACGCACGCCCTCGAAGCCATCGAAACCCCGGTCCTGCTCGTCTCCGGCGCGGAAGACGGCTTAAGGCCGCAGGCGATGCTCGCCGAGGCGAAGCGCATCCCCGGCGCGCGCAGCTGCCTCGTTCCGGACGCGGGTCATCTGAGCAACATCGAGAATCCGGAAGTCTTCAATCGCGCGGTCGTCGACTTCATCGATGGCGTCGAAGCGGCGCGGAAGTAGGAGATCCATCCCATGGGCACGCATGACGCGACCGATCTCAACTTCCGTGTGTCCGGCTCCACGAGCGCCCCCGCCGTCATGCTCCTGCACGCTCTCGGCGCCAATCTCGGATTCTGGGATGCGATGATCGCGGAGATGGGGTCGGAGTTCCGGATCGCACGCTTCGACCAGCGCGGACACGGCCATTCGCCGGTGCCGCCGCATAAATGGACGATGGACGAGCATGTCGCGGATGTCGAGCAGGTCCGGAAAGCGGCGATGATCGAGCGGATGACGATCGTCGGCACGGCCGTCGGCGGCGTCATCGCGCTGTTCTACGCCCATCGCTACCCGGAGCGGGTGAAGTCCGTGATCTTCGTCAATCCGACCATGGGCGCCCATCCGGTGACGAACACCGAGCGCGCCGCGAAGGTCATGGCCGGCGGCATGCAGGCCATCGCGGAGGCGGCGGTGGCGCGCGCCTTCGGCGAGCTTGCGCATGACGAGCGCTATGTGCATTACCGCGACGAGATCCTGATGAAGACCGATCCGCTCGGCTATCAGCGGACGATCATGGGCCTGATCGAGAAGGACATCCGCGCGATCGCCGGCGAGATCCGGCGCCCGGTGCTCCTGCTCGCGGGGCGCCTCGACACCATCAATCGCGCCGATGTCGTCGACGAGATCGCCGGCATGCTGCCGAATGCATCGGTCCAATGGGTGGAGCGAGGCGCCCATTTCGCGCCCTACCAGGCGCCGGCGGCCTGTGCCGACGCCGTCAGGGCTTTCGTGCGCGCTACAGACCGCGATACGGAGACCTGATCCGATGGCGATGGACGCTGGCGTCATCCAAGGTGTCTGGGCCGCGCTGACGTGGTCGAACGTCGTCTTTGCCTTCATCGGCTGCCTGCTCGGAACGCTGGTCGGTGTGCTGCCCGGCCTGGGGCCGGCCTCGGTCATGTCGATCCTGCTGCCGATGTCGCTGAGCCTGCCTCCCGAAGGCGCGATCATCATCATGTCGGGCGTCTATTACGGGGCCATGTATGGCGGCTCGACCACCGCCATCCTGATGAACGTCCCCGGCGAAGCCGCATCGATCGTCACCGCGCAGGACGGCTTTCCGATGACGCGCCAGGGACGGGCCGGCCAGGCCCTGGCGATCGCGGCGATCGGCTCCTATCTCGCCGGGATCACGGGCGCGCTGGCGATTTCCTTCATCGGCCCTTTCGTCGCCGATCTGGCGCTGAAGTTCGGGCCGCCCGAATATTTCGGGCTCGTGCTGTTCAGCATGACCGCGCTGGTCAGCTTCGCGGGCAACTCCTTCATCAAGGGGCTGGGCATCGCGGCCTTGGGCATGGGCTTCGCCTGCGTCGGGGTCGATCCCCTGACGGGCGCGCAGCGCCTGACCTTCGGAACGATCGAGCTGTCGAAGGGCTTCGATCTCGTGCCGGTTCTCGTGGGCCTGCTGGGAATCGGCGAGGTCCTCACCAGCATGAGCCAGAACGTCCAGCAGATCTTCTCCGGAAAGCTCGGCTCGGTCTGGTCGATGTTCCCGCGGGGGCGCGAATTATGGCGCGGCCTGGCCGCCTCCGTGCGCGGCACCGTCGGCGGATTCGTGCTGGGGCTGCTTCCGGGCATGCTGCCCGCGCTCACGGCCTATCTTTCCTACGATGTGGAGAAGCGCCTCTCCAAGACGCCGCAGGAGTTCGGCAACGGCATGATCGAGGGCGTCGCGGCGCCGGAGGCCGCCAACAACGCGACCGCGATGGCCGGCTTCATCCCGCTGTTCTCGCTCGGCATCCCCACGAGCCCGTCGCTCGCCATCATTCTCGGGACGCTGATGATCAACGGGCTCACGCCCGGGCCCATGCTGTTCCAGACGCAGGGCACCTTCGTCTGGACCATCATCGGCAGCATGCTGATCGCCAACACGATGCTGGTCATCCTCAATCTTCCGCTGATCGGCCTCTGGGCGCAGGTGAGCCGCATTCCCTACAGCATCCTCGGCCCGGTCGTCCTGGCCGTCTGCGTCCTCGGCGCCTATGCGCCGCGCAATACGATGTTCGACGTCTGGGTCGCCATCGGCTTCGGCGTGCTCGGCTATCTCATGCGCCGGTTCAACATGCCGCTGGCGCCGCTGGTGCTGGGCTTCCTGCTCGGGCCGATGCTGGAACAATCGCTGCGGCAGTCGCTGGCGCAATCCGGGGGCGACCTGCTGTTCATGATCGACCGGCCGATCGCCGTTTCGCTTTTCCTGGCCGCCTTCCTCGTCGTCGCGGCGACGACCTGGCTGCGGCGGCGCTCGCGCGCGGTCGGCACTCTGATCGCCGAAAGCACGAACGAGGTGTGACACAGCCTATGCCGACAACCGGATCATTCAGGGAGGACAAGACGATGCTCGGACGCAGAACGCTACTTCTCGGGGCGGCTTCACTGGGAGCCGACCTGACACTCAACCGCCTGGGTACCCGCGAAGCTTTCGCGCAGGCGGCCTATCCCAGCCGCGCGATCGAGCTGATCGTGCCTTTCGCGCCGGGCGGGGCCACGGATCTGACCGCGCGCGTGGTGGCGCCGGCGCTGGAAGCGCATTGGAAAGTGCCCGTGCGCGTGATCAACAAGCCCGGCGGCAACACGGTGCCGGCCGTCAGCGAGGTGATGCGCGCCAACCCGGACGGCTACAGCCTCCTCGCCGACTCGCCCGCCTCGAGCTCCATGCTGGAGGTGGTCGTGCGCAACCTTCCGTTCCAGTCGATGGATCGAACGTTCATGGGCATGATCTCCCAGGCGCCGTTCATTTTCGTCGTATCGCCGGATTCGGCGATCAAGACGATGGCCGACGCCATCGAGCAGGCCCGCAAGGATCCCTCGACATTCAGCTGGACGTCCCTGGGCGGCGCGGGCGCGCCGGACTACGCGTTCCGGCGCCTGTTCCACTCCATCGGCGTGGATGTCAGGAAGACCCGCCCGGTCGCATCGAAGGGCGGCAACGAAGCCGTGATCATGACGGCGAGCGGCAACGTCACGCTCGGGGTCGGTTCATGGGCTTCGGTCTCGCCGCTTCTGGGGAGCGGCAAGCTGCGCGCCCTGGCGGTCGCCGCGCCGACACGCTTCCCCCTGCTTCCCGAGACCCCGACGACGGAGGAAGTGGGCCATCCCTCCGTCCAGGTCATGTTCTGGTTCAGCGTCTCGGGGCCGCCGAACCTGCCTGCTCCCGTGGTCAAGGCCTGGGACGAGGCCATCGCCGCCATCGCCGCCGATCCGAAGGTCCGTGAAACGCTGCAGAAGATCGGCAACGTGCCCTATGTCCACCCGGCGGAGAAGGTCCGGGCGATGGTCGAGAGCGAGAAGAAGAACGTCGAGAGCCTGTGGGCCTCCTGACCGTCCGATGACAGGCCCTCGGAATCGGAGGCCCGCCCCCGTTGGAACGCCAGGCGTTCCAACGGGGGCGGCCTGGTCGCGCCGGCGGCGGTGCTCGAAGGTCCATCTCCCTTCGCCACCGCCGATGCGGCCTCACGCCTCGATGTCGATCTGCAATGCCGCCAGCACACGCACGGTCTGGTTGTACCAGCCGACGAGAAGCGTCAGCTCGACCAGCTCGGGAACCGAGAGGAAGCGCGACAACGCCGCCCATGTCTCGTCGCGGCAGGAGACGTCGCGCGTCAGCTCGGTGGCGAACCGGATGATCGCGCGCTCCCTGTCGTCGAACAGATCGGAGGTCTCGAAACCCTCGATCGCCTCGATCTGCGCTTGCGACAGACCAGCCTTGAGCGCCGGACCCGTATGATGATGAACCTCGTAAGGTGCCCTGGTGATCTTGCCGACGGTGAGAATCGCAAGCTCCCTGTAGCGCGGATCGAGGAGCGTGTTTTTCCGCAGGCTGCGGCTGTAGACGAACCGATCCTCGAGGATCTGCGGCACATGCGCGAGGGCCCGCGTCAAATTGTTCACCGCGGATTGCTTCTTTCGGAGGTCCGCGAACAAGTCGCGATGCGATTCCGGAAGGTCCTCTTCCTGGCGATAGGGTATGCGGGCCATATGATTCTCGCTGCTGATGCGTGTGAGACAGATTTCATCTGTATCACGTAAAAATATATTTTCAATGGATGTCATGGAATTCAAGCGATGACTGAGCAACCGCGCCATATGTTACATGTGATGATGGATGTCGATCCCGCGCATGAGGAAGAATTCAACCGCTGGTACTGGGAAGAGCACGTTCCCGAACGCCTCGCGCTGCCCGGGTTTATCAGCGCCCGCCGCTTCATCGCCAAAATGGGCGAGCCCAAATATCTTGCGATCTACGAGCTCGCGAGCGCCGACGCGCTGGAGACGCCGGAATACAAGCATGCCTACAACAACCCTTCGCCCTGGACTGTCCGGATGAAGCAGCACTATCGTTCCACACGTCACCTCTATTCCGAATTGACCAGGCCCGAACATTGACCTGCACCGACAATACACTGTCGGCCCGCGGGGGACGGATATGTCTCCGGCGCGTGTGAAACGGGAAGGAAGAAGGATCCTGTCATGAGCGACCGCCTGTGGGGTGTGGGCTTGACGATCATCGGCGCCGTCATGATCTGGGATGGCTGGCTGCTCGGGCAGAACGAGCGCGCGACGAGCGTCTTCGATTTTCTGGGGCCCGACCGCTATGGCATGCTGATCGGGGCCCTGATCGCTTTCTGCGGCCTTGTGATCAGCCTGAGCCGGTCGACGAACGCGGCCGCCGGCGAGGGCAACCTCGCTCCCGTCAGCTTCACCATCGCTCTCAGCGCCTATGCGGCCATCATGCCGTGGCTGGGCTATACGATCGCGACGTTTGTCTTCTTCGTCGCGGCCTTCCTTCTCGCCGGGCGGCGCAAGCTGCTGCCGACGCTGTTTGCCGGGGCTGTTTCAACGGCCGGGTTCTATTTCATCTTCGTCTATTTTGCGGATATGCCGCTTCCGACCGGCGTTTTCGGCATCTGAGCCGCAGCCTCACACGAGATAGCTCTCGAGGGCCGCCAGCGCATTGATGTGGTTGGACTGGATCAGCGCCGAGGCAAGCTGCGCGTCGCGGTCCTCATAGGCCGTGATCAGCCTGGCGTGATCGTCATAGGAGCGCGCCATCCGGCCGGGACGCGCCAGGCTTAGCCGGCGCAGCCGGGCCGTGCGCAGCAGCAATGAATCGAGGATGCGCTTCACCGTCAGGTTGCCGGCGAGCTGCGTGCTCAGTTCATAGAAATCGACATTGGCCCAGACGAAGGCGTTGAGATCGCCGGCGTCGTAAGCCTGCTTCATCTCGCGCAGGCCGGCCCTCAGCCGCTCCAGCCTGTCCCGATCGAGCGAGCGGGCGGTCTCGCCGGCGATCATCGCAAAGAGCGTTGCCCGGGCGCGATAGATCTCGCGAATCTCCTCGATGTCGGGCGAGGCCACGCGGGGCCGCTTGCGCGGCGGCACATCGACCAGCCCCTCCTTTTCGAGCAGCATCAGCGCTTCGCGGATGGGCGTGCGGCTGGTGCGGTAGCGTTTGGAGAGCTCGACCGAGTTCAAATCGTCGCCGGGCTGCCTGATGCCCTCGATGATCTCGGCGCCCACCTCGATCGCGATGCGTGAAACCAGGGAGGGCCGGTCATGCCGCTCGGCGACGATGCGCTGCACCAGTGCCTGCGCGCGCGCCAGCGAGCGGCCGTCGATGTCGGTCGGCGCTGGGTCCTCTGCTTCAGTCGAGATAGTCCGCCTCCCGGAAAGCGTTTCGCCGGACCATACCAGTCCGGAAATGCCGGCGGAAGCCGCACCTCGGCGCCGGCGTCAGCTCTGCGTCGCCTGCGGATTGCAGCGCTCCAGCAGGCGCGACGCCGCCGTCACGCCCGAGAGCGAGAAGGTGTAGCTGGTTGCGTTGCCCCGCAGCGAGCGCGCTTCGAGGGTCATGGTGTTGCCGGCCCGCATCGCGGCGAGCAAAGCAGGCTCGCGCTCCAGCCGTTCGAGCCAGGCGTTGCCGCCTTCGGTCAGCATGCGGAAGCTGTCGTCGCCGATCGTCACGGTGACGACCGAGTTGCGGGCGAAGTCATAGCCGGCCTGGAAGCTCGATTCCGTATCCGAACCCTTTTCGCCGGTCTGCACGAAGAAGAAGACTTCGCCATGACGCAAATTCGAAGGTTCCTCCGAGGAAGGTCTGCTCATGATGAAGCAACGCGTGAGATCTCCCTTTGCGTAAGAGGCCGCGCTCCAGTTGCCGAACTGCCCGAGGGATTTTGGGCTTGCCGCCTCTACGCCCGTGCTCGCCAGCATGGCGAGGCAGGCAGCCGAAAGCGTGATCTTGAACATGGTCTCATCTCCTTTCATCGCGGCCAAACTGGAAAGGAAAGCGTTACCGAGGCGTAAACAAGGCCCGGATAATTCGTGCGTCGATCCGGCGCAGCACGGTTTCCGGCCGGTGCGGCGATGCGGACGATGCCCAAACCCTATTGTCATCCCGGGGCTTCGCGTCAGCGAAGAACCCGGAATGACAAGGGTCGCCAAAAAACGACGATGCCCGGCACCTGGCCGGGCATCGGAAGAGATCGAGGAAGCTTCGCGCCTCAGGCGAACTGGCCGTGGCAGTGCTTGTATTTCTTGCCCGAGCCGCAGGGACAGGGCTCGTTGCGACCGACCTTGCCCCAGCTTTCCGGATCGGCCGGGTTGCGGTCGAGCAGGGCGGTCTCGGCTTCCGCCGCGGCAAGCTGCACCCCGCCGCCGCCATAGCCGCCGAAGCCCGAACCGGCGCCGTCCTCAGCCTGCATCGGCGCCTGGTCCTCGGGCTGGTCGAAGCGGACCTCGACGCGTGAGAGATGCCCGGTGACCTGCTGGCGCAGCTGGCCGATCAGCCCGTCGAACAGCTCGAAGGCCTCCTGCTTGTACTCCTGCAGCGGATCGCGCTGGGCAAGCCCGCGCCAGCCGATCACCTGGCGCAGATGGTCGAGCGTGACGAGATGCTCGCGCCAGAGATGGTCGAGCGACTGCAGCAGCACCTGCTTCTCGACATAGGTCATGACCTCGTCGGTGTTGCGCTGGATGCGGGCGGCATAGTCCTCGTCGGCGAGCTTGCGGATACGCTCGCGGATCTCGCTGTCGGCGATGCCCTCCTCCTTCGCCCATTCGTCGACGGGCAGGTCGAGGTTGAGATGCTGGAGCACCTCCTGCTTCAGGCCGGGGGTGTCCCACTGCTCGGGATAGGCTTCCTCGGGGATATGGCGGGCGACGACGTCCTCGACCACGCCTTGGCGCATGTCGTCGATGGTCTCGCGCACGCTCGCCTGGCGCATGAAGTCGCGGCGCTGCTCGAACACGACCTTGCGCTGATCGTTCATCACGTCGTCGTATTTGAGGATGTTCTTGCGGATGTCGAAATTGCGCGCCTCGACCTTGCCCTGCGCCTTCTCGACCGCCTTGTTGATCCAGGGATGGACGATCGCCTCGTCCTCCTTGAGGCCGAGCTTGGTCAGCATGCCGTCCATCCGGTCGGAACCGAAGATGCGCATCAGGTCGTCCTGCAGGGACAGGAAGAACTTCGAGCGGCCGGGGTCGCCCTGGCGGCCGGCGCGGCCGCGCAGCTGGTTGTCGATGCGCCGGCTCTCATGGCGCTCGGTGCCGACGATGTAGAGCCCGCCGGCCTTGAGCACGCGCTGCTTGAACTCACCCACCTCGGCGCGGATGGCGGCGGCCTTCGCGTCGCGCTCGGGACCCTCCTCCATGCCGGCGAGGTCGTGGGCGATGCGCATATCGGCATTGCCGCCGAGCTGGATGTCGGTGCCGCGGCCGGCCATGTTGGTGGCGATGGTGATCGCGCCCGGCACGCCGGCCTGGGCGACGATATAGGCCTCCTGCTCGTGGAAGCGGGCGTTCAGCACCGCGAAGGCCTTGAGCGTCTTGCCCTGCCGGGCCGCCGCGTAGACCGGCTCCAGCGCCGTCGGATCGGTGAAGTCGAGGAGCTTGTAGCCCTCCTTCTGCAGCATCTCGGCGATCAGCTCCGAGCGCTCGATCGAGGTGGTGCCGACGAGCAGCGGCTGGCCGTTGGCCTGCGCTGTCTGGATCTCGCGGATGACGCCGCGCACCTTCTCCTCGAACGTGCGGTAGACCTCGTCGTCCTCGTCCTTGCGGGCGACGGGAACGTTGGTCGGGATCTCGACGACCTCGAGCTTGTAGATCTGGAAGAACTCGTCGGCCTCGGTCGCCGCCGTGCCGGTCATGCCGGCGAGCTTGGCATAGAGGCGGAAATAGTTCTGGAAGGTGATCGAGGCGAGCGTCGCGTTCTCGGGCTGGACGGTGACGCGCTCCTTGGCCTCCAGCGCCTGGTGCAACCCTTCCGAATAGCGCCGGCCCGGCATCATGCGGCCGGTGAACTCGTCGATGATCACGACCTCGTCGTTGCGGACGATGTAGTCCTTGTCGCGGGTGAAGAGCGTGTGCGCCCTGAGCGCCTGGTTGACGTGGTGGACCAGCGTGACGTTGTGGGCGTCGTAGAGGTCGCCCTCGGTCAGGATGCCGGCCTCGCGCAAGAGCTCCTCGATATGCTCGTTGCCGGCTTCGGTCAGCGCGACCGTGCGCTGCTTCTCGTCGACCTCGTAGTCGGTGGGCACGAGGCCCGGCAGCACCTTGTCGATCGAGACATAGAGGTCCGACTTGTCGTCGAGCGGGCCGGAGATGATCAGCGGCGTGCGCGCCTCGTCGACCAGGATCGAGTCGACCTCGTCGACGATCGCGAAATGGTGGCCGCGCTGGCTCATCTGCGCGACGTCGTATTTCATGTTGTCGCGCAGATAGTCGAAGCCGAACTCGTTGTTGGTGCCGTAGGTGATGTCGCAGGCATAGGCGCGCTGGCGCTCCTCGTCGTCGAGGCCGTGCACGATGATGCCGACGGTCAGGCCGAGGAAGTTGTAGAGCTTGGCCATCCACTCGGCGTCGCGCCGGGCGAGGTAGTCGTTGACGGTGACGACATGGACGCCCTTGCCCTCGAGCGCGTTGAGATAGCTCGGCAGGGTCGCGACCAGCGTCTTGCCCTCGCCGGTCTTCATCTCGGCGATGGCGCCCTCGTGCAGCACCATGCCGCCGATCAGCTGGACGTCGTAGGGGCGCTGGCCGAGCACGCGCTTGGCCGCCTCGCGCACCGTGGCGAAGGCCGGCACCAGCAGGTCGTCGAGCTTCTTGCCGTCGGCGATCTCACGCCGGAACTCGGCGGTGCGCGCCTTCAGCGCCTCGTCGCTCAGCCCCGCGAGCTCCTTCTCGAGGGCGTTGATCGCGGCGACGCGGGGCTGATAGCCCTTGACGCGGCGGTCGTTCGACGAGCCGAAGAGTTTCTTTGCGAGCGCGCCAAGCATGTTGGGCCTTTCAGATGGTGTTCTGGAGCCGCGCTTCGCGCTCGGTCACGTGTCGCGCGCGAAGCGTAAGGCCCGGTATTCTTGAATTGCGACCGCGTGTTTAGACGCGTGCGCGGGCAGGGTCCAGCGCGCGTTTGCCCCCATCGGCGGCGAAACGGCAAGTGAATTCGGCTCCCGATGTGGGGTTTTTCCGGCCCGCTTCCAAGAGCCCGCGGCGAGATCGCGCGACGCAGCGGCATCGCGGCAGCACAAAGCCGCGTGATCGGCCGGCGGAATCGCTTGAGCCGCCTTGCCTTTGCCGCGTTCAACTGGCAGTGCAGCCGCCGGAACATCCGGATTTTCCGACGAAAGGCCGCCCTTCATGAACTCAGCCCGTTTCATCGCCATCCTCGGCCTTACGCTGCTGGCGGGCCCGGCCTTCGCCCAGGCGGACAAGGTCGTCGCCAGGGTCGACGGCGTCGCGATCACCGAGCAGGACATCAAGCTCGCCACCGAGGATCTCGGCGAGCGCCTCGCCCAGCTTCCCGAGGAGCGCAAGCGCGACGAGGTCATCAACTATCTTGTCGACCTCAAGCTCGGCGCCAAGGCGGCCGTCGCGGCGAAGATCGCCGACAGCCCCGATTTCGCCGCCCGCCTCGCCTATTACCGCGACAAGGTGCTGCTCGACGAATATCTGACCCGCGAGGGCAAGAAGGCCGTGACGCCCGAGGCGTCCCAGAAGCTCTACGACGACACCACCAAGGCGATGACGCCCGAGGAGGAGGTCCATGCCCGCCACATCCTGATCGAGGACGAGGCGCAGGCCAAGGCTGCGGCCGAGCGGCTGAAGAAGGGCGAGGACTTCGCCAAGCTCGCCGCCGAGCTCTCCAAGGACCCCGGCTCCGGCAAGGAGGGCGGCGATCTCGGCTGGTTCACCAAGGACCGCATGGTGCCGGAATTCGCCGAGGCCGCATTCAAGCTCAACAAGGGCGAGGTTTCCGAGCCGGTGAAGAGCCAGTTCGGCTGGCACATCATCAAGCTCGAGGACAAGCGCTCCAAGCCGCTGCCGGATTTCGCCGCGGTGAAGGCGCAGATCGACCAGTATCTCGAGCGCAAGGCCCAGCAGGACCTCGTCCTCGCCATGCGCGAGAAGGCCAAGATCGAGCGCCTCGACAAGCCGGCGGCGCCCGCCGCCCCGGCCCCGGACGCGGCCAAGCCGGCCGAGCCGAAGAAGAACTGAGCGCCTCGCTCCGGATCAGGCGAATTTTTAAGGGCGGCCCTTGCGGCCGCCCTGCTTGTTTTCGTCCCCGGCCTGCGGCAGAGGCTGCTGGATCAAGGCGCGCGGACCGGCGGGCGAACGATTCGCCGCCGCAAAGCCGTGCTCCGCAGGAGGAAGTCCCGATGGCCGGCAAGGATGTTCCCGTTTCCCCGCTCGCGCCCAAGCGCCAGCCCAGGATTCCAGCCGTGCCGGGCGTGCGCTTCGCCACCGCCGAGGCCGGCATCCGCTACAAGGGCCGCCAGGACGTCTGGTTCGCGCTGCTCGACGAGGGCACTGAGGCCGCCGGCGTCTTCACCCGCTCGAAATGCCCCTCCGCCCCGGTCGACTGGTGCCGCGAGAACCTGAAGCAGGGCTCGGCGCGGGCGATCGTCGTCAATTCCGGCAACGCCAACGCCTTTACCGGCATGAAGGGCCGCGAGGCGGTCGCGCTCACCGCCGAGATCGCCGCCAGGGCCGCCGCCTGCAAGCCGCAGGAGGTCTTCATCGCCTCGACCGGGGTGATCGGCGAGCCGCTCGACGCGACCAAGTTCAAAGGCGTGCTCGACGATTGCGCCTGGCGCGCCAAGGACGGCCCCTGGATCGACGCCGCCCGGGCGATCATGACCACCGACACCTTCCCGAAGGCGCTGACCCGCAAGGCGAAGATCGACGGCAAGGAGGTCGTCATCGCCGGCATCGCCAAGGGCGCCGGCATGATCGCGCCCGACATGGCGACGATGCTCTCCTTCGTCTTCACCGATGCTCCCGTGGCCGCGCCCGTCCTGCAGGCGCTGCTGTCGAAGGGCGTCAAGGGCTCGTTCAACGCGATGACGGTCGACAGCGACACCTCGACCTCGGACACGCTGATGCTGTTCGCCACGGGCAAGGCGCGCGCGCGGGGCGTTCCCGAGATCACCGAGGTCAATGACGCAAGGCTCTCCGGCTTCAAGCGGGCGCTGAATGCGATCCTGCTCGAGCTTGCCCATCTCGTCTGCAAGGACGGCGAGGGCGCGCGCAAATTCGTCGAGGTGCGCGTCACCGGCGCGGTCTCCGCCCGCTCGGCCAGGCGCGTCGCCTTCTCGATCGCCAATTCGCCGCTGGTCAAGACCGCCATCGCCGGCGAGGACGCCAATTGGGGCCGCGTCGTCATGGCCGTCGGCAAGGCCGGGGAGCCCGCCGACCGCGACCGGCTCGACATCGGCTTCGGCGACATCCTCGTGGCGCAGCAGGGCGCGCGCGCCGCGAGCTACGACGAGGAGGCGGTCTCCGCATACATGAAGGGCGACACCATCGTCATCACCGCCGATCTCGGGCTGGGGCGCGGCAAGGCCACGGTCTGGACCTGCGACCTGACCAAGGCCTATGTCGAGATCAATGGCGACTATCGCTCCTGACGGACAGCTGCCGGCCGGGCCGAGCAGCGGCTTCATCGCCGTCAACCTCATCGTCTGCTCCGTGCTCTGGGGCTCGAGCTATCTGTTCATCAAGCTGATGACGGGCGAGGTGCCGGCGCTGGCGATCGCGGCGAGCCGCGGCCTCCTGGGCGGCGCGACACTCGCGCTATGGAGCCTGGCGCGCGGGCACAGCCCCCTGCCGCGCCGGGGCGAGATCCTGCCCTGGATCGTGCTCGGCACCACCAATGGCTGGCTGCCGAACGTGCTGGTGAGCTACGCGCTGATCGAGCTTTCCAGCGGCCCGGCGGCGATGATCCAGGCGGCGAGCCCGCTGATCACGGCGCTCGCCGCTCATCTCGCCTTCGCCGAGGAGCGGCTGACGGGGCGCCGCCTCGGCGGCATCCTGCTCGGCTTCGCCGGCGTCGCCCTGCTGATCGGCCCGCGCCTGTTCGAGGGCGGCGGCACCGCGTTCAGCCTCGTCGCCATGTTCGGCTCGGCGCTGAGCTACGCCGCCGCCAACCTCTATGTCCGCACCCTGCCCGCCGCGGCCGGGAACCCCGCCCGGCTGGCGCTGGGCCAGCAGATGTTCTCCGGCGCCATCGCCACGACGCTGGCGCTGGCCGTGCTCGGCCCCGTAGCCTTCCGGCCGTTCGGCGGGCATCTGCCGGCCATGCTGGCGCTCGGCGTCTTCGCCACCGCGATCCCGGTCGTCGCCTTCATGCGCCTGATCCGGGCCGCCGGGCCGACGCGGGCGGCGATGACCGGCTATCTCGTGCCGACGGTGGCGGTCGTCCTCGGCGTCATCGTCCTGCACGAGAGACTCGCGTTGCACCAGCTTCTCGGCGGCTGCATCATCCTTACCGGCGTCTTCATGGTGACGATGGCGCCGCGCAGAACGGGGGCGGCATGAGGATCGGGATCGCTGTCTTGGCCGGTATCCTGTTGGCCGGCTGCGTCGAGCGCAAGCCTGCGAGCGTCGCCTTCTCGGCCGAGGAGGCCGCCTTCGTCAAGAAGACCGGGAGCGGAACCATCACCGGCCACGCCTTCCGCACCAAGCCGAGCGGCGCGGTCGTCAACGCGGCGGGCCAGGTCGTGCGCCTCGTCCCCACCACAACCTTCGCGCGCGAGCGCTTCGCCAATCTCTACGGCCAGCGGAAATACGTGCCCCACGGCGCCTATCCCCGCGACGATGCCATCGATCCCGCCTATGCCGAATACACCCGCACCACCAAGGCCGAGGCCAATGGCCGCTTCAGCTTCGACAAGGTCGCGCCCGGCAGCTATTTCCTCACCACCCAGGTGATCTGGGGCGACGAGGCCGCCTTCACCCGCGAGGGCGGCTCGGTCTATGACCTCGTCACGCTGACGGGCCGGGAAACCGAGCCCGTCCACGTCATCCTCTCCGGCAACTGAGTGATCCCGTGAAACTCGTCCTCGTCGTCGCCTGCGCCCTGATCGATGCCGACAACCGCATCCTCGTCAGCCAGCGCCCGGAAGGCAAGGCGCTGGCGGGCTTATGGGAATTTCCCGGCGGCAAGCTCGAGGCCGGCGAGCGGCCGGAGCCTGCCCTGATCCGCGAGCTCGCGGAAGAGCTCGGCATCACGGTGAAGGAGCCCTGCCTCGCCCCCCTCACCTTCGCGAGCCATGCTTATCCCGATTTCCACCTGCTGATGCCGCTCTATGTCTGCCGGCGCTGGGAGGGGACGCCCGCCTCGCGCGAGGGGCAGGCGCTGAAATGGATCCGCCCCGGCAAGCTGCGCGAGCTTTCGATGCCGCCCGCCGACGAGCCGCTCATCCCGGCGCTGATCGATCTCCTGGGGGCATAACCTCGGCAATGTCCTCGTCGCGGCCGAGCTGGAAGCGCTCGAAGCGCTGCAGCTCCTCCTCGATCGCGACCTTGAGCGCCGGGCTCTCGCAGCCCTCGCGCCAAGTCCATTGCTGGATCAGCAGCCGGCCCGCCGCCCGGTCGGCCTTGAGGTCGATGACCGCGACGACGCGCTCGCCCGCCATGACCGGCAGGCCGAAATAGCCATAGACGCGCTTCTCCTTCGGCAGATAGGCCTCGAAGACATGGGCGTAATCGAGGAAGAGCTTCGCCCGCCTGCGCTGGATCATCAGCGGATCGAAGGGCGAGAGGATGTGGATCAGCGTCCCGTCCGGCTCGGGCAGCGGCATGAGCGCGTCCGGATGCGCCCAGTGCGGCATCTTGCCGGCGCCCTCCACGGCGACGGGAACGAGCTCCTTGCGCCTGACGCGGGCGGCGATCAGCCCGGCCAGCTCGCGCTTGCGCGGCGCGTCGAGATGGCAGGCAGAATCGAGGCTGACGAGGCCTTGCGCCCTCAGCGCCCGGTCGAGCGTATAGGCGCTGACCTGCCGCTCGCTCGCGGGCGTCGGCTTCTTCTCCCACTGGAAATGGCGGTCGAACAGCTCATAGGTCTTGACCATGCCGGAGCGCGCCGCGATCGCGAGCTCCCCATCGTAGAAGGCGCGCTCCAGCAGGCCCTTGGACGGCTTCCGGCTGGCCCAGAGATGCGCCTTCTCGACCGGCTCCTCCGCGATGTCGCGGATCGTCAGCGCGCCGTCCCGGCGGATGCGGGTGAGGAGCTTGCGCGTCTCCTCGCGCGAGCCGACCGCCGACCAGCGCTTCGGCTCCTCGCGATGCGCCCTCATCGCCGGCAGGAAACAGCGGATGTCGCGGGTCGGGACATAGGCCAGCGCATGCGTCCAGTATTCGAAGACGCTCTTCCCGACCGATTGCAGATAGGCGAGATCGGCCCGGCGATAGGCCGGGATGCGGGCGTAGAGGATGTGGTGGTGGCAGCGCTCGATCACGTTGATCGTGTCGATCTGGACATAGCCGAGATGCTCGACCGCGGCACGCGCGGCTTCAGGCCCGGCGCCGAAGGGCTCGCGCCGGTCGAGCCGCTGGGCGCGGAGCCAGAGGCGGCGGGCCTGTGCGACGGAGAGGGGAAGCGGCTGGCGCGGCGGCATGACGCGCAGGCTAGCCGCCCGGACGCCATCGGTTAAGAGCCCGGACGCATCGCCGCTGACAGGGGCTGGCGGGAGCGTGCCCCGGCGCTTTCAGAATTCGCCGCTCAGGCCGAAGCGGGCGCCGCCGAAGCTGTTGCCGGTCAGGCTGACGCCGGCATTGATCGCGATGGGGATCGCCACGTCGAGCCGGTGCGCCACGGCGAAGCCCGCCGCCCATTCACCCTTGTAGACCGCGGTGTTGCCGGCCCAGCTCGTCTTGCCGGGGCGCGAGGGCAGCGGCGCGCCCGTCATCGCCATCGCGGCGGCGATACCCTGGCGGGCCTCGCGCCGGCTGTCGCGCGCGAAGGCTGCGACACCGTCGATGCGCTGGTCGAGGGCGCCGAGATCGACGGGGATCGCCGCGAGATTGCCGGCCGCATCGGTCGTCACGACCTGGGTCGGGCCGCTCTGCGCCGCGCGGCTTCCCGCCGAGGCGATGCCGGGCAGCGTATAGGTGCTGGCCGCCGTGCCGATCGCCACCTGCCGGGGACGGGTGGCGACGGCGCCGGCACCGATCGCGACGCTCTCGTCGCCGCTGGCCCGCGCCTGGGTGCCGATGGCGGCCGAGCGCCGGCCCTCGGCCCGGGCGCCATAGCCGGCGGCGAGCGCATCGTCGCCGCTGGCGGAGGCGGGCGCATGGCCGCCGGTGTTGTCGCCGGCGATGACGCCGTTCTGCTGGTCGAGCGCGGCGAGCGCATCGCCGACATTGGTGTAGACGCTGCCGCGCAGGGTGTAACTCGGCCCGGTAAAGCTGCCATTCGCATCGAAACCGGCGCCGCCGCCCAGGGCCGAGGCCGTGTTGTCGGCGACCGAGCGGAGCTGGCGCAGATTGACCGCATCGGTATCCTGGGTGCCGCCGGCGACATTGGTGATCTGGCGCTCGTTTCCGGCCGAGCCGACCGACAGCGCCCCTTGCGTCGAGGCGACGGCGACCCCGCTGAAGGCTTCCGCCGCCCCGGAAAGCCCGCCGCGCTGGGCGAGCGATCCGGCCCCCAGCGCGATGCCGCCCGCGGCCGAGGCCACGCTGTCGCGCCCGATCGCGACCCCGTCGGCCGCCGTGACCGCGCCACGCAGGCCGATCGCGACCGCGCCCGTCGCAGTGGCGGAGGTCGTGGCGCCGTTGCCGAAGGCAATGGCGTTCGCATCCCCCGCGCTCGCCTTCGCATTCGCCGTGCCGCCGAGCCCGGTGACCTCGCCGCCGCCGATGGCGATGCCGCCCGGCGCATCGACCGTGAGGCCGTCCACCTTGACATTGCAGTCGCCCGGCAGGCTGACGAGATTGCCGTTCTGGTCGCGCAGGGTCAGGCCGATGTTCTGGCCGCTCAGCGCATTGCGCAGGTTGACGTTCACATCCCCGACGATGCCGTTCAGCACCGGATCGAGCAGGCCTGCCAGGAGCCCCGACGCCACGCCCACCACCGGCTGGAGCACGGGAAGATCGACGCTGAGCCCGGTGCAGACATCGATCGAGGCGGATTGGGCCTTGGCCGCTCCGGGCAGAACGACGGCGACCAGGGCAAACAGAAGCGGACCGCGTGACATCGGCACCCCCAGAACGTCCCACAACGGGAAACACTGAACAGGGCGCAAGGATAAGTTGCATATGGTTGAGCAACCGTAAATGCGCAATCTGAAGTTGCATAAAGAACTTTGACCATGCCACCGTCCGTCATTCCGTGGCTTCGCAGAGATCGGGAGGCTCTAAGGCGCGACGATCAGCGCCCAGTAGACCTGATATTTCGAGCCGGGGGCATAGGCCGTGGCGATGCCCATGCGCCGGGCCTTCGCATCCTTCATGACGCGGTCGTGCTGGGGTGAATCCCGCCAGCCGGAAAAGGCTTCGGCGAGGCGCCGGTAGCCGGCCGAGAGATTGACCTCCGCTCCGGGCTGGCCCTCCCGGGCGAGCCGCGCCTTGACCGCGTCCGCCTGGGCCGGCTTGTCCGAGCCTGCCATGGCGGCTGCTTCACGCTCAGCCGCCGCGACGAGCACGGGATCGAGCACGAGCGGGCCCAAGCCCGCATTGAGGCGATAGGCCGAGATCATCGCGCGCGCCTCACCGGCGTCGACTTTGGCGGAGGCCGAGGCGAGATCGCGGTAGAAGGCGGGCTGGCGCTCGCGCTGCGGCTCGGCGCAGCCGGCGATGCCGAGAAGAGCGAGCGCGCCGGCAAGCGCCGCCGGGCAGGTCATGGCGCGGCGCGGGAGGTTGGGCATCCGATCATTCCTTGCTGTCGTCCCCGGCTGGTTCGGGCGCCGGAGCGGGCTTCGCCTCCCCGGCGTCCTCGGTTTCCCCGGCCTCGACCGGCCGGCGCCGGCGGCGCGCCGGGGCGGGCGCGGCCGGCTTCGCGCGGCTGCGGGCACGCTCTTCCCGTCCGACCGCCGCGGCGATGCCGTCGAGCGACTGCTCGACGCCTTCCAGCCCGCGCACCATCAGCTCCGGGACGGCGGCCGCCGGCTCCATCTCGGCCAGGCGCTTGTGGATCGCGAAGTTCAGATCGCTGGTGACGCGCCCGACGATCTCGACATCGCCGACCACGCAGACCAGCTCGAAATCCATCGTTGCGGTGCCGATCTTCCTGAACAGCACGGCCGGCGGCGGCTTCTGCGCGACGTCGCCATGGCCGGCGGCCGTCTCCGCCAGCATGCTGCGCACCTGCCCGGCCTCCAGCGTGCGCGGCACCGACAGCGCGATCAGGACACGGGCGGTCCGGTCGTTGCGGACGCGGTTGCGCACGACGCCCGAGATCAGGTTCGAGTTCGGCACGATGACCGTCGCCCGGTCGAAGGTCGCGATCTCGGTGGACCGTACGTTGATGCGCTTGACGATGCCCTCGGTGTCGCCGACCACGACCTGGTCGCCGACGCGGATCGGCCGCTCCCAGAGCAGGATCAGCCCCGAGACGAAGTTCGACACCACCGATTGCAGGCCGAAACCGATACCGACCGAAAGCGCCGAGGCGACCAGCGTCAGGCGCTCCAGGCTCAGGCCCACCGCGGTGACCGCGACGGCCACAGCCGCGATATAGCCGACATAGCCGGCCGCCGTGGTGATCGAGTTGCGCAGGCCCGGGTCGAGAGCGGTCGTGGGCAGGAACTGGTTCTCGAGCCAGCGCTGCATCGCCCGCGTCGCGGCGATGCCGAGCGCGAAGGCGATCGCGCCGAAGACGATCGTCGAGAGCGAGATCGTGACGCCGCCGACCCGGAAGCCGAAGAAGGCGGCCCTGAGCGAGACCAGGAAATCACTCGATTCCAGCCCCCAGGGCGCGAAGACGAGCAGGATCGTCACCACGATCAGCAAAAGCTTGAGAAGGCCGACGCTGATGACCGAGATCTTGTCGAGGGTCGCCGCGCGCAGGCCCATGCCGGCCTTCAACGACAGCGCGAAGCGGCCCTTGCCGCCGACAAGCCGCGGGATGCCGAGGTCGATGAACTGGTGGGCCAGCAGGAACAGGCAGGCGACGATGCCGATCCACAGCGTCTGCTCGGCCAGGAAGGCGGCGAAGACGACATAGCCGCCGAGCGCGGCGGCGATGATGGCAAAGCCGATGATCCAGCCGAGGATGCGCACCGGCCCCAGGCTCGCGCCGTCGAGCGGGACATAGGGGCCGAGGCAGGCCTCCTGCTCGACCTCGTCGTCGTCGCGGATCCGGTAGAGCCCGGCGATGAGCGCGAGCGCGAACAAGATGGCGAAGAGCGCCTTGACGATGATCGAGATGGCGAGCCCCGCGGCGATGGCCTGGAGCCACGCCTCGAAGACCTTGCCGACGGCCGTCACCGCCGCCAGCGACCCGGCGATCCAGACCACGCTGCGCGCCGTCGTATCCATCACCTTGACGAGGCGCCGCTGCGGGCTCGACGGGGCAAACAGCGCATCCGCCAGCGCCTGCACGAAGGCGAAGAAGGCCAGCCCCGCGACGAGCGCCCAGATCACCGGCTGGATGCGCGGCGGCAGGAGCCCCGTCACGCTCAGCGCCTTGTAGATCAGCCAGCTCGCCAGCACCGGCGGCGCGGCGCCGGCGACGATATGGGCGAGTGCGATGTAGAGGCAGTGCAGGTTGCCGCTGTCCTGCATGTTGGCGTAGCGCGCCTTGAAGCGCGGCAGATAGCGCGCCCGCGCCAGATAGAGCAGGATCGCGCCCATCAGCGCGAGCGCGACGACGGTGCCGCGCGTCCCCGAAAAGGCGTCGCTCACGGTCTCCAGCCAGCCGCCGAAGATGTAGCGGGAGGCGCGCAGATCCTCCGGCGCCGAGGCGACGGCACTGCCCCAGATCTCGGGATTGATCACCGAGGGGCCGGCGGCGAACAACGCCCTGGCGAAGATCTCGCGGCGCTTGTCGCCGATGCCGCTCTGCAACTGCTCCGCCTGGAGGAGTGCGGCGCTGGCGATCTTCAGCGTCTCGTCGGCATCGGCATAGGCCTTGGTGCGCGCCTCGCGGTCGCGGGCGATCTCGCCGCTTTCGGGCGGCGCGCCGGCCTCGGGCTTCGGGCCGAGCTGGGCGAGCCTGAGCTTGGCCTGGTCGACCCGCGGCGTCTGCTCCTCGATGATGTCGCGAAGCTGGTCGAGCGCGGGCTGCAGACGCTGCCGCTGCCGCAGCAGCACGTCGTCGCCCGGATCGGGCAGGGCCAGCGTCGTCTCGATCTGCGTCAGCTCGGTGCGCAGGCCGTCCAGCCGGGCCCGCAGGCCGGCGGGATCCGCCGTGGCCTGGGCGAGCGCCGGGCCGGCCGCCGCCAACGCCACCAGGGCGAGGACGAGGCAGGCCGCCAGCCAACGCTTGAGCTCACGGAACGACGCTGGCGTCCTGCGTATCGCCATGCTGGTGCGGCCCTGCCCGGACTGATTCGGCTTCGCCTCGAGCCTCGGCACAGCCCGGCGCACAAGGCAAGACAAAGAGCGGACGAGGGCGGCCGGCACGGAGGAGCTCCCGGGCTTACGGAGGAAACGGGCGGGCCGCCTCATCCCTGCAAAACACGACCTGAAGATGGCGGGGCTACCGCTTTCGCTCAGCCGCGCTGCTTGCCGGAAGGCTTGCCGCTGTTGCGATAGCTCGCATTGCCGAGGCCGGTGCCGATCGTCAGCACCGCCCAGTTCTCGACATCCTGCATCGCCGGCATCTCGCTCAGGCCCTGGATCACGGCATCGTTGTGCATCACGACCCCGGTCTCGTGCCCGCCGATCTCAGGCACGAGCGCGCGGACGCTGTCGACGAGGTTGAAGCGGCTGCTTTCCCAGTTGCCCGGCAGGTTCTGCGCGCCGCGGTCGATCGCGCCGTCGGGCTCGATCAGGCCGGGGCAGCCGAGGCCGATGAAGGGGGCGACGCGCAACCCCGCCTTTTCGGCGTCGCGGATCTGTTCGCGCAGCATCTTCCCGAGCTTTTCGATCGCCTCGTCGCGGGAGGGCTCCGCCTCGGCATGGTGCCAGAGCTCGGATTTCCAGACCCGGGCCTTGCTCAGGTCGGGCGCCTTCCTCTGCCGGAGCTCGACGATGCCGGCGCGGATGTTCGAACCGCCGATATCGACGGCGGCGAGGCTGTCGAAAGCCTCGAAGATCCATTTCGGCGCGAGATGGGCGCTGCCGACGAGCCCGGCCTCGTCGGGATGATGGCCGACCGGCACGAGATCGAGATCGCGCCCCTCGGTGCGCAGGATGATGGCGACGCGCGCGATGGAAAGCTCGCCGACGCGGCTCTCGCGGAAACCGCCGCCGACGACGATGCGCTCGACCGAAGCCCAGCTCTTCAGCCGCGCGAAGCGGCGGATGACGAAGGCGAGCGACTGGGCGAAGCCCTCGATGGCGCCGAGCACCAGCGCGGCCTCGGCGGCATCGCCCTTCATCAGCAGCGCGTCGAGCTCCTTCTTGCCGATCTCGGCGGTCTTGCCCTTCAGCGGATCGTCGCCGCTGCGATCGAGATGACGGCGCAGCGCGTCGAGATGCTCGACAAAGGCGGCGCGGCTCGCCTTGTCGCCGACGAAGCCGTCATCGTCGCGGATTTCGAGATTGTAGCTCGTCACCGTGACGGAAGGCAGCTCGGCCGAGCCATGCGGCCCGGTTGCGGCCTTGCGTGACGTCCCGGCGGTCGCCGTTGCCATGATTCACCCCCTCGTCGGCATGCGCATCGCGGGGGCAACCCGCCGAGGCCCGTCGCGGTTCCGCGAGGCCAGGCGATGCGCCGCGTGCAGTGCGCCCCTTACGCCGCCGCCTCGCCGGCGCGGTTGACCGCGCCCCGATCACCGGTCCAACAGGGAGGAGGCCGCATCGCGGCGGGCTGGGGAGGACATCGAGCGTGTCGGAGCTGATTTGGCGGATGATCGTCATCGGGGCGGGCGCGACCGCGCTCACCGATCTGTGGGCGCAAGCCTTGCGCCTGTTCGGCCTGCCGAAACCGAACTGGGCGATGCCGGGGCGCTGGTTCGCCCATCTGCCGCGCGGCCGCATCCGGCACGACGACATCGCCAAATCCGAGCCTGTCGCCGGCGAACTCGCGATCGGCTGGATCTGCCACTATCTCGTCGGCATCGCCTTCGCGGGCATCGTGCTCGTGATCGCGGGCGCCGGCTGGGCCCGCAACCCGACCTTCCTGCCGGCGCTGATCGTCGGCTGGGCGACGATCGGCTGCGGCTGGTTCATCCTGCAGCCCGGCATGGGGCTGGGCATCGCCGCCTCGAAGCGGCCGAATGCCGGCCGGACCCGCCTGCTCAACATCGTCAGCCACACCATCTTCGCCATCGGGCTCTACGGCACGGCGCTGCTGATCCGCTAGCAAAGGCCGTCAGTCGAGGACGCGCGTCTCGTATTCATAGAGCGAGCGGAAGCCGAGGCCGGCATAGAGCGCGAGCGCGACGGCGTTGCCGGTCTCGACCTGGAGATAGGCGTCGCGACAGCCCATCGCCCCGGCCCAGCCCATCAGCCCCGCGACGATGCTGCGGCCATGGCCGTGGCCGCGATGATCGGGATGGACGCAGATCAGGCCGATCTCGGCCATGCCGCGCTCGGCCACGCTCAGGCCGAAGGCGACCGGTTCACCCTCGACGAGCCAGCTCGCGAAAGCCGCCGGCAGCCTGATCTTCTCGACGATGGCCGCCAGATTGCCGGCATGCGTCTTGGCCCCGCTTTGGAGGGCGGCGACGCCGGCGCACCATTCAGGGCTCGGCCGCGCATCGATCTGCCATTCGGGCGTCTCGCAAACCGCGAAGCCCGAGACCGGCGCGATCTGGCCGAAGGACCGGTCCTTCACCCGGTAGCCGCGCGCCAGCACCGCCGCGCGTGTCGCCTGCGCGACCAGCGGCGTCAGGCGGATGCAGGGCGCAAGTCCGTCGGCGCGGTAGAGTTCCTCGATCAGGTCGAGCATCTCGGCGTCGAGCTCGGCGCCAGGGTTGAGCGGCGTCGCCGAATTGGCCCGGCCGGAATAGCCGTTGGCGAAGCGCAGCACCCAGTCGCCGACGACGAGCGTCGAGAGCGCCGGCCAGGCATTGACGATCCGCCGCTCGCAACCGAGCACGAGGGCGTCGTCGCCGGTCTTCGTCGGCATCGTGTCAGAACCGGTTCTTGGCTTCGCGCAGCGCCGCGAAGACCGCGCCCGGCGCCGCGCCGGCAAGCCCGACGGCGGCGGCGAGCGCCGGTTCGCCCGCCCGGAAGAACGGGTTCGTCGCCTTTTCCTCGGCCACCGTGGTCAGCGCCCAGAAGCGGCCCTCGGCCTTGGCCGTCTCGGCCTCGGCGAAGCGCGCCGCGACGGCTTCGTTCGCCGGATCGACCGAACGGGCGAAGCGGGCGTTCGCCAGGGTGTAGTCATGGCCGCCGAGCAGGCGGGTGTCGTCCGGCAGCGCCATGACGCGCGTGAGCGAGGTCCACATCCGCTCCATCTGCCCCGGCTGGACCCGCCCGCAGCCCATCACGAAGACGACGTCGCCGACCAGGGCGAGCCTGGCGCCCAGCCCGACGAAGCTCAGATGCCCGTCGGAATGGCCGGGCGTGTGCCAGATCTCGAAGCGCTCGCCACCGAAGGAGACGGCGTCGCCCTCGGCGATGACCCGGTCGAGCGGCGCGCTCGGCCCCGCATCGGCCGGGCCGACGACGGTCGCGCCCGTCGCCTGCTTCACCTCGGCGACGCCTTGAGTGTGGTCGTGATGGGCATGGGTGACGAAGATGTCGCTGATCGTCCAGCCCTTCGCCTTAGCCGCGGCGATGACCGCGCCGGCCTCGGGCACGTCGATGGCGGCGCAGGCGCCGCTGGCAGGATCGTGCAGCAGCGCGCCGGCATTGTCGGCGAGCGTGCGGAAGACGTGAAGGTCGAGCGGCATGGCATCCTCCGGCGAGCGATCTTTAAGCCTCTTGCATGGGCCAAGCCCGGCCTGCGATCAACCCGGCATCGACTGAAGCGGCCCTTGCGCTTATGCGCCGCGCGTTCCATGTCAGGCGCCATGCCTCTCGACGTCGTCGACCTGCGCAGCTTCTATGCGAGCCCGCTCGGCCATGTGGCCCGGCGCTTCATCGGCCGGACGATGCTGCGCTTCTGGCCCGATTGCGCCCGCCAGCGCCTCCTGGGCCTGGGCTTCGCGACGCCCTACCTCTCCGTGCTCGGCATCGAGGCCGAGCGGGTGATCGCCTTCATGCCGGCGGCGCAGGGCGTGGTGAACTGGCCTTCGCCCGGCCTCTCCGCCTCCGCCCTGGTCGAGCCGACGCTGATGCCGCTGCCGACCGCCTCGATCGACCGGATCGTGCTGGTCCATGCGCTGGAGGAGACCGAAAGCCCCGACGACCTGCTGGAGGAGGTCTCGCGCGTGCTCAACCCCGGCGGGCGGATGATCCTCGTCGTGCCCAACCGGCGCGGCCTGTGGGCGCGGATGGACGGCACGCCCTTCGGCCAGGGCCGCCCCTTCAGCCGCCGGCAGCTTGCCGCCCTGCTGCGCGGCGCCGAATTCTCGCCCGAGCGCTGGATCGAGGCGCTCTACGTCCCGCCGCTGCAAAGGCGGCTGACGATCCGCTCGGCCCCGGCCTGGGAGCGGATCGGCAGCGGGCTCTCGCTGCCTTTCGCCGGCGTCCACGTCATCGACGCGACAAAGCAGGTCTACCGGCGCGCAGCCTTGCGCGCGACGCGGCGCAGCTTCGCGCTGAGACCCATCCTGCTGCCACAGCCGGCGCCGACGCCGCGTGCGGCAAACCCGCCTGTGAGGCCGGGACCGGGTTGACAATTCCGCCGGGGCGCGGCCAAGGTCCGCCGCTTTTCAAGCCCCGGTTTTGCTGGAAATCGCGTGCGGCGCCCGCTCCCGGCGGGCAATCTGAACTGGATCACGATGCGCAGCTATCTGGATTTCGAGAAACCGGTCGCCGAGCTGGAGGCGAAGGCCGACGAGTTGCGTGCCCTCGAGGCGCGCGGCGACGGTGTCTCCCTGTCGGAGGAGATCGGCAAGCTCGATGCCCGCGCGAGCCAGGCGCTGAAGGAGCTCTACGCCGTGCTGACGCCCTGGCAGAAGACGCTGGTGGCGCGCCATCCGCAGCGGCCGCATTTCAAGGATTACTGCGCCGGTCTGATCGAGGAGTTCACGCCGCTGGCGGGAGATCGCGCCTTCGGCGAGGACGAGGCCATCGTCGGCGGCTTCGGCCGCTTCCGCGGCGAGCCGGTCTGCGTCATCGGCCAGGAGAAGGGCGATTCGACCGAGACCCGCATCCGGCACAATTTTGGGATGCCCAAGCCCGAGGGCTATCGCAAGGCCGTGCGCCTGACCGAGCTCGCCGACCGCTTCGGCCTGCCGGTCTTGAGCTTCGTCGACACCGCCGGCGCCTATCCCGGCATCGAGGCGGAGGAGCGCGGCCAGGCCGAGGCCATCGCCCGCTCGACCGAGGCCTGGCTCGGCCTGCGCTCACCGAGCGTGGCGCTGGTCATCGGCGAGGGCGGCTCGGGCGGGGCGATCGCGATCGCCGCCGCCAGCCGCGTCCTGATGCTGGAGCACGCGATCTATTCGGTGATCTCGCCGGAAGGCGCGGCCTCGATCCTGTGGCGCGACACCGCCCGCGCGCAGGACGCCGCCACCGGCATGAAGATCACGGCGCAGGACCTGCTCAAATTCGGCGTCATCGACCGGATCGTGCAGGAGCCGAACGGCGGCGCCCATCGCGACGGCCAGGCCGCGATCGCCCGCGCAGGCGAGGCCATCGCGGCAGCGCTCGGCGAGCTGTCAGGGCTCGGCGGCGAGGAGATCGTGGCCCAGCGTGCGGAGAAGTTCCTGGCGATCGGGCGAAATCTGTGAGCCTCGAGCTCGCAGGTGCGGCATGAGCGGATGTTTACGGGTGGTTGACCATGTGGCCAGCATCGGGGCGGCTATGGTAAGGAACCTTCAAGGCTAACGCTTCTAAAACGAGTCGACGGGCACAATTTGGCCGTCTTGCGAAGTCACAGGTCGCGCCCCGGCCTGCCGTTCGATGGGATTGACGACGTGGCACTGAAGCAACTCGCGCTCGTGGCTTTTGTTGCATTGACGCTGGCCGCCTGCGAGGAGGACCGTTATCGCAGCGCCTCCCGCCACTATATCCCGATTCCGGGCGCGACCTATGCGCTGATGTCCGAGAAGGGCATGAGCAAGGACCAGCCGATCCTGATCCGCTCCTACAAGAAGGAATCGGAGCTCGAGATCTGGAAGCGCCGGGGCGACGGGCGCTATGCGCTCCTGAAGACCTTCCCGATGTGCCGCTGGTCCGGCCAGCTCGGCCCGAAGATCCGCGAGGGCGATCGCATGGCGCCGGAAGGCTTCTACGCCATCGCGCCCCAGCAGATGAACCCGAACTCCGCCTATTACGTCTCGTTCAACATGGGCTATCCCAACGCCTATGACCGTGCGCACGGTCGCACCGGCGCGCATCTGATGGTGCACGGCGCCTGCTCCTCGGCCGGCTGCTATTCGATGACCGACGACCAGATCGGCGAGATCTACGCCCTGGTGCGCGAGGCCCAGAACGGCGGCCAGCGCGCCGTGCAGATGCAGGCCTTCCCCTTCCGGATGACGGCGCAGAACCTGGCCAAGCACCGGCTCGACCCCAACATCGCCTTCTGGAAGAACCTCAAGGAAGGCTCGGACTATTTCGAGGTGACGAAGGAGGAGCCGCCCGTCTCCGTCGCCGGCGGCCGCTATCTCTTCAACGGCGGCACGGCCCCGGCCGCCGTCGCCGAGAAGCGCCACCAAGACGAGGTCCAGGTCGCCCAGCTCGTCGCCAAGGGCACGCCGGCGATCCGGCTGGTCTATGACGACGGCGACCAGCACGCCTCCTTCAAGCAGGCGCTCGCCACGAGCGGCGGCGACGCGCTGAACCGCTCGGCCTCCTGGGGGTCGCGGAATGTCGGCATCAGCCGCGAGGACGCGCTCGCTTCCGGCCCGCGCGTCGTCGTGCTCGACGACAGGGGCAAGGCCAAGGCGACGATCCGCGCCGCCTCCGCCGAGGACGACGCCATCATCGCCGCCGTCGCGGCCGCCCCGCCGGTCGAGGAGCTCGAGGCCAAGCCCACCGCCAACCCTGCGGCACCGCGCCCGGCCGCCGCTCCCGCCGCCACGGAGCTCGCCAAGGCCGCGCCACAGGCGCCGGTGCTGGCGAGCACCGCCTCAACCCCGGTCGCTCCGGCCGAGGACAAGCCGTTCCTCCAGCGCGCGCTGAGCTTCATGCCGGTCTTCGGCGGCAGCGCCGACCAGGGCGTGGCGACCGCCGCGGCCCCGGTGGTCTCGGTCGTTCCCGCTTCGCCGCTGAGCACCAGCGCGCCGCTGCCGCCGCGCCGGGCCCGCGGCCTCCAGACCTCGCGGCTCGACCAGTCGACGGCCGCCTATGCGAGCCAGCCGACGCAGCGTTGAGCTGTGATGAAATTGTTACATCACCGCAGATAATTCGGATTGCTTTTTGCAGATGCGAAGGCCTCCGTTTCGGGGGCCTTCGCTTTTCAGGCCCACTCGCCCTTGCGGAACACCGGCACGCGGCGCCCGTCCTGATGGACGCCGTCGATATCGACCTCGCCCGAGCCGATCATCCAGTCGATATGGATCAGGCTCTTGTTGCCGCCCTGCGCCGCGATTTGCTCGGGCGCGAGGCTCGCGCCGTCGACGAAGCATTTCGAATAGCACTGGCCCAGCGCGACGTGGCAGGAGGCGTTCTCGTCGAAGAGCGTGTTGTAGAACAGGATGCCGCTCTTCGAGATCGGCGAGGAATGCGGCACCAGCGCCACCTCGCCGAGGCGCCGCGCGCCCTCGTCGGTGTCGAGCACCTTGGCGAGCACCGCCTCGCCGCGCGTGGCGCGGGCCTCGACGATCCGCCCGCCTTCGAAGCGTACCTGGATCCCGTCGATCAGCGAGCCCTGGTAGGAGAGCGGCTTGGTGCTCGCCACATGCCCCTCGACCCGGCGAGCATGGGGGGTGGTGAAGACCTCCTCGGTCGGGATGTTGGGGTTGCAGACGATGCCGTTCCTGGCCGGCGAGGCGCCGCCCTGCCAGTCATGGCCGTCAGCCAGCCCGATCGTGAGGTCGGTGCCCGGCCCGATGAAATGCAGGGCGGCGAAGCGCTGGCCGTTCAGCCAGTCGCGCCGCGCCCGCAAGGCGCCGTTATGAGCCGCCCAGGCGGCGACGGGATCGGCCTCGTCGATGCGCGAGGCTGCGAAGATCGCCTCCGCCAGCTTGCCGACCGCGGCCTCCTCGGCCTCGTCCGGGAAGACCTGGCGCGCCCAGGCCGCGCTCGGATAGGCCAGGATGTTCCAGTTGATGTCGAAGCCGGCGATCTTCTCCAGCGCCGGCTGATAGGCCAGCGCATTGGCCTTGCTGGCGCGGCCGACCTTGCCTGCGTCCTCGCCCGCGAGCAGCATCGGATTGTCGCCGACCACGGCGAGCCGCGCGGTGTTGGCGGAAAAAGCCTTGGCGACACCCTCGTAGAGCCAGCCCGGCGCCCTGTCGAAGCTCAGATCCGGCGCATGGCGATAGCGCGCCAGCGTGACCTCCTCGTCGGAGAGCATCGGCGTGACGAGGCCGGCGCCCGCCTCGTAGGCATGCCGGGCGATGAGCCGCACCAGCGGCAGCGCGGAAACCGGCGCCGTCAGGAACAGATCCTGCCCCGGCTGGAGGTTCAAGCCGACGCGGATCGCGACCTTAGCCAGCTTGTCGAGCCTTGCGGAGTCGATGGCGGGGGGATGCTGATGGACGGTCATGACGCTTGCCCTGTCGGATTCGGGATTTGCGCCATGCTCAACCAAATCGCGTCCGGGTCAACCGCCGCGACGCGGCCGAGCCCGCCTGCTTGACTTCATCGCGATTTGGAGTGTGTTGCCGCAGATGAACCGCCGCCGGGCCGAAGCCGCGGCGGCCTGTCCGGAATGGCGAGCCCGCTGCAATCCATGGGATCCCGATGAGCGTCGTCCTCGCCTGCGATCTCGGCGGCAGCAGCTTTCGCGCCGCGCTGATCGACGACCGCGGCATCACGCAAGCCGAGCACGCCGTCCCCGGCCCGATCCTCAGCGACCATCTCGACCGTTCGGAGGTGCGTGCGGAGGCCTGGTGGGCGCAGCTCGGCGAAGCGGCCGGCAGGCTCGCCGCGGACGCGCCGGCGCTGTTTACGCGCATCGCGGGCATCGCGATCTGCGGCGTCACCCGCACGCAAATCTTCCTCGGCCGGGACGGGCGGGAGCTGCGCCCGGCCATGACCTGGAAGGACGCGCGCGCGGAAGCCATCGCCGTCCGCCTGCGCGAGAGGCTGGCGGGCCATCCGGAAGCGCATCGCATCAACGCCTTCCACCCGCTGGCGCGCCTCGCCTGGCTCGCCGAGGCCGAGCCGGAGAACGCCCGCGCGCTCGTCTGCGTGCTCGAGCCCAAGGATTACCTGAACCTGCGCCTGACCGGCCGGCAGGCGAGCGACGCGGTCTCGCTGGCGCGCCTCGTCGCCTGCGCCGGGAGCATCGAGGGCGCCATCGGCCTGTCGCCGAACGTGATCCCGACCATCCTCGAACCCTGCGATGCCGTCGCTCCCGTCCAGGGCGGCCTCACCGCGCCGTTCGACCGGCTTTCCGGCATCCCGGTCTTCTGCGGCTGCAACGATACCTGGGCGGCGGTCGTCGGGCTCGGCGCCCTGCGTCCGGGCTATGCCTACAACATCTCCGGCACTACCGAAGTGCTCGGCGTGCTCGGCCCCGAGCAGGCCGAGGCGGAAGGGCTCGTCACAGTCGACTGGCGCGGCCTCTGGCATCTCGGCGGGCCGAGCCAGAACGGCGCCGACACGGCCGCCTGGCTCACAGGCCTCATCGGCGGCCGGGACCCGGTCGGCGAGAGCCTCGAACGCCTGCTCGCCGGGACGCGCCATCCGCAGCCGCTGATCTTCCTGCCCTATCTCCAGGGCGAGCGCGTGCCCTATTGGAACCCGAGCCTGCGCGGCGCCTTCATCGGACTTGGCCGCCAGCACGGCCCGACCGACCTCGCCTATGCCGTGCTCGAAGGCGTCGCCTGCCTGAACCGCCTCGTGCTGGAACGGGCGGAAGGCGCGCTCGGCACCCGCGTCGACGAGATCCGCTTCGGCGGCGGCGCCGCGGCCAGCCCGGTCTGGGCGCAGGTCAAGGCCGATCTCTGCGGCCGCCCGATCGTCGTCGGCGCGGCCAAGGAACCCGGCCTGCTCGGCGCGGCGATCATCGCCTGGACGGGCCTGCGCCGCTTCGCCTCGCTCACCGCCGCGCAGGATGCGCTCGTCGGCATCGCCCGGCGCCACGAGCCCGACCCGGCGCGCCGCCCGGCCTATAACGCCCTCTACGCCCTCTATCGCCAGAGCGAAGCGGCGCTCGCCCCGATCTCGGCCGCGCTCGTCGCGCTGGCGCGGGAGACCGCTCACCTGCCCGGCCTCGCCAACGCGGCGCGCGCGCCGTAAAAGCCAGATGCCATGACCGACAGACCACGGATTCGACGATGAACGGCCGCAAGCAGGAAGCCCCCGTCACGCTGCTCACCGGAGCCTCGGGCGGCATCGTCGGCGCGCTCGCCGTGATCCTGGCGCGGGCCGGGCATCGCCTCGTCCTGTCGGGCCTCGACCAGCCCGGGCTCGAGGCCGTGGCCAATGATGCCATGGCGGCCGGCGCGGAGACGGCGATGCTCGCCGGCGATCTCAGCGACCGCGACGTGGCGCAGGCGCTCATCGATCTCGCCGTCTCGCGCTTCGGCCGGCTCGACCATCTGGTCACCGGCGCCGGCGCCTCGCGCCCCGTCCCGATGGTCGAGATGGAGGACGAGGAATGGGACAGGCTCGTCGACCTCAACCTCTCGGCCGTGTTCCGCGTCTCCAAGGCCGCCGCCCGCCGGATGATCGCCCAGGGCGAGGGCGGCGCCATCGTCCACATCTCCTCGATCGCCCATGCCAATGGCGGCGCCAATCTCGCCTATGGCTCGGCCAAGGGCGGCGTCGCGACGCTGACCTACGGCATGGCCCAGCAGCTCGGGCCGCACGGCATCCGCGTCAATGCGGTGGCGCCCGGCATCATCGACACGCCGATGGTCCGGAACGGCTTCGCGCAGCAGTTCAACGCGCTGGTCGAAGGCGCGGCGGTGCGCACGCCGCTCGGGAGGCTCGGCCGGCCCGAGGACGTCGCCAACGTGATCGCCTTCCTCATCTCCGACGGCTCAGCCTTCGTCACCGGCGCGCTTCTGCCGATCACCGGCGGCATCGAGATCCTCTCGCCGATCTCCACCATCGCCAGGGGAGCCTGATTTGGGCCGCATCGACCCGCGCGAGCTGATCGGGCGCTACGGCACGGCGATCGCCGGGCTTGCGCTGATCCTGTTCTTCCTGATCTTCGCGCAAAACTTCGCCAGCGCGACCAACATCGTCAACGTACTGAAGGATACGAGCTTCCTCGCCATCCTGGCGCTGGGCTTCGCGCTCGCCTTCACCGTCGCCGAGCTCGACCTCTCGGTGGCGGAGATGGCGAGCCTCGCCGCCGTCGTCTGCGGCTGGCTGGTGCATGCGCAATATCCACCCGCCGTCGCGGTCATGGCCGCGCTCGGCGTCGGCGTCGGGCTCGGCCTCCTGAACGGCTATGGCGTCACCGTGCTGCGCATCCCCTCGCTGATCATGACGCTGGGCACGGCGGCGATCGCCAAGGGCCTCGCCTTCATGATCACGCAAGGGGTCGCCTTCGTCGGGCGCTGGCCGGTCGGCTTCACCGGGCTCGCCCGCGGCTATAGCTTCGGCATCCCCAATCTCGTGCTCTGGATGACGGGCGCGACCCTCTTCGCCTGGGGCCTCGTCAAATGGACGAAGACCGGCGCCCACATGGTCGCGACCGGCGAGGCCGACGAGGCGGCGCGGCTCGCCGGCATCGCCACCGCCCGGATGAAGCGCATCGGCCTGCTGCTCGCCGGCGTCTTCGCCAGCCTCATGGCCGTGCTGCTCGCCGCCAACCTGTCCTCGGCCGCGCCGAACATGGCGGGCGACTACCTGCTCTATGCGATCGCCGCCGTGCTGCTCGGCATGACCATGTTCGAGCCCGGCAAGCCCAACGTCCCCGGCACCGTCTTTGCGGCGCTGGTGCTCAAGGTGCTCGGCAACGGGCTGGTCCTGCTCGGCGCACCCTATTACGTTCAGGACATCGTGCTCGGCGCGATCATCATCGGCTCGGTCGCCTTCTCGGCCAGCGCGATGAAGAAGGCGGCGTTCAAGGTCTAGATTCTCAAGACGACAAACCGGATGAGGGGAACGGATTTCATGTTGGATTTCAGAAAAATGCTGGTGGCCGCCGCCGCGCTCGTCGCGCTCGGCCAGCCGGCGGGGGCCTTCGAGGTCGGCATCATCGGCTTCCAGTTCACCTCGGAGACGCATGCGCGCGTCGCCAATGCGGCGGCCGCCGCTGCCAAGGCCAGGGGCTGGAACGTCACGCTGCTGAACTCGGAAGGCGCGCTGCCCAAGCACGCCGAGCAGTTCGACGCGCTGATCGCCAAGAAGGTCGACGCCATCATCATCGCCATGGGCAAGCCGGTCGAGGCCGACGCCCAGTTCAAGGCGGCCAAGGACGCCAAGATCCCGGTCGTCACCGTGCAGTCGGGGGCAAGCCCGCACGCGCTGTTCGACATCCAGTCGAACGAGTACAAGATCGGCGCCGACGCCGCGCTCTATCTGCTCGGCCAGCTCGGCTTCCAGGGCAACATCCTGACCGCCCGCTTCGACCTCAACGTCGCCTCGCGCATCCGCGGCAAGATCCTCGACGTGGTGCTCTCCGAGAACCAGGCGGTGAAGGAGATCGGCAAGTTCTCGATGGCCCGCACCCAGAGCTGGCGCGACGACGTGCGCGCCGGCATGCAGGCGCTGCTCCTGCAGAATCAGGGCAAGGTCAACGGCATCTGGGTCTCCTTCGACGGCCAGGCCTACATCATCGACGACCTGCTGCAGGCGCAAGGCGTCAAGAAGGGGCAGATCCCGATGGTCTCGGTCGATGGCGGCCAGGAGAGCTACGAGCGCATCGCCGATCCGAACTCGACCTTCATGGCCACCGTCTCGATCCCCTTCGAGGAGATGGGCAAGCAGGCGGTCGACGCGATCCAGGCGATCGCCGTCGACAAGAAGCCGAAGGAGAGCGTCACCCCGGGCCCCTATCTCTTCGTGGACGCCGTGCTGGTCGACAAGAACAACGTCCAGCAGTTCCTGAAGAAGTGACGGCATCGGGCGACAGGCGAGCGATCCGGCGATGACCACCCCCCTCCTCTCGCTACGCGGCATCGGCAAGGCCTACGGCCCGGTCGTCGCCGTGCGCGAGGTCGATCTCGACATCTTCGCGGGCGAGGTGGTGGCGCTGTGCGGCGACAACGGCGCCGGCAAGTCGAGCCTGATCAAGGTGATCTCCGGCGCCGAGGAGGCGACCAGCGGCACGATCAGCCTGCGCGGCAAGCCGGTCACCTTCGCCTCGCCGCACGACGCGCTGGAGAACGGCGTCGCGACGATCTACCAGGATCTCGCGCTGGCGCCGCGCCTCTCGATCGCCCAGAACGTCTTCATGGGCTCGGAGCTGACGAAGCCGGTGCTGCTGCCCTTCCTGCGCATCCTCGACAAGAAGAGGATGATCGCGGAATCGCAGCGCTATCTCGCGCAGCTCTCCGCCGCCGTCACCGACATGACGCGGCCGGTCGAGCGGCTCTCCGGCGGCCAGCGCCAGGCGGTCGCGATCTCGCGGGCGCTGCGCTGGAACGCCGAGATCATCATCATGGACGAGCCGACCGCCGCGCTCGGCGTCAAGGAAAGCGCGCTCGTCCTCGACCTGATCCGCAAGCTCAAGGCAGACGGGCGCACCGTCATCCTGATCAGCCACAACATGCGCGACGTCGTGGCGCTGGCCGATCGCGTCGTGATCATGGGCGCGGGACGCAAATATGTCGACCGGCCGCTCGGCGACCTCTCAGCCGACGACATCGCCCATCTGATCATGGCCGGTAACGCCAGGGCGGCATGAAAGACGGCCTGATGCGCGAGACCATCGTCATCGACACCGACCCCGGCCAGGACGACGCGGTCGCCCTGCTCCTCGCCTTCGCCAGCCGCGAGCGGCTCGACCTCAAGGCGATCACCACGGTCGCCGGCAATGTCCCGGTGGCGCAAACCACCGCTAACGCGCTGCGCATCCGCGATCTCGCCGGGCGCGACGACATCCCCGTCCATCGCGGCACGGACGGACCGCTGGTCCTGCCGCTCGAAACCGCCGAATTCGTCTGCGGCCCGGACGGGCTTGCCGGTGCCGGGCTGCCCCCGCCCCAAAGCGAGGCGGAAACCGGCCATGCCGTGCAGGCGATCGTCGATCTCTGCCGCGCCGCGCCCGCCGACGGGATCACGCTGTGCCCGCTCGGCCCGCTGACCAACCTCGGGCTCGCCTTCCGGCTCGCGCCCGAGATCCTGCCGAAGGTCAGGCGCATCGTGCTGATGGGCGGGGCGATCGGGCTCGGCAACATCACGCCGGCGGCCGAGTTCAACGCCTATGTCGATCCGCATGCGGCGGCGGTGGTCCTGGGCTCAGGCCGGCCGATCGTGATGATCGGTCTCGGCGTCACGCTCCAGGCCATCGCCAGCCACGCGCAGGTCGAGCGCATCGGCGGGCTCGGCAACGGTGCCGGCCGGGCCGTGCACGGCATGCTGACCCGCCCGCGCCCCGGCGGGCTCGGCTCCGACGGCCATCCGATGCACGACCCCTGCGTCATCGCCTTCCTGCTCTGGCCGGAGCTGTTTACGGGCCGCGACTGCTTCGTTGCGGTCGAGACCGGCGACGGGCCCCTGCGCGGGCGCACCACCATCGACTGGAACGGCCGCCTGAAGCGCGCGCCCAACGCCCATGTCGTTTCCGCCGTGAAGGCCCATGAGCTGTTCGAGCGGATGATCGAACGCCTCGCCACGCTGCCCTGAGAGACTAAAGCCATGCCGCATTTCGTCGAAGCGCTGCAACGGGAGGCGGCGGACGCCGTCGCCGCGATGCGGGAGGCGGCCTTGCGCGCCCGCCACGCCCATGCCCGCGCCGAGCTGATGCGCCACATGCTGACCACCGCCCGCAAGGTGAAGGATGAGCCCAGGGCCGCGGCCGTCGAGACTGTCGTGCGCGAATGGATGGACGCCTGGAACCTCGGCCGCGACGACTGGCCGCAGATCGCCCGCGAGATGACGGCCTTCACGGAAGCCTTCCACGACTATGCCAACGCGCCCGGCGATGCGCAGGACGCAGCGTTACGCGCGGCCTGCGCCGCGCTCGATGCCGTGCTGGCGCGGGAAGGCACCTCGATCTCCGATGAGATGGCCTTCCGCTCGCAATGCGCCCATGGCTGGTGGGAGTTGGTGAAGCCGGTTCCGGCCGGGCTGCCGGGCCGCAAGCCGCGCCCTTCAGTGCCGCAGCTCGAAGCCGGCAAGCCGTTCTGGGAAGCCGGCTGCGCCGATTTCTGCCGCTGAAGCGCGGCCCCCTGGGCGATGTGGACAGTTTCCGGATCACTCCCGGCGGGCGCCACTCCGAGTCCGCGCCTGCGGCGCGCCCCGGAATGACAATCCTATGCCAACTATCCACGGCTCCTAAGGCAGCTGCTGGTTCTCGAAGAAGCCGTCCAGCGGGATCTGCGTCGTCTTCTCGAAATCGTCCATCGCGTCGAGCAGGCGCCGGCGATAGCTCAACAGCGCCAGCAGCAGTTGCGCCGCATCGCGCGACAGCCCGTAGCGCGCCCAGCTCTGCGATGTCCGCCGCTCCAGCCCGATCTGGTCGCCGAACGCCTCGACCGTCTCGAAGCCGAGCCCGCGGACGACCTCCCGCAACTCCTGCGCCGACATGCGCGGCTTCACCACGTGGGAATGCACCCGCTCCAGCATGAGGCGGATGTCGGATGGCCGGAACTCAAGGGAGTTGCGCGCGAACTGCTCGAAGTTGTTGGCCATGTCGTTTCTCCCGCTCGCCTCCCGCCGCCGCCGGACCGGCCCCATGATACCCGGCTTCGCCGGATGGTCCACCATCACGATCCGTCGCACCTCGCCCGCGACGGGCGATCCGGGCATTTGTCCGCTTGACGGGAAGTAAGCCATGTTCTTTTGTTCTCCGCGAAGAACATTTGTCCTGGGAGAGGCTCACCCGTTCCACCATCCCTGCCGGCCGCAGGGTCTCATAGGCGTTGACAGCGGCGCCGATCGCACCGCCTGTCATGGAACTGCAACAAAGCTCAACGAAACCGTCGGCGCCTTCCGGCCCGGGACGGCATCATTCCACGGAGGACAGCCCATCATGTCGCAGACCAGACGTTCCCTGATCGCCGCCGCCGTCGGCGGCGCGCTCGCGGTTTCCGCGCCCGCCTTCGCCCAGGCCCCGTCGGGCAAGCTCGTGCTCTACACCTCGCAGCCGGAGAAGGACGCAGCCCAGACCACCGCCGCCTTCAAGAAGGCCTATCCCAATGTCGAGATCGAGATCTTCCGCTCCGGCACGACCGAGGTGATGGGCAAGCTCGCCGCCGAGATCTCGGCCGGCCAGCCCGGCGCCGACGTGCTGCTGATCGCGGACGCCGCGAGCATGGAGATCCTGAAGGGGCAAAACCAGCTCCTCGCCTATCCCGGCGCCAAGACCGACGGGCTGCAGGAAGGCTCCTTCGACAAGGACAAGACCTATTTCGGCTCCAAGCTGATCACCACAGGCATCGCCTTCAACACCGCCGCCAAGGAGAAGCCGGCCTCCTGGAACGATCTCACCAACCCGGCGCTCAAGGGCCAGATCTCGATGCCGAGCCCGCTCTATTCGGGCGCGGCCGCGATCATGCTCTCGACCATGACGGCGCGCCCCGATCTCGGCTGGAAGCTGTTCGAGGGGCTGAAGGCGAACGAGGCCGTCGCGGTGCGCGGCAACGGCGCCGTGCTGAAATCCGTCGCCACCGGCGAGAAGGCCTATGGCGTGCTGGTCGACTTCATGGCCTTCAACGCCAAGAAGCAGGGCTCGCCGGTCGAGTTCGTCTTCCCGAAGGAGGGCGCGCCGGCCGTGACCGAGCCCGTCGCCATCGTCAAGACGACCAAGAACGAGGCCGCCGCCAAGGCGTTCGTCGACTTCATCCTCTCCGACGACGGCCAGAAGCTCGCGCTGTCGATGGGCTACATCCCGGCCAAGCCCAGCATCGGCTCGCCCGCCTGGCTGCCGGAAGGCACCAAGATCAACGTCATGCCTTCCGACATCGCGGCCGTGGTCAAGGCGACGGAGGCCGACAAGGCCCGCTTCGCCACCATGTTCGGCAACTGAGCCGGACTGATCGCGCATGTCCCGCGCCGATGCCGCGACGCTGCGCACGCGCGTCGAGGAGACGGGCCTCCTGTGGGGGCTCGTCGGCCTCGTCGCGCTTCTGTCGGTGCTGCCGATCGGGCGCCTGATCGTCGAGGGCCTCGCCCCCGGCGGCCAGCTCTCGGCGACGGCGCTCGGCAAGGTGATGGCGAGCCCGACGACCTGGACGGCGACCGCCAACAGCCTGGTCACGGCGATCTGCGCCACCGTGCTCGCCACGCTGATCGGCGGGACGGTGGCGCTGCTCGCGACGCTGACCGACATCCGCGCCCGCAACGCCTTCACCTTCTGCTTCGTCCTGCCGCTGATGATCGCCCCGCAGGTCACGGCGCTGGCCTGGCTCCAGCTCTTCGGCCCGTCGAGCACGCTGCTCAAGCTGATCGGCATGGCGCCGCCGCTCGGCAGCCGCAACCCGCTCTATTCGCGCGAGGGCATCATCCTGCTGCTCGGGCTGCAATATGCGCCGCTGGTCTTCCTGACGCTGCGCGCCGGCTTGCGCGCCCTGCCCAAGGAGCTGATCGAGGCGGGGCTTGCCGTGGGCGCGAGCCCGCTCACCGTGCTGCGCACCGTCGTCCTGCCGCTGATGACGCCGCCGCTCGTCGCCGGCATCGCGCTGTGCTTCGTCTCCAGCCTCGGCAATTTCGGCATTCCCGCCTTTCTCGGCATCCCCGGCAACTTCCTCGTCCTGCCGACGCTGATCTACCAGCGGCTGGCGGGCCTGGGGCCCGGCCTTCTCTCCGAGGTCGCGATCCTCTCGCTGCTGATCGGCCTGATCGCGATGGTCGGCATCCTGCTGCAGGACCTGATGCTGCGCCGCCGCGACTTCCGCATCACCACGACCTCGAGCGCGGCGCGCCCCTTCGAGCTCGGCCGCTGGCGCCGCCCGGTCGAGATCGGGCTGTGGAGCTTCGCCATCCTCGTGCTCGCCATGCCCTTCTTCGGCCTCGTCTCGACCTCGCTGATCCCGGCCTTCGGCGTGCCGCTCAACGCCAGGACCGCGACGCTCGCCAACTATGCCTATGTGCTGATGGAGCACGCCGCCTCGAAGCGCGCCTTCGTCAACTCCTTCCTGATGTCGGCGGGCGCGGCGACCGCGATCGTGCTGATCTGCGTGCCGCTCGGCTATTTCATCGTCTGGAAGAAGTCGCGGGCGCTGCGCCTGCTCAACCTCGCCGCCGAACTGCCCTACGCCATGCCCGGCGTCGTGCTCGCCATCGCCGCGATCCTGCTCTTCCTCAAGCCGCTGCCGCTGATCGGCGTCTCGCTCTACAACACGATCTGGATCATCCTCTTCGCCTATCTCGCCCGCTTCCTCGTGCTGGGCCTGCGCCCCGTCGTCAGCGGCTATCTCCAGGTCGACCGCACGCTGGAGGAGGCGGCGCAGATCGCCGGCGCCGGCCTGCCGCGGCGGCTCGTCACCGTGATCTTCCCGCTGGTCGCGCCGGCGGCGGTGGCGGGCGCGCTCCTGATCTTCCTCACCGCCTTCAACGAGCTCACCGTCTCGGCCCTGCTCTGGTCGTCCGGCGCGGAGACGCTCGGCGTCGTCGTCTTCTCCTTCGAGCAGGGCGGCGATTCGACCTATGCCTCGGCGCTGGCCACGATCACCGTCCTCGTCACCGTCTGCCTGATGGCCTCCACCACCCTCTTCGCCCAGAGATTGCCCCAGGGGGTCCTGCCATGGCGCGACTGACGATCGAGCGGGCGCAGAAGCGCTTCGCCAGCTATCTCGCCCTCGACGACGTCTCGATCGATGTCGAGCATGGCGAGTTCCTGGCCGTGCTCGGCCCCTCCGGCTGCGGCAAGACGACGCTGCTGCGCCAGATCGCCGGCTTCGACAAGCTCGACGGCGGCACGATCCATATCGGCGAGCGGCTGGTCTCCTCGCCCGACCATCACATCCCGCCGGAGCACCGCAAGCTCGGCATCGTCTTCCAGTCCTATGCGCTGTGGCCGCATATGAGCGTGGCGGAGAACGTCGCCTACGGCCTCACCGTCGCCGGCGTCCGCGAGCCCGAGCGGGGCAAGCGCGTCGCCGCCGCGCTCGACCTCGTCGGGCTGACCGGCTTCGCGGAGCGGCGCCCGGCCCTGCTCTCGGGCGGCCAGCGCCAGCGCGTCGCGCTCGCCCGCTGCCTCGTCACCGAGCCCTCTCTGGTGCTGCTCGACGAGCCGCTCGCCAATCTCGACGTGCATTTGCGCGCCTCGATGGAGGAGGAGTTCTCCCGCTTCCACGAGCGCACCGGCACCACCATGGTCTACATCACCCACGACCAGGCCGAGGCGATGGCGCTGGCCGACCGGATCGCGGTGATGGAGCGCGGCCGGCTCATCCAGCTCGCCACGCCCTCGACGCTCTACCGCGAGCCGGTCGACATCACCGTCGCCGGCTTCATCGGCGACGGCATGGTGCTGCCGGCCGCGATCCTGTCGGCGCCTGAGGCCGGGCGCTGCAAGGTCTCGGTGCTCGGCGTCGAGGCCGTGGTGCGCTGTCGGCCCGACCAGCCGGTGACCGACAAGGCGAGCCTGTGCCTGCGCGCCCGCGACATCGGCATCGCCCGGCCGGGCGAGGGCGGCCTTGCCGCAACCGTCGAGCGCCTGTCCTATCAGGGCGGCTTCTTCCGCATGGAGGCACGCCCCAGCGCCGACCGGGACGTCGTGCTGCATCTCGACGCGCCCGAGCCCGCGCCGGCCCGGCCGGGCGACGCCATCCACATCGCCATCACCGACGGCTGGATCATCCCGCAGAGCCGCCCCCTGGACAAGGCTGCGTGAGGCCGGCCGCATGAAGCTCACGATCCATGGCGGGATCGGCGAGAAGGGCCGGACCTGCGTCGGCGCCGCGCAGGGCGCAACCCGGCTTCTGCTCGATGTCGGCATCGACACCGGTGTCGCGCGCGGCCCGGGATATTATCCGGCGCTGACCCGCGCCGAGCTTTCGCTGATCGATGCGATCATCGTCACCCACGCCCATGAGGACCATGTCGCGGCGCTGGGCTGGTGCCTCGCGAACGGCTTTGCCGGCCGCATCCTGATGACGGCGCAAACCGCCGCCGAGACGGACGCCGTGCTTGCCGCCTATGCGACGCCGGAGGAACGCGCGCTCGCCCGACAGGCCGCCGTGGAGATCATCGCGGCCGGCGCGGATTTCTCGATCGGCCCGATCGCCATCCGCACCGGCCGCACCGGCCATGTCGTCGGCGGCATCTGGTGCCATCTCAGCGCCGGCGGGCGCCGCCTCGGCTATTGCGGCGACGTGGTGCCGGAAAGCCCGGTCTTCGCCATGGACCCGCTGCCGCCCTGCGACCTCATCCTCCTCGATGCCTCATACGGCGCGGACCGCATCCCAACCGCCGAGCGCGGCGCCGCCATCCGGCGCTGGCTTGCCGCCCACCCTGAGGGCGCCGTGCTGCCGACGCCCTTGTCCGGCCGTTCCATCGAGCTGCTCGGGCTGATCGAGACACCGATCGCGATCCACCCCGCGATGCGCGAGGCGCTCGAGCGGCAGGTCGCCGCGACCGCCTGGCTGAAGCCGGGCCTCGCCGCCACCCTGTCGGCGCGCCTTGCCGGAGCGCTGATCTGGGAGGAGAGACAGGCCTTGCCGCCCGCCGCCCTCATCGTCGACGACGGCATGGGGATGGCAGGCCCCTCCCGACCCGCCCTCGCGCAGGCGCAAGCGAGCCGGCATCCGGTCCTGCTGACCGGCGGCATCCCCAAGGGCAGCCCGGCCGATTGCATGCTGGCCGCCGGCGAAGCGCAATGGCTGCGCTTTCCGACCCATCCGACGCTGCCGGAAAACGTCGCGATCGCGGCGGCGAGCGGCGCAGGCCACGTCCTCGCCCATTCCTGCGATGCCGCAACCGCGCTGACGCTCGCCGCCGACATTCCCGGGCTCGTCACCGGCTTGGCGCCCGGCGACACCATCGAGGTCTAGGATCATGCGCATCCTCATCGCCAATGACGACGGCATCGACGCTCCCGGCATCGCCCTGCTGCGCCGCGCCGCCGCCCGCGTCGCCTCCGACATCTGGGTCGTCGCGCCCACGCGGAAATGGACGGCCGCGAGCCATCACCTCTCCTTCGACCGCGATCTCACGCTGACCCGCCGCGAGCCGCAGGTCTACGCGCTCGACGGCACGCCGGCCGATTGCGTCGTCGCCGCCATGACGGTGCTGTTCCGCGACGGCGACCAACCCGACCTCGTGCTCGCCGGCGTCAACGACGGGCGCAACGCCGCCGAGGACGCCGCCTATTCCGGCACGCTCTCGATCGCCCGCGAGGCGAGCTTCTGGAAGCTGCCGGCCATCGGCTTCTCGCGAGCCAAGGGCGGAACTGCGGAGGAAGGCGACGTCGCGGCGCTCACGGCCCTGATCGAGGCCCTCTGGCGGATGCGTGCGGAGTGGGTCCGCGAGGGCACGTTTCTCAGCGTCAACCTGCCGAAGGCGCTGCCGGCCGAGGCGGGGCTTGCCGGCATCGGCCGCGACAAGATCGCCGGCGCCGCCGATATCGTCAGCGAGGCGAAGGAGCGGATCGTCTGGCGCATCCGGCGCGGGCGCCCGCGCAGCAGCCGGCCGGGCGACGAGAACAGCCTGATCGATTCAGGCCGCATCGCCATCGTCCGCCATTGCTGGAGCGACGGCGCCGCGCTCGATGAGAGGTTCGCCTCGGCGTTGAACGCAGGGCTGAAGCAGCCGGAGGGCTGAGCCTCAGCTTTCCAGGAACTGCATCCGGTGCAGCCGGGCATAGGCGCCGTCGCGCGCGAGCAGCGCGTCGTGGCTGCCGGTCTCGACGACCTTGCCCTCGTCCATGACCACGATCAGATCGGCCTCGCGGACGGTCGAGAGCCGGTGCGCGATGACGATGGTGGTGCGCCCCCGCATCAGCCGCCCCAGCGCCTGCTGGACCAGCCGCTCCGATTCTGTGTCGAGCGCGCTCGTCGCCTCGTCGAGCAGCAGGATCGGCGCGTTCTTGAGGATCGCGCGGGCGATCGCGATGCGCTGGCGCTCGCCGCCCGAGAGCTTGTGGCCGCGCTCGCCGACGGGCGCATCGTAGCCGCCGGGCATCGCCGTGATGAAGCCGTGCGCGGCGGCCGCCTTCGCCGCCGCGACGATCTCCTCCTGCGAGGCGCCCGGCCGCCCGAAGGCGATGTTGGCCCGCACGCTGTCGTCGAACAGCACGACATCCTGGCTGACGACGCCGATCTGGCGGCGCAGGCTCGTCAGCGTGACGTCGCGCAGGTCCTGCCCGTCGATCTCGACGCGGCCTTCGCTCGGATCGTAGAGGCGCGGCACCAGCGCGAGCAGCGTCGACTTGCCCGAGCCGGAACGGCCGACCAGCGCCATGGTCCGCCCGCCCTCGGCGACGAGGTCGATGCCTTCCAGCGCGCGCTGGTCCTCGCGATAGCGGAAGCGCAGATGGCGGAAGGCGACCTCGCCGGCCGTGACGGCAAGCGGCTTCGCGCCCGGCCGGTCGAGCACCCGCGGCTTCTCGTCGATCAGCGCGTAATAGCGCTTCAGCGAGGCCCCGGCCTCCTGGATGATGGCGTTGAGATTGCCGAGCGAGCGCATCGGCTGGGCCGCGAGCAAGAGCGCCGAGACATAGCCGGTGAAATCGCCGACCGTCGAATTGCCGGAGGTGATGCGCACGCCGATCGCCGCGAGCACGCCCGCGACCGCGATGCCGCCGCCGACCTCGAGCAGCGGATCGAGCCGCCCGCGCGCGTTCGCCGCCTTCATCTTCAGCGCCCGGATCGTCTCGAAGGCGTCCGCCGCCCGCTCCTTCAGATAAGGTTCGAGCAGGTCGGTCTTGGCGACGCGCGCGCCTTGCAGGCTCTCGGTGACGAGATTGGCCATCAGCCCGGTCTGCTCCTGCTGGGAATTGGCCATGCGACGCAGCTTGCGCCCGATGCGGCCGATCGGATGGGCGATCACCGGCGCGATCAGCAGCACCACCAGCGTCATCTGCCAGTCGATCCAGATCAGCGCGCCGACCAGCGCGATCGCCGTCACCACGTCGCGGATGGCGATGTTGACGATGCGCGTCAGCGCTTCCTTGACGAAGGTGAAGTCGGTGGTGAAGCGCTGCGTGAGGGAGGCTGGATTCTCGCGTTGCAACTGCGCGAGGTCGGCATCGATCAGATGGCCGTAGAGCTGCGTCTGCATGTCCGCCTCGATGCGGCTGACGACGTTGTTGGTCATCACCGTCTGGGCGAGCAGCGAGAAGCCCTTGATCGCGGTGACGATCACCACGACGGTCGCGACCGCGTTGATCACGCCGATCTCGTAGCCGATCGATTTCGAGACCAGCCGCTCCATGCGCCGGACGAAGCCGGTCGATTCGGCCGTCAGCGGATCGGCGAAGGCGTCGAACGCCGCCTTGATCAAGAGCGGATAGAAGCTCGTCGTCGCCGCGATCACCACGACGAGGCCGAGGATCATCAGCATCTGCGGCAGATAGGACCGGATCTGCTCGCGCCAGACACGGGCGAAGAGCGCGAGGGTGTCGTCGGTGACGCGGCCGATCTTCATGGGCGCGACGTAACATGGGCGGCCTCAAGTGGCGAGTGGGCCTTGCTACGGACACGAAGCTGTCCTCCCATGGCCACAACCGACTCAGGAGACCTCATGCCGCTATCCCCGCCGGCCCAGCCCGGCCAGAGCTTCGCCGAGATCGACACACCCGCCCTCGTGCTCGATCTCGACGCGTTCGAACGCAATCTGGTCGCCATGGCCGCCTTCGCCCAGGCCCATGGCATCCGGCTCCGCCCCCATGCCAAGTCGCACAAGAGCCCGGAGATCGCGCTGCGCCAGATCGCCCATGGCGCGGTCGGGCAGTGCTGCCAGAAGGTCTCCGAGGCCGAGGTGCTGGTCGCGGGCGGCATCAGCGACGTGCTGGTCACCAACGAGATCGTCGGCGCGGTGAAGCTCGACCGGCTGGCGCGGCTCGCCCGCAGCGCGCGGATCGGCCTGTGTGTCGACCATCCCGACGGCGTGCGCGAGGCGGCCGAGGCCGCCGCCCGCAACGAGGTGACGCTCGACGTCTATGTCGAGATCGACGTCGGCGGCCGGCGCTGCGGCGCCGCGCCCGGCGAGGCAGCGATCCGGCTGGCGGAGGCGGTCGCGCGGTCCAACGGCCTTCACTTTGCCGGCATCCACGCCTATCACGGCTCGGCCCAGCACATGCGCTCCATCGACGAGCGGCGCGAGGCGATCGAACGCGCGGGGCTTGCCGCGCGCAACACGCGCGACCGGCTCGAGCAGGCCGGGCTTACCTGCGAGATCGTCACCGGCGGCGGCACCGGCACCTATGAGCTCGAGACCCAATCCGGCATCTGGAATGAGATCCAGCCCGGCTCCTACATCTTCATGGACGCCGACTATGCCCGCAACCGCCAGGCCGACGGCACGCCCTTCCGCAGCTTCGAGCCCGCGCTTTTCGTCCTCGCCGGGGTGATCAGCAAGCCGGTGCCGGACCGCGCCGTCGTCGATGCCGGCCACAAGGCCGCGGCGGTGGATTCCGGCATGCCCGTGCCCTTCCGCCGCGAAGGCGTGATCTACACGAAACCCTCCGACGAGCACGGCGTCCTCACCGGCGATCCGATCGCCATGCCGCATCGCGGCGACCGGCTCCTGCTGGTGCCGGGCCATTGCGACCCGACGGTCAACCTGCACGACTGGTATGTTTGCGTCCGCGGCCTGCACGGGCCGGATGCCCATGTCGAGGCGCTCTGGCCGGTGGCGGCGCGCGGCGCCCTGACCTGAGGGTCACGGCCGCCAGCCGCTCTCCTGCGCCGGGGCATTCTCGCGCTCCTCATCGCGGCGGGCCTCCTCGACCACGGCGAAGAGCGCCCTCAGCGCCTGATCGACGCCCTCGCCGGAGGCCGACGAGAGGATGATCGGCATGCGCCTGGCCGCCCGCTTCAGCCGCGCGACCTGCTCCTTCAGCATCTCGGGCGTCAGCGCATCGACCTTCGACAAAGCGACGATCTCCGGCTTCTCGGCCAGACCCTCGCCATAGGCTTCGAGCTCCTCGCGCACGGTCTTGTAGGCCTTGCCGGCATGCTCGCTCGTGCCCTCGACCAGATGCAGCAGCACGCGGCAGCGCTCGATATGGCCGAGGAAGCGGTCGCCGAGGCCGTGGCCCTCATGCGCGCCCTCGATCAGGCCGGGGATATCGGCCAGCACCATCTCGCGCCCGTCGACGCGCACGACGCCGAGGCCGGGATGCAGCGTGGTGAACGGATAGTCCGCGATCTTGGGCTTTGCCGCCGTGACGGTGGCGAGGAAGGTCGACTTGCCGGCATTGGGCAGGCCGACCAGCCCGGCGTCCGCAATCAGCTTCAGCCGGAGCCAGACCCAGCGCTCCTCGCCCGGCAGGCCCGGATTGGCATGGCGCGGCGCCTGGTTGGTCGCGGTCTTGAAATAGGCGTTGCCGAAGCCGCCATTGCCGCCCTTGCACAGGACGAAGCGCTGGCCGGGCTCGGTCAGGTCGGCGATCTTGGTCTCGCCGTCCTCGTCGAGGATCTCGGTGCCCGGCGGCACCTTCAGCACCACCGGCGGCGAGTTCGCGCCGTGGCGGTCCTTGCCCATGCCGTGCTCGCCGGTCTTCGCCTTGAAATGCTGCCGGAAGCGGAAATCGATCAGCGTGTTCAGCCCCTGCACGCATTCGACGACGATGTCGCCGCCGCGCCCGCCGTCGCCGCCATTGGGCCCGCCGAACTCGATGAATTTTTCACGGCGGAAGGAGACGCAGCCCGCGCCGCCGTCGCCCGCCTTCACATAGATCTTGGCCTGGTCGAGGAATTTCATGCTCACGCTTTAGGCCGATGGCGGCCGCTGGGCAATGCGCCTCACTCCGCCGCGAGCCGCGGTGCCGGGGGCTTCGACATCGCTTCGGCCGTGGCGATCGCAGGCGCGGCATGCTCCTCGATCGGCTCCCAGGCGCTCTCGTCCTCGGCCTTGCCGAAGAAGCGGCCGAAGAGCCAGCCGGTCGCCCGCGAGAGATCATCCATCACCATGTAGAAGGACGGCACGAAGACGAGCGACAAAACGGTCGAGACGATCAACCCGCCGATCACCGCGATCGCCATCGGCGCGCGGAACTCGCCGCCGTCGCCGACGCCATAGGCCGAGGGCGCCATGCCCGCCGCCATGGCGATGGTGGTCATCAGGATCGGCCGCGCCCGCTTGCGGCCGGCCTCGATCAGCGCCGTGAAGCGGTCCTTGCCGCGCCCGACCTCCTCGACCGCGAAATCGACCAGCATGATCGCATTCTTGGTGACGATGCCCATCAGCATGAGCAGGCCGATATAGACCGGCATCGAGACGGCGTTGTGCGTCGCGAGCAGCGCGATCACCACCCCGCCGAAGGAGAGCGGCAGCGAGAGCAGGATCGTGATCGGCTGGAAGACCGAGCCGAACAGCAGGATCAGCACCGCCAGAACCAGCATCAGCCCGGTCGTCATCGCCGAGACGAAGCCGGCGACGACCTCGCCCTGGATCTCGGCATCGCCCGTCGCCGCGATCCACACGCCCGGCGGCAGGCCGACCTCCCTGACGATCTCCTGGAATTTTTCCTGTGCTGTGCCCAATTCGAAGCCGCGCTTAAGGTCCGCGCCGATCTGGGCGCGGCGGACGCGGTCATAGCGGTCGATCGAGCTCGGCCCCTCGCCGAAGCCGATCTCGGCCACCGCGGTCAGCGGGATCGAGACGCCGCTCGCGCTCGTCACGCGCAAAGCCGCGAGGTTGCGCATGTCGGTGCGCGCCGCCTCGTCGAGCTGGACACGGATCGGCACCAGCCGGTCGCCGGCGTTGAACTTGGCGAGATTGGCGCCGACGTCGCCGATGGTGGCGACGCGCACCGCTTCCGAGATCGCCTCCGGCGTGACGCCGAGATCGGCGGCCTCCTCGAGCTTGGGCGTGACGCGCAGCTCCGGGCGGCTCAAGGAGCCCGCGGTCGCGACGTTGAGATAGCCGTCGACCCGGCGCATCCTGGCCTCGATCTTCGCGACCGCCGCATCGAGCGCCTCGCCGTCCTTCGACAGGATCGAGAAGGCCATCTCGCGCTCGCCACGCTCGTTGACGTACCAGGCGCGGACATCGGGCACGCTCGCGAGCTTCCCGGCGATCGTGACCTTGAGCTCCTTCTGCCTGATGTCGCGCTCGGCCTTGGGCTTGAGCAGGATGAAGACGGCGGCGCGGCGCACCTCGCGCTGGCCGGTCGGCGAGGCGCCGCCGAGCACGAAGACGTCGCGCACCTCCGGAATCGTCTTCACGGCGTCGACCAGCCTGTCGGTGGTGACGCGGGTATCCTCCAGCGTCGAGCCCGGCGGCAGCTCGACCGAGGCGACGACGCGCGAGGTGTCCTCGTCCGGGATGAAGCCGGTGGGCAGGAGCTGCGTCGCCTGGATCGAGGCGGCGAGGAAGAGGAAGCCGACGACGAGCGTCGCATAGGCCGTGTTGAACGGCAGGCTGCGCCAGCGCCCGGAGCCGTCGAAGCGCGGGACAAACGGGATGCGCCGCCGCTTCAGCGTGGCCTTGAGCAGGCCGACATAGGCGCCCATGATCCAGCCGTCCTTCGGATGGGCATGGCGGACCGGCCGCATCAGATAGGCCGCCATCATCGGCGTGATCAGCCGCGCGACCAAGAGCGAGAACAGCACGGCGACCGCCACCGTCAGGCCGAACTGCCGGAAATACTGGCCGGCGACGCCGCCCATGAAGGAGACCGGGGCGAAGATCGCGACGATGGTCAGCGTGATCGCGATGACCGCGAGCCCGATCTCGTCGGCGGCCTCCATCGCGGCGCGATAGGGCGACTTGCCCATCTTCATGTGCCGGACGATGTTCTCGATCTCGACGATGGCGTCGTCGACCAGGATGCCGGTGACCAGCGTGATGCCGAGCAGGCTGACGAGGTTGAGCGAGAAGCCCATCAGCTCCATCGCCCAGAAAGTGGGTATGGCTGAAAGCGGCAGCGCGACCGCCGTGATCAGCGTGGCGCGCCAGTTGCGCAGGAACAGGAAGACGACGATGACCGCGAGCGCCGCGCCCTCGATCAGCGTCTCCATCGCCGCCTTGTAGTTGCCGTGGGTATAGGCGACCGCATCGTCGATCGGCGTGATCTGGATGTCGGGGAAGCGCTTGTTCAGCTCCGCCACGCGCGCGGCCACCACCTCCTTGACCGAAAGCTCGCTCGAGCCCTTCGAGCGGAACACGGCGAAGGTGACGACGGGGTTCTTGTTGAGCCGGCCGAAGGCGCGCGGCTCGGAGTTCGAATCCTCGACGTGGCCGAGTTCCTTCAGGCGCACCTCGCGCCCGCCCGAGAGCGTGATCTTGGTCTCGGCCAGCTCCGCCACGCTGCGCGCGCCGGCGAGCGTACGGATCGCCTGCTCCTGCCCGCCGACCTCGCCGCGCCCGCCAGCCAGGTCGACATTGGTGGCGCGGATCTGCCGGTTGACCTCGCCGGCCGTGATGCCGAGCGCGAGCAGCCGGTCGGGATCGAGGGATACGCGGATCTCGCGGTCGACGCCGCCATAGCGCTCGACCCGGCCGACGCCCTTCAGCCCCTGCAATTCGCGCGCGACGACATCGTCGACATGCCAGGAGAGCTGCTCGAGCGTCATGCCCGCCGAGGCCGCGCCATAGGTCAGGATCGACTGGCCCTCGACGTCGATGCGCTGGATCACCGGCTCGTCGATCGTCCGCGGCAGGTCGGCCCGGACCTTGGCGATGGCGTCCTTGACGTCGTTGACGGCGCGGTCGGTGTCGGTTTCGAGGCGAAACTCGATGATCGTCTGCGACTGCCCGTCGGTCAGCGTCGACATCAGATGCTTCACGCCGGCGATGTTGGCGACCGAATCCTCGATGCGCTTGGTGACCTGGCTTTCGAGCTCGGCCGGCGCGGCGCCCGACTGCGTCACCGTGACGGAGACCAGCGGCACATCGATGTTCGGGAAGCGCGTCACCGGCAGCTTCGAAAAGGCGAGCAGCCCGAGCACGCAGAGCACGACGAAGAGCAGGATCGCCGGAACGGGCTTGCGGATCGACCAGGCGGAGACGTTGACGTTCATGGGCGTGCCCGTCAGTTCATCGCGACCGGCGTGACGACGTCGCCGTCGCGCACGAAGGTGCCGGCGCGCGCCACCACGGTCTCGCCCTCGGCAAGCCCGCTTGCGATCTCCACCCGGCCCTGGCCGAGGAGCCCCAGCGTCACCGGCCTGGTCGTGACCTTGCCGTCCCTGACCGACTGCACGCTCGCGCCCGAGCGGCCATAGGTGATCGCCGAAAGCGGCAGGGTCACGGCGCGCTTGCGGCCGGTCTCGATCACGCCGCGCGCGAAGGTGCCGATCGCGACCGGGGGATTGCCGTCGAGCGCGACGCGCACGCGCCCGAGCCGCGACGCCTTGTCGACCTCGGGCGCGATCAGGCGGATCGTGCCGGCGAGCGCCTCCTTCGCGCCGGCCGGGGTGACGGCGACGGCCTGCCCGGCGCTCAAGCCCGGAAGCTCGACCTCGGCGACCTGCGCCTCGAGCTCGACCGCCCCGTCGGCGATGATCCTGAACAGCGGCTCGGTCGTCGGCAGCATGCTCGCGGTCGCGCCGAGCCGCGCCGTGCGGCGGCTGACGATGCCGCCGCGCGGCGCCTTGATCTCGGTGCGGGCGAGCTTCACGGCGATGTCCTGCGCTTGCGCCCGGGCCAGCGCCAGATCGGCGCCGGCGATCGCCTGCGCCTGCCGGGCCGCGGTGACGCGCGCCTGGCCCGAGCGCGCGGCGGCCGCGCGCTGGTCGAACATCTCGATCGAGGCATTGCCGCTGTCACGCAGCGCCTTGGTGCGGGCGAAGGCGTTGTCGGCCTGGGTGAGGTTGGCCTCGGCCTCGGCGATCTGGGCGTTGGCCTGGGCGACGGCCGCCTCGGCGCGGGCGATCTGGGCGTCGTTCTGCGCCTTCTGCACGCCGAGCGAAACCCGGCTCAGGCGCGCCAGGACCTGACCCTGCGCGACCTTGTCGCCCTCCTCGGCAAGAAGCTCGACGATCGCCAGCCCATCGACCTCCGGCGCGACCAGAACCTCGTCGCGCGCCACCATCGAGCCCGAGACGACCACGCTCCGGACGATCTCGGTAGTTTGCGCCCCCGTCACCGTGACGGAGGGGCCGGCGCTCTGGGCCTGCAAGGGCAGCGGCGCGCAGAGCACGGCGAGGGCGACCATGGCCTTCAGCGGAACGATCGAACGCAGGGACATCGGACGGGGTCCTTTTGCGGCCATGCCGCGGTGCGAAAACGGAGCGGGCCGGGCGGAAGCGGTCGGCATCAGCGCGCCTCCGCCACGGGCCGGAGCATGGTCTGCGCGAGCAGGCGCATGCCGGTGAACAGCGTCTCGGCTGCGGCCGCCTCGTCGAAAGCCGGGTCCACCGCCCGCCGGCAGAGGAAGCCGTCCGCCATCATCGTGATCGCGAGCAGGAAGCCGCCCTCGTCGAGCCCGGCCGGCAATTCGCCATTGGCCTTGGCATCGGCGATCGCCGCCGTGAGGCCCTGCGCCACCGTGCCGTCGATGGCGGCGCACATCCGCGACATCTGCGGATTACGCGCGGCCTCCGCCCAGATCTCAAGCGCGATCACCGCCTTCTCGCGTGGTTTCTGAACGAGATGCCGGCGCCCGAGTTCCTCGAGCTGGTCGAGCAGCGGCCCGTTCCGCGGGTGGAGCCGGCCGAAATCCGCGGCGATCAGGCTGCGGTCGCGCTCGGCAATGCCGGCGATGATCGCGTCCTTCGCGCTGAAATAGCGGTAGAGATTGCCCGGGCTCATCCCCGCCTCGGCCGCGACGTCCTGCATCGTCGCCGCATGGAAGCCGGCGCGCGCGAAAACCCGCTCCGCGGCATCGAGAATGCGGATATGGCGCTCAGACAGGGCGACCACGGGCGTCGGCACGGCGGCTGAGGGCGGCATTGCAGCTCGGAAGAATGAGAATGAATGTTCATTCTCATCGCAGGCCGCGACGCCGGCGTCAAGCGCCCGACGGTGGAAGGCGCGCAAGGCGCGGCCCGGATCAGCACCGCACGGCCGATAAATCGCTTGCTTCGCCGCGCGGGGAACCGCATGCTCGCCGGCGATCTGGCATGGCTTCGCGCGGCCTTGAAGACCCTCGCGCGCAAGCGACCTCGAAGTCCGTGATGAACGAGCACGCCTTCCCTTTTCGCCCCGCCCGTCGCACCCGTTCCACCCAGCCTGCCCTCAAGCCGGTGCTGATCGTGCTGCATCAGGAGCATTCGACGCCCGGCCGCGTCGGCCGCCTCCTGCAGGCGCGCGGCCATGCCCTCGACATCCGCAAGCCGCGCTTCGGCGATCCCCTGCCGGCGACGATGCGGGACCATGCGGGTGCCGTGATCTTCGGCGGCCCGATGGGCGCGAACGACCCGGACGATTACATCAAGGCCGAGATCGACTGGATCGGCACCTGCCTGAAGGAGGACGCGGCCTTCCTCGGCATCTGCCTCGGCGCGCAGATGCTGGCGAAGCAGATGGGCGCGCGCGTCTATACCCATGGCGAAGGCCGGGCCGAGGTCGGCTATTACCCGCTCGCGGTCACCGATGCCGGCCGCCGGCATGCCAAGGCCGCCGGCTTCACCTGGCCGGGCACGGTCTATCAATGGCACCGCGACGGCTTCGACTGCCCGCAAGGGGCGCAATGCCTCGCCACCGGCGGCGATTTTCCGGTGCAGGCGATCCAGGCCGGCAACAGGCTCTACGGCGTCCAGTTCCATCCCGAGGTAACGCCGGCGATGATGTATCGCTGGTCGGTGCGCGGCTATGAGCGCACGCTGATGCCCGGCGCCCAGCTCGGCCATACCCATGTGCCGGGCTGGTTCCAGCACGACCCGGCGATCCGGCTGTGGCTCGATGCCTTCCTCGACCACTGGCTGAAGGAGCCGGCGACGGCCGGGAGGATTGCGTGACCCGTACGGCTCTCGTCCTCGGCGCCGGCATGGTCGGCGTCTCCTGCGCGCTCGCCCTCCAGAAACGCGGCCTCGCGGTGACGTTGATCGACCGCAAGGAACCCGGCCGCGAAACCTCCTACGGCAATGCCGGCGTGCTCGCCGCCTCCTCGATCCTGCCGCTCAACAACCCCGCCCTCTACGCCAAGATCGCCGGCTATCTCGGCAACCGCCACCCGGCGCTCAATCTGAGCCTGCGGCGGGCCTCGACCCGGCCGGGCTGGCTCCTGCGCTTCCTCTGGGAGGCCCGCCCCTCGCAAGGGCTCGCCCGCATCGCCGCCCTGCAGGCGCTGACGGCCGACACGGTCGCGCGCCACCGCGCCCTGATGGGCGAGGCCGGCATCCCGCACCGTCTGCGCGAGACCGGCACCCTCAAGCTCTGGCGCAGCGAGGCCGGCCATGCCGCCGCCCAGGCCGAGCACGACTTCCTGAAGCGCCACGGCATCGAATCGCACCTCCTCGACCGGCAGGGCATCTCGGGCGTCGAGCCCGGGCTGAAGCCGATCTTCCCGGCCGGGCTCCTGATCCCCAGCGTCGGCTCGGTCGATTCGCCGGGCGCCGTCACCGCGGCCTATGCCGCCCTCTTCGCCGAACGCGGCGCGCGCATCGTGCAGGCCGCCGTCACCGGGCTTTCCCGCAACAGTGCCGGCTGGCGCGCCGAGACCGCGACGGGCGGCTTCGAGGCCGACATCACCGTGGTCGCCCTCGGCCCCTGGAGCGGCGATCTCCTGAAACCGCTCGGCATCGATCCGAAGCTCGACGTCGAGCGTGGTTATCACCGGCATCTCACGCCGCAGGCCGGCAGCAGCTTGACGCGGCCGGTCTACGATGTCGACGGCGCCTATTACATCGCGCCGATGGAGCAGGGCTATCGCGTCACCTGCGGCGTCGACCTGTCCTTGCGCGATGCTCCCGATGCGCTGCGCCAGATCGACAGCGCGACGGCTGCGGCGCGCGAGGCGTTTCCATTGGGCGCCGTCGTCGGCGAGACCTGGCGCGGCGCGCGGCCGACGCTTCCGGATTCGCTGCCGATGATCGGCGAGGCGCCGCGCCATCCCGGCCTCTGGCTCGCCTTCGGCAACCAGCATGTCGGCTTCTCGACCGGCCCGATCACCGGCGAGATGATCGCCGCCATGGTCTGCGGCGAGCCCCCGCCGATCGACCCGACGCCGTACCGGCCGGGGCGGTATATTTCCTGAGGGCTGGCCGCTAGCCGGCCCGGCGAGCGTCAGACCTGGCGCGCCACCATCATCTTCTTGATTTCCGCGATCGCCTTGGCCGGGTTCAGCCCCTTCGGGCAGGCGTTCGCGCAGTTCATGATGGTGTGGCAGCGATAGAGCCGGAACGGATCTTCCAGATTGTCGAGCCGCTCGCCCGTCGCCTCGTCGCGCGAATCGATCAGCCAGCGATAGGCCTGGAGCAGCGCGGCCGGGCCGAGATAGCGGTCGCCGTTCCACCAGTAGCTCGGGCAGGAGGTCGAGCAGCAGGCGCAGAGGATGCACTCGTAGAGCCCGTCGAGCTTCTCGCGGTCGTCCTTGGCCTGGCGCCATTCCTTTTCGGGCGCCGGCGTCGTGGTCTGGAGCCAGGGCTCGATCGAGGCGTGCTGGGCATAGAAGCGGGTCAGATCCGGCACGAGGTCCTTGACCACCGGCATGTGCGGCAGCGGATAGATCGCGACCTGTCCCGCATGCTTGCCCGTGCCGCCGCATTCGTCGATGCCGGTGGTGCAGGCGAGCCCGTTCATGCCGTCCATGTTCATGGCGCAGGAGCCGCAGATGCCCTCGCGGCAGGAGCGGCGGAAGGTCAGCGTCGGGTCGACCTTGTTCTTGATCCAGATCAGCGCGTCGAGAACCATCGGCCCGCAATCGTCGCGGTCGACGTAGTAGGTGTCGGTGCGCGGGTTGGCGGTGTCGTCCGGGCTCCAGCGATAGATCTTGAAGGCGGTGACGTTCTGGCCCGAAGGCTTCGGCCAGGTCTTGCCCTCGGTCAGGCGGGAGTTCTTCGGGAGATTGAATTCAGCCATCGCAAGTATCCTCAGTACACCCGTGCCTTGGGCTTGATGTACTCGATGTCGTTGGACATCGTGTAGGTGTGCACCGGCCGGTCGTCGAGCGTGACCGTGCGCTTGCCGTCGTCGATCCAGGCGAGCGTGTGCTTCATCCAGTCCTTGTCGTTGCGGTCGGGATAATCCTCGCGGGCGTGCGCGCCGCGGCTTTCGGGGCGGTTCAGCGCCGAATCCATGGTGACGACCGCCTGGGTGATCAGGTTGTCGAACTCCAGCGTCTCGACCAGATCGGAGTTCCAGATCAGCGAGCGGTCCGTGGTGCCGATGTCGGCGATGCCGGCCCAGACCTCGTGGATGAGCTTGTGGCCCTCCTCCAGCGTCGGGCCTTCGCGGTAGACGGCGCAGTTGTTCTGCATCGTGCGCTGCATGCGGTCGCGCAGCACCGCCGTCGGCGTGCCGCCGGACGCGTTGCGGTATCTGTCGAGGCGGGAGAGCGCGAGGTCCGAGGAGCCCTTCGGCAGCTCCGGCTGCTTCTCGCCCGCCGTCACCGTCTCGGCGCAGCGCAGGCCGGCCGCGCGGCCGAAGACGACGAGGTCGATCAGCGAGTTGGAGCCGAGGCGATTGGCGCCGTGCACCGAGACGCAGGCCGCCTCGCCGATCGCCATCAGGCCCGGCACCACCGTATCGGGATCACCGCCGACCTTGGTCAGGACCTCGCCGTGATAATTCGTCGGGATGCCGCCCATGTTGTAGTGCACCGTCGGCAGCACGGGGATCGGCTCGCGGGTCACGTCGACGCCGGCGAAGATCTTGGCGCTCTCGGAGATGCCCGGCAGGCGCTCGTGCAGGATCTTCGGATCGAGATGGTCGAGATGCAGGTAGATGTGGTCCTTGTTCTTGCCGACGCCGCGGCCCGCCCGGATCTCCATCGTCATCGAGCGCGAGACGACGTCGCGCGAGGCGAGGTCCTTGGCGGACGGCGCGTAGCGCTCCATGAAGCGCTCGCCCTCGGAATTGGTCAGGTAGCCACCCTCGCCGCGCGCCCCTTCCGTGATCAGGCAGCCGGCGCCGTAGATGCCGGTCGGATGGAACTGCACGAACTCCATGTCCTGCAAGGGCAGGCCGGCGCGCAGCACCATGCCGCCGCCGTCGCCGGTGCAGGTATGGGCGCTGGTTGCGGAGAAATAGGTGCGGCCATAGCCGCCCGTCGCCAGGATCGTCTGCTGGGCGCGGAAGCGGTGCAGCGTGCCGTCGTCGAGCTTCAGCGCGATCACGCCGCGGCAATGGCCGTCCTCGTCCATGATCAGGTCGATGGCGAAGAACTCGATGAAGAACTCGGTGTTGTAGCGCAGCGCCTGGCCGTAGAGCGTGTGCAGCATGGCGTGGCCGGTGCGGTCGGCCGCGGCGCAGGTGCGCTGGGCCGGCGGGCCCTCGCCGAACTCGGTGGTCATGCCGCCGAAGGGGCGCTGGTAGATCTTGCCGTCCTCGGTGCGCGAGAACGGCACGCCCCAATGCTCGAGCTCATAGACGGCGGCCGGCGCGTTGCGCACGAGATATTCGATCGCGTCCTGGTCGCCGAGCCAGTCCGACCCCTTGACGGTGTCGTACATGTGCCACTGCCAGGTGTCCTTGCCCATGTTGCCGAGCGAGGCGGCCACGCCCCCTTGCGCCGCGACGGTGTGCGAGCGGGTCGGGAAGACTTTCGTGACGCAGGCGGTGCGAAGCCCCGCCTGCGAGCAGCCGACGGTGGCGCGAAGCCCCGCGCCGCCGGCGCCGACGACGACGACGTCGAAGGTGTGGTCGGTGATCGGATAGGCGGTGCCGTTATAGGCCGGGACCGGGCGGGATTTTGTGATCGCCATCGGATCAGCCTCCAAAAGACAGCTTCAGCACCGCATAGACGCTGGCCGCGCCGACAGCGACGGCGAAAAAGGTATTGGCCATGACGGCGAGAACCTTGACCCCCTCGCCATGGACATAGTCCTCGATGATGACCTGCATGCCGATGCGCATATGGATGCAGGCCGAGAGGATGAAGAGCAGCATCAGGATCGCGACGAGCGGATGCGACAGGAGCGCAATCGCGGCCGGATAGGGTTTTCCGACCAGTGCGATGACGATGAAGACGAAGATCACCGTCAGGATCAGGTTGGAGGCGGCGGTGACGCGCTGGAGCCAGAAATGGCCGGTGCCGGACTTGGCGGAGCCGAGGCCGCGGACGCGGCCGAGCGGGGTGCGCATCGAGGAATGGGATTGCATGGCGGCCTCCTCAGCGCAGGACGAGCACGACGATCCAGATCAGGACCGTCAGGCCGACCGAGCCGATCAGCGTGAACTTGGCGAGGTTCATGCGCGTCTGGAGCTCGAAGCCCTTGCCCATGTCCCAGACGAAATGGCGCAGGCCCCCCAGCATGTGGTGGATCAGCGAGAAGCTGTAGAGGAAGAGCGCGAGCCGGCCGAGGAAGGAGCCGGCGACGGCCTGCGCCGTGCCGAAGGCGGCGGGGCCGGAAGCGGCGGCGACGAGCCAGGCGGCGATCAGCACCGTGCCGAGGTAAAGCCCCGTGCCGGTGACGCGATGGGCGACGGACATCGCCATCGTCCAGGACCAGCGGTAGATCTGCAGATGCGGTGAAAGCGGGCGCGCCGCGGGCTTGACCTCGGCCAATATCATTCTCCGATCAAGCGGCCCGTCGGAGGCGGCGGACCCATTTGGGATCATTCTAGAGTGTCTGGTTCTGTAACGAAACCGGAACGGCGCCGCAACGCAACAGGCGGCGTATGAAGTTACAGATTCTGAAAATCGTCATTTTCCTGTCGGGCTTCGGCGCCGATCGTCGCAAGCGAGCATCGTCCGAGGGCCGAGCGCCGCACGGCCGAGCCGGCCTTCAGTCCTTCGCGGCCTTCGCCCGCTCGATCGCCTCGGAGATCAGCTTGCGGGCGGTGGCGGCGTCGCCCCAGCCCTTGAGCTTGACCCATTTGCCGGGCTCGAGGTCCTTGTAGTGCTCGAAGAAGTGCTGGATCTGGTCGAGCGTGATCTTCGGCAGGTCGGTGTAGTTGTGCACGTTCTCGTAGCGCTTGGTCAGCTTCGGCACCGGCACGGCGATGATCTTCTCGTCGCCGCCGGCCTCGTCCTCCATCAGCATCACGCCGATCGGCCTGACCGCGATGTAGGAGCCCGGCACCAGCGGGCGCGTATTCGCCACCAGCACGTCGCAGGGGTCGCCGTCCTCGGAAAGGGTGTGCGGGATGAAGCCGTAATTCCCCGGATAGCGCATCGGCGTATAGAGGAAGCGGTCGACGAAGAGCGTGCCGGCCGCCTTGTCCATCTCGTACTTGATCGGCTCGCCGCCGATCGCCACCTCGATCAGGACATTCACTTCTTCGGGCGGGTTCTTGCCGATGGAGATGGCGTCGATGCGCATGGCGGGACCTGTCGCTGGAGCTTGTCCTTGCGCCTTATGCAAGCACGCGGCTGAAAGGCCAACCCCTTCCATCGTCTGGCCGCCGGGCTGCGCGCATCGGATCGTCCCGAAAAGTGGTTTCCACTTTCCGGTCCGATGCTGTATCGGGCGGCCCATGAACCGTCCTAAGACCCGGCCGTGCTGAGCCGCCTGCGCCCCGACGAGGAGCGCTATGCCCGCCGCATGGCCCGCATCGCCCGCTGGGACCGGCCGATCGAGGGCCGCGGCCAGCGCCTGCGCGCCTGGGCGAACATGCTCCTCGTCGATCACGGCATCTTCCGGCTCGCCTATCTCAACGCGCACCGCGTCACGCCGGGGCTGTGGCGCTCGGCCCAGCCTTCGCCCGGCCAGATCGCGGCCTTCGCGCGCAAGGGGGTCAAGACCATCGTCAACCTGCGCGGCGGGCGCGAGCACGGCTCCTGGCCCCTGCAGAAGGAAGCCTGCGAACGCCACGGCATCCGCCTCGTCGATTTCGTGTTGCGCTCGCGCGGGGCGCCGGAGCGCGAGAGCATCCTCGGCGCCGGCGCCTTCTTCGACAGCCTCGCGGAACCCGTGCTGGCGCACTGCAAATCCGGCGCCGACCGGGCCGGCTTCTTCTCGGCGCTCTATCTCATCATCCATGAAAAGCGCCCGCTCGACGAGGCGATGCGCCAGCTCTCGCTGCGCTACGGCCATTTCCGCTTCGCCAAGACCGGCATCCTCGACGCCTTCTTCGAAGCCTATCGCCGCGAAGGCGAGGCGAAAGGCATGGCCTTCCTGGACTGGGTCGCGACAACTTACGACCCTGAACGGCTGGAGCGGGAGTTCAAGCCCGGATTGCTGTCCTCGCTCATCGCCGACCGGCTGATCCGCCGGGAATAGATCATCGCTGGGGCATCGGATTTTTCCGAAAAGTGGATGCCGCTTTTCGCATCCGATGCTCTAACGCTCAGCCGGCCGGCACCGGCGCGGCGAGGCCATCCGGCGCCGCCTCGGCCCGATCGTCGAGGTGAAGCCAGACGAACAGGGCATGCGCCAGCGCCCGCAGGATCGAGATCGCGCCGATCGCCTGCAGCAGGGCCGGCGAGAGCTCGCCGAACCACGCCATCGCCGCCACGATCGCCGCAAGCGCCGCCGCATTGACCGAGACCTGCCAGAAGGGCCGGCGCGAAAGCGTCGCCACTTCCTGCAACGGCGCGAGCACGGCGATGCCGATGTAGAACGCCGCCATCAGCGCGACGACCTCGCCCAGATCCTGCCATTTGGTGCCGATCAGCCAATGGTCGGCCAGGGTGGAAGCGCAGGCGATCAGGCTGAACAGCACGGTCGCGGCGGCGATCAGGCCAAGCGCGACGACCCGCCCCCAGAAGCGCCGGTGCCGGCCGGCATGGGCGCGCAGGCCGTTCAGCACGAGCGGGGTCGAGACCGTGCCGAACATCTGCGTCGGCATGTCGAGCAGGCGCATCGACAGGGCGACCTGCGCCGCCAGCACCGTGTTGCTGGCATAGGGCAGGGCAAGCAGCGGCGCCGCGGCGAAGCCATAGGCCAGCAGGGCCGAGGGCAGCAGGGCAGATGGCGCGTCGCGCCAGCGCGACGCCGCCCGCACGAGGCTATGCCACGACCAGAGCGCCGGCTCGACCAGCCCGGCGACGCCGCCCCAGCGGCGCCGCAGGAGATAGGTCGCCGCGAGCACATGGCCGAGCGCATCCGCGACGAAGAGCGCCAGCGCCTTCGGCCCGAAAAGCCAGATCAGGAGGAGCATGATCCCCGGCTGGACCACCGCCTGCACGACATTGCTGTTGCCGATGGCACGGAAATCCCCCTCCGCCGTCGCCTCCGACCAGATCAGGCGCAGCACCGAGCGCGCCGTGAGCGACACCAGGAAGAAGAAGGCGACCGCCGGCGCGATCCAGCCGCCGAGCACCAGCCCGGCGAGGACGAGGGCGGTGACGGCGAGGAAGGCGGCCCCGACCGCGGCGGCGAGCCTGAAGGCGAGGCCGAGCCGAGCACGGTCGCTGTTGCGGAAGAACACCGCCTCGAACCGCAGGAGCGCGGCGACCGAGACGAGGTTCGCAGCGGCGGCGAAGACCGCGAAGGCGGCGAAGACGAATGGCGGGCACAGCGCGGCCGCAATGATCAGCCCCCAGACCGAGATCAGCCGGGCCTGGACGAAGCGCAGGCCGAGCAGCATCGCGAAGCCGAGGCCTGAGCGCAGGGCAGGCGTCCGTTCCTCCACGAAGCGGCGCCCGGCCGCGACCGACAGCGTCGGCCGGCCATGCGGCAGGAGAACCCGTTCCAGGGTGACATGCGCAGCCATATCGAGCCCCATCGTCGAACCGTCAAAGGGCCTCTCGCCGGCTGGGGCGGCCCCGTCATCCGAGAGAACCCGGTCACGCGGCACGATCATGATCGGCGGGCCTTCTGCAGCGAAGGCTGCGCCGACATGGTTAACGATCGGTGAATTGCACTCCTGGCCCGGCTTCATGGGCCACAATCCATGAAACGAGCGTGTCGTTTTGAAGGCTCAGGCGAAGCGTGCCTTCAGCGCCTCGAACCGCGCCAGCTGCTCCGGCAGCAGCGCGCGCTGGGCATCGCGCCGCACGAAGACCTTGAACATCACCTCGCCGACGCCGTTGAAGAACTGCACCGAGCAGGCGCGCCGGCCCTGCGCCGTGGCGCGATCGACCAGATAGATCGCCCGGCAGTTCTCAGCCTTGATGTGGCCGCCGATCGGGCTGTCGCCATGGATGTTGTAGTAGCCGTGGCCGAAGCTGCCGACCGGCAGGGAGCCCTCGCATTCCAGCACGATGTCGGGCGTGTGCATCAGGAAGAGCACCGTGCCCCAGGTCGAAAGCTCCTTCCAGACCTCCTCGAAGCGCTCGGGCTCCACCGGGAGCCGCTGCCCGGCCGGCAGCAGCTCGAGCGCCACGCGCGTCGAGACCCCGGCTTCGCGCGCGACGGCCTCGATCAGGCCATCGGGCTTGGCGGCAAGCAGGGCGCGCGCATGCTCGATCGGATCGCGGGTGGCGATATCGGCGTTCGTCATCGGCGCTGCCTCACTCGGCCACCTGGAGGGGCAGATGCGGGTTGGTCTCGCTCAGCACGGTCTCGAAACCCTCGAACTCCGGATGGCCGAGATAGATCGGCTTCGGGCGCGGCTGACCGGCGCCGCGATGCGAGGCGCGGAACTGCTCCGACTTCGTCCAGGCGACGAAATTCTCCTTCGTGGCCCATGAGGTATGGGAGGAATAGAGCGTGTGGTCCTCCTTCTCCGGCCCCTTCAGCAGGTGGAAGGAGATGAAACCCGCCATCTCGTCGAGACGGGTCTTGCGCGAGGACCAGATCTCCTCGAAGGCAGCCTCCTCGCCCTTGACGACCTTGAAGCGATTCATGGCGATGAACATCGGCAAACCCTGCATCTGAAGAGCCGTGGAACGGCGGAGCCGGCGGCGCGAAGGCGCCGCCCTTGACCCCTTGTAGTAAAGCCTAATATCACCGTCAACAACGCCGCAAGGATGTTCTTGTTTTAAATAATTAAAAACAAGAACTACTTGAAATGGAACGACTTGAAACTGAACACGACTTTTTTCGGGGCCTGACGCCGTGCGAAACCCGCCGGCTCGAGCCCGATCTGGAGTAATGACATGTCCGGCCCGCGCATCCGCCAAGCGCATTCCACAATCCCGCAGCCGAACCGCCGCGAGCTTACGGCCGCCATCGCCCTGACGGCTCTCAGCCTCGGCGGGCTCGGCCGGCCGGCCGCCTTCGCCCAGGCGCCGGAGCGCATCGTCGTCGCCGGCGGCGTCATCACCGAGGTGATCTACGCGCTCGGCCTGCAGGACCGGGTCGTCGGCGTCGACTCCACCAGCCAGTACCCGGCGCAGGCGCTGAGGGACAAAGCCAATGTCGGCTATGTCCGGGCGCTCTCGGCCGAGGGCGTGCTCTCGCTGAAGCCCTCGCTGATCATGGTCGTCGACGGCGCCGGCCCGCCCGACGCGGTATCGCTGCTGAAGGAATCCGGGGTGAAGATCGTCACCATCGACGACGGGCAGACGCCCGAGGGCGTCGTCGCCAAGATCGCCGCGATCGGCGCCGCGCTCGGCGCGGCCGAGCCGGCCGGGCGGCTGGCGGCTGAAACCAAAGCGCGGTTCGAGGAGCTTTCCGCACTGCGCGCCGCGATCACGCAGAAGCGGCGGATCCTCTTCGTGCTGGCGCTGCAGAACGGCCGCGCGCTGGTCGGCGGCCGCAACAGCTCGGCCGATGCGATCATCAGGCTCGCGGGCGCGGTCAACGTCGCCGATACGATCGAGGGCTACAAGCCGATGACGGAGGAATCGATCGCCGCCGCCCAGCCCGAGATCGTGGTGATGATGCGCCGCGGCGCCGGCGACCACGCGATCAAGCCCGACGATCTCTTCGCGCTGCCCGCCTTCGCCCGGACGCCGGCCGCGAGCGAGCGGCGGCTGATCCAGATGGACGGGCTCTACCTGCTCGGCTTTGGGCCGCGCACGCCGATGGCGGCGCGCGACCTGATGGCCGCGATCTATCCGGAAGCGGCGATTCCGCCGCTCAAGACGGCCGCCGCCCCGTGAGCCTCGCGGCCCCGTCCCCGGCCATGACTTCGCCGGCGCTCGCCACGCTGATCGCCGGGCGCCGCCGCGCCGGCCTCGTCACCATCGTCGGCTTCGCGCTCGCCTGCCTGCTGCTCGCCGTCGTCGCCGTCGGCCAGGGCGCGATCGCGATCGCGCCCTCCCGCATCGCCGAGATCCTGCTGGCGAAGCTTTCCGGCGATGCGGGCCTGCTCGAGGCGCGCGACGTGCTCGTCGTCCTCAACATCCGCCTGCCGCGCGTGCTGCTGGGCCTGCTCGTCGGCGCGGGGCTGGCCGTCTCCGGCGCGCTGATGCAGGGGCTGTTCCGCAACCCGCTGGCCGATCCCGGCCTCGTCGGCGTGTCGAGCGGGGCGGCTCTCGCCGCGGCAACCACCATCGTGCTCGGCGACCGCTTCCTCGCCGGCACGATGATGAAGCTGCCCTTCGCCGCGCTGCCGCTCGGTGCCTTCTGCGGCGGCCTCGTCACGACGCTCGCGCTCTACCTGATCGCGACGCGCGGCGGGCGCACCTCGGTCGCGACGATGCTGCTCGCCGGCGTCGCGCTCGGCGCGCTCGCAAGCGCGCTGACCGGCCTGCTCGCCTTCATCTCCGACGACCGGCAATTGCGCGACCTGACCTTCTGGTCGCTCGGCAGCCTCGGCGGCGCGAGCTGGACCAAGCTCTCGGTCGTGGCGCCGATCATCCTGCCGATCCTGATGCTGATGCCGTTCCTGGCACGCGGCCTCAACGGGCTGATGCTCGGCGAGGCGGAAGCCTATCACCTCGGCATTCCCGTCCAGCGGATCAAGGCGCTGGCGATCCTGCTCGTCGCGCTCGCCGTCGGCGCCAGCGTCGCCGCGGCCGGGCTGATCGGCTTCGTCGGCATCGTCGTGCCGCATCTGATCCGGCTCTCGGTCGGCCCGGACCACCGGCTCCTGCTGCCGCTCTCGGCGCTGGGCGGGGCGATGCTGCTGGTCAGCGCCGACATCGTCGCCCGGCTCATCGTCGTCCCGGCGGAACTGCCGATCGGCATCGTCACCGCCGCCATCGGCGCGCCCTTCTTCCTCTGGCTGCTGCTGCGCCGCACGAGCCTGATCGATGTCTGAACCGAACCCGATCCTCTCCGGCCAGGGCGTGAGCTTCCGCGCGGGCGGGCGCAGCCTCGTCGCCGAGGCGAACATCGCGCTCGCCGGCGGCACGACCACGATCCTGATCGGCCCCAACGGCGCCGGCAAATCGACCCTGCTCAAGCTCCTGACCGGCGAGATCAGGCCGGCCGGAGGCCAGATCCGCATCGCCGGCGAGCCGCTTGCGGCGGTGCCGGCCTGGCGGCTCGCCTGCCTGCGCGCGGTGATGGCGCAGCATGCGCGACTCGCCTTCCCGTTCAGCGTCTACGAGGTCGCGCGGCTGGGCACCGACGGCATCGGCCGGGCGCTGACGCGCCAGCGGCGCGAGGCGATCGTCGCCGAAAGCCTCGCCGCCGCGGGCGTGATCGAGCTCGCCGGCCGGCGCTACCAGACGCTCTCGGGCGGCGAGCAGCAGCGCGTGCAGTTTTCCCGCGTGCTCTGCCAGCTCGAAGCCGGCCGCAGCGTCACTGAGCGGCAGGTGCTCTTCCTCGACGAGCCGATCGCCAGCCTCGACCTCTGCCACCAGCTCGCGCTGCTCGACATGGCGCGCGCCATCGCCGCGCGGGGCGTCGCGGTCCTGATCGTGCTGCACGACCTCAATCTCGCCGTGACCTATGCCGACCATCTCGTGGTGATGGACCAGGGCCGGATCATCGCGCAGGGGCCGCCGGCGCAGACGCTGGACGACGCGCTGCTGCGCCAGGTCTTCAAGGTCGACCTCAGCTTGAGCCGCGCGCCGGCGCCGGGCCTGCCCTTCCTGCTGCCGCAGCAGCACCGGGCGCGGCCGGCGGCGTAAAGCGGCGATTCATCCTGAATCGCGGCTTCACCATATCGCTCAACCCGCGCTTCACGGCTGCGGCGCCACAACTCCCCCGGTTTCGAGCGGGAGTTCTCAAACATGCCGAGGTCCATCGCGGTTGCGGCCCTTGCCCTGTCCATCGCCGGCGCATCGGCACTTCCGGCTGAGGCGCGCGAGATCGTCGGCCTGCAGGACGGGCGCTTCGAGCCCGGCACCATCGTGATCCGCACGAGCGAGCGGAAGCTCTACTTCGTCGTCGCGCCGGACGCGGCGATCCGCTACACCGTCGCCGTCGGCAAGGCCGGCAAGCAGTGGCGCGGAGTCAAATATGTCGAGGAGATGCAGGTCGACCCGGCCTGGGCGCCCCCGGCCGAGGTGAAGCGCGACAATCCGCGCCTGCCCGACGTCATCCCCGGCGGCTCGCCGCGCAACCCGATGGGCGCGCGCGTGATCGGGCTCGGGCCCGGCGGGCAATACGCCATCCACGGCACCAACATGCCGGCGACCGTCGGCACCGCCGCCTCCTATGGCTGCTTTCGCATGCACAACCGCGACGTGATCGACCTCTATGCCCGCGTGCGGATGGGAACGCCGGTCGTCGTGCTGCCCTGAGGCCGCAAAGCCGCACCTTCGACCAAAAGCGGGCCGGCGCCGGTCCGAAATCCCGAAATCCTGGCCATTGCCCCTCGCCCCCCACACAGAACCGCGTTAACCTCCGCCTCGCGACACTTGATCCGCTCGTGCCGTGGCGCGGGCCAGGAAGGGGGCTACAAGATGGACCATCTCGTCGACGTGAAGAAATTCGCCAAGAAGCCGCTCAACGAAGCGGCCTTCGCCGGCATGTCGAAAGCCTATGCTCTGGTGATGAGCAAACCCGATACCCGCTACGTCGCCTGCTCCGACCCGGCCGAGCTCGATCGCGTCCGTGAGAACTTCCTGAAGAAGAAGCTCGGCCTGAAGTCCGGCGATCTCGACGGCTCGATCAAGACGATCTGCGAGCAGATGAAGGCCGACAGGACCAAGTCGCGCCTGACCTTCTATTATCTCCTGGCCGAGCATCACGGAAAGCTCGACCTCTTCGTCAAGAAGTAACCCCACAGTCGGAAGGCCGGCGCCTGAGGCCGGCCCGCACCCGATCAGGAACGATAGAGGTCTGCGCGCGTCAGCGGCAGGCCTGATGCTCCCTTGCGCCGCTTCGAGACCAGCGTCTGGTTGATCAGCGCCCCGCCGCGCTCGAAGGCGAGCGAGCAGCCCGCCAGATAGAGCAGCCACATCCGCGTCCGCTCGGGGCCGATCTCGGCCTCGGCCTTGTCCCTGTTGGCCTCCAGCCTTTCCCACCACAGCCTCGTCGTGCGCTGGTAATGCTCGCGCCAGCCCTCGACGTCGTGGATCTCGAAGCCGTGGCGCTCGAGATTGGTGATCGACATGCCCAGATGGTCGAGCTCGCCGCCGGGGAAGATGTAGCGCACCAGCGCCCGGTATTCCGCCGGCATCTTGTTGAACGCCTTCTCGGTCCTCTTGGCCCGGCGCGAGATGGTGTGGTGCAGATACAACCCCCGCGGCCTGAGCAGCCGGTTCACCGTGCCGAAATAGGTCGGGTAATTGCGGATGCCGACCTGCTCGAACATGCCGATCGAGGAAATCTTGTCGAACTCGCCCTGCATCTGCGTGTAGTCGCGCAGATGCAGGGTGACCTTGTCCTGCAAGCCCCAGCGCTCGACCTTCTCGCGCGCATATTTGAGCTGCTCCTCGGCCAGCGTCACGCCATGCGCCTCGACGCCGTAATAGCGGGCGGCATGGCAGACCAGCGCGCCCCAGCCGCAGCCGATGTCGAGGAAGCGGTCGCCGGGTTTCAGGCGCAGCTTCCGGCAGATCATGTCGAGCTTGTCCTGCTGCGCCCGGCCGATATCGCCGTGATCCTCGGTGAAATAGGCGCAGGTGTAGACCATCTCCTCGTCGAGGAAGAGCCGGTAGAAAGCGTTCGAGACGTCGTAGTGATAGGCGACATTGGCCTTGTTGGTCTCAGGATCGCCGTCGCGGGCGATCTCGTCGCCCTTGCGGTGGCTGACAGCATCCGCCGCCTTGCCCGGCGCGAAGAGGAAGCGGCGGACGACGTCGAAGACCGCGCCCTTGGGGATGTTCCGCGCGAGCCTGCCGACCTTGCCCTCCGGCCGGGCCAGGGCGAGATCGAAGATCGAGCCGTTCACGATCGCGATGCGGTCGGCGATATGCAGGTTGAGCAGCGTGTCGAGCCTGGGCTTGCGGATCAGGGCTGCGATCACGCCGGGATCGGCGATGGCGATGGCCAGCCCCTGCGACGGCCAGGAAGCCGGCACGGCGCTGCCGTCCCAGAGCCGGAAGCCGAGCTTCAGGCCAAGCTTGCCATGCGCCTCGGCAAGAAGGCGGCGCAGGGCCGCGAGGCGCTTGTCGGTACTGTCCATGAGGCGAATCCGCTTGAGTCCGGCTGCTGTTTGGACGCTGGGCCACCGATTGGCAATGTTTCGGGGGGTTGCGCGCGGTTCCGGCCCGTCAGAAATCGCTGGCGATGCCCTTCACTTCCCAATCGTCGTAGCGCACGGGCTCGAGCCCGCCGCGACCATTGAGCTCGCGCTGCCCGGCGACCTCCGCCGCATGGGCGTCGATCGCCGCGCGCCGCGCCGCCGCTTCCGCCAGCGCGCGTTGCGCCGCAGGCGTGAGCGGCTTTGTGGCATGCTGCTCGGCGTCGTCGGACATCGCGGCTGGTTTCCTCGCGGGATTCTCTTGCAGGATCTGGATCGCCCTCACCACATAGGGCACGACGCTCGCCGATGCGAGAGCCTGGGAAGGGAAAGCGATGAACTACGTTCGCACCGGCATGCTGATGGCGGGCCTGACCGCGCTGTTCGGCGCGGTCGGCTATCTGATCGGCGGCGGCGGCGGCATGGTGATGGCGCTCGGCTTCGCCGCCGTCACCAATCTCTTCAGCTACTGGAACTCCGACCGGCTCGCGCTCGCGGCCCACAATGCCCATGAGGTCGACGCTGCGACCGCGCCTGAGCTTTACGGGATGGTGCGCGACCTCGCAGCGCGTGCGAACATGCCGATGCCGCGCGTCTACCTGATCGACGAGGCCCAGCCCAACGCCTTCGCCACCGGCCGCAACCCGCAGAACGCCGCCGTCGCGGCGACCACCGGCATCCTGCGCACGCTGACCTATGAGGAACTCGCCGGCGTGATGGCGCATGAGCTCGCGCATATCAGGAACCACGACACGCTGACCATGACGATCACCGCGACCTTCGCCGGCGCGATCTCCTCGCTCGTCACCTTCGGCATGTTGTTCGGCTCGCGTGACAACCGCCCGAACCTGATCGTCCAGATCCTGCTCTCGATCCTGGCGCCGATGGCCGCCGCCCTGATCCAGATGGCGATCTCGCGCTCGCGCGAATACGAGGCCGACAGGCTCGGCGGCGAGATCTGCGGCAATCCGGTCTGGCTCGCCGACGCGCTCGCCAAGATCGCGGCCGGCGTCGCCCACATCCCGAGCGAGACAGCCGAGGCCAAGCCTGCTACGGCGCATATGTTCATCATCAATCCCCTGACCGGCGGCGGCATGGATAATCTGTTCTCGACCCATCCCGACACCGGCAACCGCATCGCCGCGCTGATGGAACAGGCCCGCGCGCTGGGCATCGGCCGCGGCAATGCCGCGAGCTTCACCGCCGGGGCCGGCGCCGGCCCCTGGGGCAGCGCCCCGCGCCAGCCCGGCCCCTGGGGCTGAGATGGCCGATCGTTTTGCCCCGCGCCGCCCGCCCCGGGCGGCGGCCCCCGAACGCGAGGACGCGCCGGGCCTGCCGGCGCGCCGGCTCGCGGCCGCCGTCATCGACGAGGTGCTGCGCGCCCGCGTCGCGCTCGACGAGACGCTGGAGCGGCTCCTGCCCGAATCCGGGCTCGACGCCGCCGATGCGAGCCTGGCGCGGGCCATCGCGGTCACGGCCTTCCGCCGGCTCGGCACGATCCGCCACGCCATCGACGCCCGCCTCGACCGCGGCAGCCCGCGCCAGTCCGGCCCGTTCGAGCCGATCCTGACGGCAGCGGCGGCGCAGATCCTGTTCCTCGACGTGCCCGACCACGCCGCCGTCGACCTCGCCATCCGCCATCTGCACGAGGATCAGCGCTCGGCCCGCTATGCCGCGCTCGGCAATGCCGTGCTGCGCCGTCTTGCCCGCGAGCGCGACGCGGTCCTTGCGGAAGCCCAAGCCGACGCCTTCGGCGACACGCCCGACTGGCTCATCGAAAGCTGGTCAGCGGCTTATGGCGAAGAGACGGCAGCCGCCATCGCCATGAGCCATCGCGAGGAGCCGCCGCTCGACCTTTCCGTCAAGGCCGATCCCGCCGGCTGGGCCGACAAGCTCGGCGGCATCGTCCTGCCGACCGGCTCGGTACGCCTGCGCGAGCGGCAGGCCATCGCCGGCCTGCCGGGCTTCGAGGAGGGCGCGTGGTGGGTGCAGGACGCAGCAGCGGCGCTGCCGGTCAGGCTGCTGGCACCCCAACCCGGCGAACGCATCGCCGATCTCTGCGCGGCGCCCGGCGGCAAGACGGCCCAGATCGCGGCAGCCGGCGCCAGCGCCACCGCGCTCGACCGTTCCGGCCCGCGCCTGCGCCGCCTGAAGGCCAATCTCGCCCGGCTCGGCCTCGCGGCGGAAATCGTCACCGCCGATGCCGCAAGCTGGAAGGCGGACCCCTTCGACGCCGTGCTGCTCGATGCCCCGTGCAGCGCGACCGGCACCATCCGCCGCCATCCCGATGTCGCCTGGACAAAGCTCCCTGAAGACCGCGACCGGCTCGCCGCCCTGCAGGCGCGCCTGCTCGACGCCGCCGCCGCGCTGACGAAGCCCGGCGGGCGCCTCGTCTACTGCACCTGCTCGCTCGAGCAGCAGGAGGGCGAGGAGCAGACTTCCGCCTTCCTCGCCCGTCATCCCCAGTTTCGTCGCGAGCCGGTGCGCCCCGCCGAAATCGGCGGTTTGACCGATCCGATCGACGGCAACGGCGATATCCGCACCCTGCCGCAGCAATTGCCCGGCGAAACGCCGCGCCTGTCGGGATGGGCGGGATTTTACGCAACCCGCCTGATCAGGCTATGACGGGATCGGGATCCGCGTGGCACGATGCCGCGCCGGAGGACGGAGCTTACGCGCCTTTGAGCGGCTGGTCTGAGCGACGGGGATTGGCCCAGGCCGCGATCGGCCGCGCGGCGCGGCGGACGCGCGGCCAATTCGTCGGCGCGACGCGAAAGCTCTGGCCCTTCGGCCGCAGCCATGCCACCCGCCTGCTCTTCGCCCCGCATGATCTGCGCACGGCCGATCCGACCACGGCCGGCGATTTCTATGCCGGCTACTACGCCTTCGCCGGGCGGACGCTGCGCAGCCACGGCGAATCGCCCTTCGACGCCATGCCACCGAGCGAGGCCTGGGCGGAAGCGCTCTATGGCTTCGGCTGGCTGCGCCACATGCGCGCCGCCGACACGGCGATCGCCCGCGCCAATGCCCGCAGCCTGGTCGAGGATTTCATCGCCAAGCGCCGCCACCGCCACGAGATCGCCCGGCGCCCGACGGTGGCGGCCCGCCGGCTGATCTCGCTGCTGTCGCATTCCCCGCTCCTGCTGGAAGGCGCCGACCACGTCTTCTACGAGCGCTATCTGCGCCATGTCTCGCGCCTGTCCGACCGGGTCGGGCTGGCGCTGGCGGGCGCGGTCGAAGGGGCGGACCGGCTCAACGGCCTGATCGCGGTGGCCTTCGCCGCGATCTGCCTCGACGGCCAGGACGGGCGCCGGCGCCGGATCGAGAGCCTGCTCTCCGACGCGCTCGACGAGCAGATCCTGCCCGATGGCGGCCACCTCTCGCGCAATCCGCGCCTGCTGATCGAATTCCTGCTCGACCTTTTGCCCCTGCGCGAGACCTTCGCCGCCCGCGGGCTCGAGCCGCCGCGCGGCGTCCTGACCGCGATCGAGCGGATGATGCCGCATTTGCGCCTGTTCAGGCACGGCGACGGTGCGCTTGCCCTGTTCAACGGCATGGGCACGACCCCGCCCGACCTGATGGCGACGCTCGCGGCCTATGACGACGCGCGCGGGCGCCCGACCGAGCACGCCGCCTATTCCGGCTATAGCCGGCTTTCGGCCGAACGCAGCATCGTCGTCGTGGACGCCGGCGCCCCGCCGCGCGGCGCCTATTCGGTCGAGGCCCATGCCGGCTGCCTCGCCTTCGAATTCTCCAGCGGCGCGCAGCGGATCGTCGTCAATTGCGGCGCCAGCCGCTTCGGCCCGCCCGAGTTGAAGCTCGCGGCACGCTCCACCGCCGCCCATTCGACGCTCGTGCTCGCCGATCGCTCCAGCGCGAATTTCGGCATGGTGCTGGGGCAGATGCGCATCGTCGCCGGTCCCCGCGACGTCCGCGTCGCGCGCCAGGACGGCGCGGACGGCCCGGAATGGGTCGCAAGCCATGACGGCTATCGCCGCAGCCTCGGCGCGGTCCATACGCGGCGCCTCCTGCTCGCCCGCGACGGCGCTTCGCTTGCCGGCGAGGACGAGATCGCGCTCAACGGCGCGCACGCGACGCTTCCCGCCGCGCTGCGCTTCCACCTGCATCCGAACGTCCGCGTGAGCCTCGTGCGCGAGGGGAGCGGGGCCATGCTGGCGCTCGCCTCGGGCGAGGTCTGGAGCTTCGAGGCGCAGGGGCTTGCCATCACCGTCGAGGAGAGCATCTTCCTCGCCGCCTCCGACGGCAGGCGGCGCATCGAACAGCTCGTCGTCGCCTTCGACGCCGTCGCGACGCCGCGCGTCGCCTGGCGCTTCGGCCGGATCAGCACCGCCAATCCGCGCGCGAGGCAGACGCTCGCCGCGGCGCTGGCCGAACGCGACACGGCAGAGCCCGACCCGGCGACGCCAGACTGATCCGCCCGGCGGCTTTGCCTTTTGCAACGCAGCATGATAGCCCCGCGCGGCCTTCCTTCGCCATCCAAGCCGGACCCTGATCCCGATGCCGCATGAGCTTCGCCGCGTCGAACGCGCGCTCCTTTCCGTTTCCGACAAGACCGGGCTGATCGACTTCGCGCGCGCCCTTCACAGGCTCGGCATCGCGCTGGTCTCGACCGGCGGCACCGCCCGGGCGATCGCCGAGGCCGGCCTGCCGGTCAGCGACGTCTCCGACCTCACCGGCTTCCCCGAGATGATGGACGGCCGCGTCAAGACGCTGCATCCGAAGGTGCATGGCGGGCTGCTCGCCATCCGCTCCCACCCCGAGCACCAGGCCTCGATGCTCGGTCACGGCATCCAGCCGATCGACCTCCTGGTCGTGAACCTCTACCCCTTCGAGGCGACGGTCGCGGCCGGGCGCAGCCATGACGACTGCATCGAGAACATCGACATCGGCGGCCCGGCGATGATCCGCGCCGCCGCCAAGAACCATCACGACGTCGCCGTCGTGGTCGAGCCGGCCGACTACCCTTCCGTCCTCGCCGACCTCGAAGCCCAGAAGGGCGCGACCACGCTGACGCTGCGCCGCAGGCTGGCGCAGAAGGCCTATGCCCGCACCGCCGCCTACGATGCCGCGATCTCGAACTGGTTCGCGGCCGAGCTCGGCGACACGGCGCCCGCCTTCCGGGCGCTCGGCGGCGCCCTCGCCGAGACGATGCGCTATGGCGAGAACCCGCATCAATGGGCCGCCTTCTACCGCACGCCCGAGAACCGTCCCGGCGTCTCGACCGCCCGCCAGGTCCAGGGCAAGCAGCTCTCCTACAACAACATCAACGACACCGACGCCGCCTTCGAATGCGTCGCCGAGTTCGATCCGCAGGCGAGCGCGGCCTGCGTCATCGTCAAGCACGCCAACCCCTGCGGCGTCGCGGCCGGCGGCTCGCTGCTGGAATCCTACGAGCGGGCGCTGGCCTGCGATCCCGTCTCGGCCTTCGGCGGCATCGTCGCGCTGAACCGCAAGCTCGACGCGGCGGCAGCAAAGAAGATCGTCGAGATCTTCACCGAGGTGATCATCGCGCCCGAGGCCGAGGAGGAGGCGATCGCGCTGATCGCCGCCAAGAAGAATTTGCGCCTGCTGCTGACCGGCGGCCTGCCGGACGCCCGCGCGCCGGGGCTGTCGCTGCGTACCGTTTCCGGCGGCTTCCTCGTCCAGTCGCGCGACAACGCCGTCGTCGACGACATGGAGCTGAAGGTCGTGACGAAGCGTGAGCCGAGCGCGCGCGAGCTTAACGATCTGCGCTTCGCCTTCCGCGTCGCCAAACATGTCAAGTCGAACGCCATCGTCTATGCGAAGGACCTCGCGACCGTCGGCATCGGCGCCGGCCAGATGAGCCGCGTCGATTCCTCGCGCATTGCCGCCTGGAAGGCTGCCGAAGCGGCGAGGACGGCGGGATTGGCCGAAAGCCTGGCCAAGGGCTCGGTCGTCGCCTCCGACGCCTTCTTCCCCTTCGCCGACGGGCTCATCGCGGCGGCGGAGGCCGGCGCCACGGCGGTGATCCAGCCCGGCGGCTCGATGCGCGACGACGAGGTGATCAAGGCCGCCGACGAGGCCGGCCTCGCCATGGTCTTCACCGGCCACCGCCACTTCCGCCATTGACGGCGGCACCGGGGGCAGGACAGCTTCGCCGGCAGCTGGGCGTCAGGAAACGAGGGTCCGCATGGAGAAAGCACGAAAGCCCGGCGCGCTGCTGAGGGAGCGCGTCGGACACCAGCATGCGCGCGTTTCCTATGTCGAGCTGTTCTTCGACCTCGTCTTCGTCTTCGCGATCACCCAGATCTCGCACACGCTGCTGGAGCATTTCAGCGGGCTCGGCCTGGCGCAGGCCGCCTTCCTGCTCGGCGCCGTCTGGTGGGTCTGGATCTATACGAGCTGGGTGACGAACTGGCTCGATCCCGAGACGACGCCGGTGAGGCTCATGCTCTTCGGGCTGATGTTCCTCGGGCTCACGATGTCGTCGAGCCTGCCCGACGCCTTCGGCGACAGGGGGCTCGTCTTCGCCGGCGCCTATGTCGCGATGCATCTGATCCGCTCGCTGTTCACCATGGCGAGCCTCAAGGGCGCCTCCCCCGCCAATTACCGCAATTTCCAGCGCATCACGATCTGGCTTTGCATCTCCGGCCTGTTCTGGATCGCCGGCGGATTGAGCGAGGGCCCGCTGCGCTTCGGCCTCTGGCTTACGGCGCTGGGCATCGAATATGCCGGCCCGGCACTGGGCTTCCGCGTCGCCGGGCTCGGCCGCTCGACCACGAACGACTGGGATGTCGAGGGCGGCCATTTCGCCGAGCGTTGCGCCCTCTTCATCATCATCGCGCTCGGCGAGTCGGTCATCATGACCGGAGCGACGGCCGCCAAGCTGCCCGTGACCGCGGTCAACCTGACCGCCTTCGTCAACGCCTTCGTCAGCTCGGTCGCGATGTGGTGGATCTACTTCCATATCGGTGCCGATCGCGGCAGCCGGCTCATCGCCCATTCCGACGATCCGGGCCGGATCGCCCGCATCGCCTATACCTATCTGCATATCCTGCTGGTCGCCGGCATCATCCTGGTCGCGGTCGGCGACGAGCTCGTCATCGCCCACCCGCTCGGCCATACCGAGACCAAGACCGCGATCGCGGTCGCCGCCGGCCCGGCCTGCTATCTCCTCGGCAATCTCCTGTTCAAGCGGGTGACGGCCGGCTGGTATCCGCTCTCCCATCTCGTCGGGCTCGGGCTGTTCGTCATGCTGGGCTTCTGCTCCGGCCTGCTGCCGCCGCTCGGCTACAGCCTCAGCGCGACCGCGATCCTCATCCTCGTCGCGTCCTGGGAAGCGCTGGCGCTGCAACCGAAGGACGCCTGAGCCATGCATACGATCAAGGTCATCGGCCTCGGCTTCGCCCTCATGGGCCTGCTGCTCTTCCTCGCGCCGCGCCTGTCCATCTCCTCCGGGCGGCCGATACCCTTCGCCGTCAGGCTGTTCCTGCCGCTCTGGTTCGTCGGCGCGCTGGTCAATCTCTGGATCGGCGTCAGCCGCGCGGGCTATACCGTGATGGAGGAAGCGCCGATCTTCCTCGTCGTCTTCGCGGTGCCGGCACTCGCCGCCCTGCTGATCCTGTGGATGACCTCGCGAATCGCCCGATGAGCCTCGATTCCGTCCGCGCCTTCTTCGCCGCCAACGCCCCCGACATCGCCGTCATCGTCACCGAGGACAGCAGCGCCACCGTGCCGCTCGCCGCCGCGGCGCACGGCGTCGAGCCCGGCCAGATCGCCAAGACGCTGTCGCTGCGCATCGGCGAGGAGGTCGTGCTGGTCGTCACCCGCGGCGATGCAAGGCTCGACAACAGGAAGGCCAAGGCGGCGCTCGGCGGCAAGCCGCGCATGCTCGGCCCCGAGGAGGTCGAGGCGCTGACCGGCCACCCCATCGGCGGCGTCTGCCCCTTCGGGCTCAAGACGCCGCTCAGGGTCTATTGCGACGTCTCGCTTCAAGCGTTCGACATCGTCGTGCCGGCGGCGGGCTCGACCCATAGCGCGCTGCGCATCGCGCCCGGACGCATGGCGCAGCTGACGGGCGCGACATGGGTCGATGTCTGCCAGGAGGCGGCGGAATAGGCGTCAGCCCCTGGTGCGCGCGATCAACGCCATCGCGGCGGCCGGATTGCGGAGCTTGTCGCCGCTGATGACATAGAGGAACACGTCGCGCGGCTCATTGCCGGCCGGCGGCGCCAGCGTTTCCAGCCCCTCCGGCACGCCGCCCCCGGCCCAGGCCCGGGCGGCCCTCGCCCAGCGCTCGAGCCCGGCCTCGGAATAGCCCTTGGGCTCGGCCTGCTTCGTCCCCATGATCCGCGCATAGACGAAGGGCGCCGTCGCATCGGCGATCTGCGGATAGGCGGCATCGGCCGCGGTGATCGCCGCGACACCGTATTCCCGCAGCAGCGCGATGAAATCGGGCGAGCGGAAGCTGTCATGCCTGACCTCGACGGCATGGCGCAGCGCGATCCCGTCCAGCTCCCCGGGCAGGAGCTTGAGGAAAGCCTCGAAATCCGCGGGATCGAACTGTTTCGTCGGCATGAACTGCCAGTTGATCGGCCCGAGCTTGTGCCGAAGCTCGGTCAGGCCGCCGGTCAGGAACTTCTCGATCGAAGGCCCGGCTTCCGCCAGCACGCGCCGGTTCGTGCAGAAGCGCGACGCCTTCAGGGCGAAGACGAAGTCGTCCGGCGTCTCCTCGCGCCACTTCGCGAAGCTTTCCGGCTTCTGCGCGCCGTAACAGGTGCCGTTGATCTCGATCGAGGTCAGCTTGCCCGCGGCATGGGCGAGCTCGCGCTTCTGCGGCAGGCCCGCGGGATAGAAGCTCCCGCGCCAGGGCTCGAACACCCAGCCGCCGATGCCGATCCGGATCGCTCCCGCCGCCTTCGCCATGATGCCCTCCCTGACGAGCCGATCCTGCCCCGGCCCGACGGGACGCGCCACCCGTTTTCGGGACGCGGGCGCGGCGATCCCTCCCCGGGGCAGCCCTCCGATGCACGGCGGATTGCCCAGAACGGGCGGCGCGGAGGCCCGACAGCCCCGCCGCTTGCTGACATGTCAACCGATGGAAGCGCGAGATCGGGAGGAAGGCCGCGGCCGGCGGCCGGCGCGATGGATAAGGCGCTGTCCCTTGAGGAAGACATCAGCAGAGCGGCGCGTCCTGATCGTCGGTGCCGGCGCGGCCGGCCTGAGCGCGGCGCTCCAGCTGCAGCGGCGGGGCTTTTCCGTCACCGTGATCGAGGAGAGCTCACCGGGCTCGGGCGCCTCCTATGGCAATTCCGGCATGCTCGTCGCCGATACCGCGATCCCGACCTTCCAGCCCGGCATGATCTGGAAGGTCCCGGGGTGGCTCGCGGACCCGCTCGGCCCCCTCACCGTCAAGGCCGCCTACCTGCCCCGCGCCCTGCCCTGGCTCTGGCGCTATCTGCGCCTGGGCACGCGCGCCAACGTCCTCGAGACGGCGGAGGCGTTGCGGCCCCTGCATCGCTACACGCTCGACGGCTGGCGCGACAATATCGGCGACGAGGCGATGGCGCGGCTGACCCGGCAGGACGGCCAGGTCTATCTCTGGGAGCGGATGAAGGCACCGCCCGCCCGCAGCCTCGAGGACGAGGTCCGGGCTCGTTTCGGCATCGAATCCGACGCGCTCGGATCGGACCGGATCCGGCAGTATTTCCCCGGCATCTCGCGCGAGGTCTCGCATGGGCTGCTCATTCCCGGCAACGGCCATACGGTGAACCCGCGGGGGCTGGTCGGCGCTCTCACCGAGACCTTCCGGCGCGAGGGGGACGGCGCGCTCCTGCATGAACGCGCGCTGCGCATCTGGCGCGAGGGCGACCGCTGGACGGTGATGACGAATCTCGGGAACCATGGCGGCGAGGCGGTGGTCGTCGCCGCCGGCGCGTGGTCGGGGCGCCTGCTCGCCCCGCTCGGCGTCGCCATCCCGCTCGAAACCGAGCGGGGCTACCATGTCATGCTGAGCAATCCATCCGTGCGGCTGGGCATGCCGATCCTCAACAAGAGCCGCTATTTCGGCATGAGCTCGATGTCGGAGGGCCTGCGCGTCTCGGGGACGGTCGAGATCGCCGGCCTCGACGCCCCGCCGACGCTGGCGCGCGCCAGGGTGCTGACGGCGCAGGCGAAGCGGCTGTTTCCCGACCTGACCTTCGACGAGGAGGCCTATTGGATGGGGCACCGGCCCTCCATTCCCGACGGCCTGCCCGCGATCGGCGAAATTCCCGGGCAGCCTGGCCTCTACGCCTGTTTCGGCCACGGCCATTCGGGCATGACGGCCGCCCCGGCGAGCGGGCGCCTGCTCGCCGAGCTCATGGCGGGGGAACGGCCGACGATCGACCCGGCCGCCTATTCCCCGGCCCGGTTTTCGTAAGGCCCGCGGCGAGATCGCCGCGCGTCAATCGAGACGCACGGCGATGCCGGCGAGATCCTCTCGCGCCGGCGGAAAACGCTCCATGACCAGCGGATCATGGCCGGGAACGATCATCTCCGGCGCGCTCGCCAGCCGCCGCAGCGCCGTGTACCCATCCAGCGCCTGCCCGACGTGAACATTGAGGAAGAAGGGCCGGTACGTCTCGAAATTCTCATAGAAATGGCTCGCATCCGAAGCGACGACGAGCCAGCCCTTGCGCGTCCAGATCCTGACGAATTGCTGCCCCGCGCTATGCCCGCCGACGCGATGGAGGGAAACCCCCGGGCAAAGCTCCCCGGCGCCGTCGTGAAACGCGATGCGCCCGGCATAGTTGAGGCGAAGCAGGCGAACCACGTCCTCGAGCTCGTAGGGGCCGCCGCAGCAGGAGAACCGCATGTAACGCCCCGTCGCAAAAGCCATCTCGGCATCCTGAAGATGGATCGTCGCATTCGGCAGCATGTCGAGGTTGCCGGAATGATCGAAATGGAGATGGGTCAGCACGACGTCGCGCAGCTCGGACGGCTCGACGCCCAGGAGCTTCAGGGAATCGATCGGGCAGCGCAGCATGTCGCGGCGACGGCGCTCGGCACTCTCGCGCGAGAAGCCGGTATCGATCAGGATCGTCCGGTCGGGGGACCGGGCAAGCCAGACGTAGTAGTCGAGCGTAGCCGGCCCGTCATGGGGGTCACGCTCCAGGAAGTAGTCGTTGCGCGTGCCCGTGCGCGTCGCATAGCGCAGGGCATAGACCTCGAAAGGGGCACAGTCGGGTTTTCCAGCCAACGAGGGAAAGTCGAAATAGCTGTCGAGTGAGGTCATGCCTGCATGTTCCGTGTTCGCTCGCGGGATCTGAGGTCCGCCAAGGGGCCGATTGGCGAGGACAGCCGCGCCGGCCGGGGTCTGAAACCCCGTGAGCCGGCGGCTGCTTCGCTCGGCGATACTCTAGAGGCTGTCATGGGCTTTGGAAGCGTTTTCGATCAGGCCGGCACGGCGGCATGACGACGCCGGCGCATGCCTGTCATATAAAGACATCTTTATGTCTTTGATTGCGTTGCGCCGCGCCCGCTGCTAGAGAGCCGCCACATTCAGATTGGAGCAACCCCCGTGTCGCAGGACTATATCGTCAAGGACATCTCGCTTGCGGATTACGGCCGCAAGGAAATCAACATGGCCCAGGACGAGATGCCGGGGCTGATGGCGGTTCGCGCCGAGAACAAGGGCAAGGCCCCGCTCAAGGGCGCGCGCATCGCCGGCTGCCTGCACATGACCATCCAGACCGCTGTGCTGATCGAGACGCTGAAGGAGCTCGGCGCCGATGTCCGCTGGTCGTCCTGCAACATCTTCTCGACCCAGGACCATGCCGCCGCCGCGATCGCCGCGACCGGCACCCCCGTCTTCGCCATCAAGGGCGAGACGCTGGAGGACTATTGGGAATATGTGCTGAAGACCGCGGCCTGGGGCGACGGCGGCACGCCGAACATGATCCTCGACGACGGCGGCGACCTGACCATGCTGATCATCCTCGGCGCCGAGGCCGAGGCCGGCAACGCAGCCTTCCTCGACAAGCCGGGCAATGAGGAGGAGACGATCTTCTTCGCCCTGATCAAGCGCCAGCTCAAGGCCAATCCCGGCTGGTTCACCAAGACGCGGGCCGCGATCAAGGGCGTCTCGGAGGAGACCACCACCGGCGTCCACCGCCTCTACGAGCTCGCCAAGGCGAACCGCCTGCCCTTCCCGGCGATCAACGTCAACGACAGCGTCACCAAGTCGAAGTTCGACAACCTCTATGGCTGCCGCGAATCGCTGGTCGACGCCATCCGCCGCGGCACCGACGTGATGATGTCGGGCAAGGTCGCGGTCGTCGCCGGCTATGGCGACGTCGGCAAGGGCTCGGCCGCCTCGCTGCGCCAGGCCGGCTGCCGCGTCCTCGTCACCGAGATCGACCCGATCTGCGCGCTGCAGGCGGCGATGGAAGGCTACGAGGTCGTGACCATGGACGACGCCGCCCCGCGCGGCGACATCTTCTGCACCGCCACCGGCAATCTCGACGTCATCACCGTCGACCATATGCGCGCGATGAAGCACCGCGCCATCGTCTGCAACATCGGCCATTTCGACTCGGAGATCCAGGTCGCCGGCCTGAAGAACTTCAAGTGGGACAACGTCAAGCCGCAGGTCGACGAGATCGAGTTCCCCGACGGCAAGCGCATCATCCTGCTTTCGGAAGGGCGCCTCGTAAACCTCGGCAACGCCACCGGCCACCCGTCCTTCGTGATGTCCTGCTCGTTCTCGAACCAGACGCTCGCACAGATCGAGCTGTGGAACCACCACGCAAAATACGAGAACAAGGTCTACACCCTGCCCAAGCACCTCGACGAGAAGGTCGCGGCGCTCCACCTCGCCAAGGTCGGCGCGAAGCTCACCAGGCTCAACGACGCCCAGGCGAAGTACATCGGCGTGCCGCAGGCGGGCCCGTTCAAGCCCGAGCACTACCGCTACTGACAGGCGCAAGGCGCTTGCCACCCCAAGGCCCGGCACCCGCCGGGCCTTTTTTCATGGCTGTGCCTTCCGGGAATCACCTCCGCAGACACTACGGATTGTGTCGGTCCGGCTTGCTGCCTCTACTGGTAGACAACTTCGGAACGTACCCGCGCGCGTTCGGAAAATCGGACGATTTACCGGCCATTAAGCACTTCCTGACGGACTCCGGCGATGATTAGAGTGGGGCTGATTCGGCGTTCCGCCATGCGCGGGCCGGATCGCAGCTCTGATGTGATTGGCGTGGTGGCGAGCGTGATCGGCCCCGTGGAGACGGCAGTGCCGCCGCGCTCCTCCCGGCCGATTCCGGCAGGCACGATGGACAAAGGCGGCTTCGGCCGCCGCAGAGACGACGGGCGCGAGGATGGGACGGGCGAGGCGACAGGGGCGAGATGGCGGCTGGCGTCCGCGCGCAGTGTTGCCGGGCCTGGCGGTGGCTTCCGCATCCGTCCCGACCATGGCTCGCGGCGAATGGCTGGCGCCGGCCTCGATCGACGCGCTGAGCTCCGGCGGGCTGTCGCTGATCCTGGCGGGCCTCACCGTCTTCGCCACGACGACCTCGCTGATCTATGTGCGCGAGCGCTCGCGCTGGCACAAGCGCGAGGCCAAGCTCGCGGCCGATCTCGAAGCGGCGCGCGGCCATCAGGAGCGGCTGTCCATGCTGCTTTCAGCCGACCCGCAGGTGGTGGTGAGCTGGAAGGGCCGCGACGCCGAGCCCGTCTTCGAGGGTGACAGCGGCTTTCTCGGCGCGCCGGGCGCGGCGCTCGCCCTCGCCTATGGCAGCTGGGCGCCGCCGGCCGACGCCAAGCGGCTGGAGCTGGCGACCGACGCGCTGAAGGAGCGTGGCGAGGCCTTCGCCCTGACGCTGCGCAGCAAGGCCGGCCCCTTCATCGACGTCGAGGGCCGTCCCGTCGCCGGGCGCGCGGTGATCCGCTTCCGGGAGGTGACGGGCGAGCGCGCCGAGGTGATGAGCCTGCGCGGCGAGCTTCAGCGCATCGCAGCCGACCATGCCGCGCTCTCGAGCCTGCTCACCGGGCTGCCGCATCCGGCCTGGATGCGCAACGGCGAGGGCCGCCTGACCTGGGTCAACGCCGCCTATGCGCGCGCGGTCGAGGCGGCCGACGCCGCCGCGGCCGTCAAGAGCGGGGTCGAGCTGCTCGACCGCGGCGAGCGCGACGCCGCCGCCCGCGCCCGGCGCGAGGGCACGACCTTCGCGCTTCGGGCGCCGGCCGTCGTCTGCGGCCAGCGGCGCACGCTCGATATCATGGAACTGCCGACCGCGGTCGGCCATGCGGGCTTTGCCATCGACATGAGCGAGCTCGAGGCGATCCGCGCCGATCTCCAGCGCCAGATGGACGCTCATGTCCGCACGCTCGACCGGCTCAAGACGGCGGTGGCCGTCTTCGACGGCGCCCAGCGCCTGGTCTACCGCAATGCCGGCTTCGAGGCGCTCTGGTCGCTGGAAGCGGGCTTCCTCGATGCCCAGCCCAGCGACGGCGAGATCCTCGACCGGCTGCGCGCCGAGCGCCGCCTGCCCGAGCTCGGCGACTACCGCAGCTGGAAGGCGGCGGCGCAGGCGGCCTATGCGGCGACACGCGCAAGCGAGGACTGGTGGTATCTGCCCGACGGGCGCACGATCCATGTCGTCGCCAGCCCCAATCCGCAGGGCGGCGTCACCTATCTCTATGACGACGTGACCGAGCGCTTCACGCTGGAATCGCGCTTCAACGCGCTGTCACGCACCCAGCGCGAGACGCTGGATTCGCTGCGCGAGGGCGTCGCGGTGTTCGGCTCGGACGGGCGGCTCAAGCTCTCGAACCCGGCCTTCGCCCAGTCCTGGCGGATCCAGGGCGGCGATCTCGCGGCGGGGGCGCCGCATATCGACGAGGTCATCCGGCTCTGCCGCCCGCTCTTCCCGCAGGACGAGGTCTGGACCGAGCTGCACAGCGTCGTCACCGGCGTGCGCGACGCGCGCGAGGACTATAGCTGCCGCATCGAGCGGCGCGACGGCACGGTGCTCGACATGTCCGCCGCGCCCCTGCCGGACGGCGCGACGCTGATCTCCTTCGCCGACGTCACGGCGAGCGTCAATGTCGAGCGGGCGCTGACCGAGAAGAACGAGGCGCTGGAGAAGGTCTCGCGGCTGCGCGAGGATTTCGTCCACCACGTGTCCTACGAGCTGCGCTCGCCGCTGACCAACATCATCGGCTTCGCGCAGTTGCTCGGCACCGAGACGGTCGGCGCGCTCAACGAGAAGCAGCGCGACTACACCTCCCACATCGTCCGCTCGTCCGGCGCGCTGCTCGCCATCATCAACGACATCCTCGACCTCGCCACCATCGACAACGGCGCGCTGACGCTCGAGATCGGCGATGTCGACGTCACCGAGGCCATCGCGCAGGCGGCCTCCGGGCTCGAAGACCGGCTGGCCGACACCAAGCTCGAGCTCAAGGTCGCGATCGACCCCGGCACGGGCCCGCTGCGCGCCGACGGCAAGCGCCTGCGCCAGGTGATCTTCAACCTGCTCTCCAACGCCATCGGCTTCTCCTCGCCCGGCCAGACCGTCACGGTCGGCGCGACGCGCACGGGCGACGAGATCCGCATCACCGTCGCCGATCAGGGCCGGGGCATCCCGGCCGAGGTCATCGAAAAGGTGTTCGAGCGTTTCGAGAGCCATTCGCTCGGCTCCAGCCATCGCGGCGTCGGCCTGGGGCTCTCCATCGTCCGCTCGATCGTCGAGCTGCATGGCGGCCATGTCGAGCTCGATTCGGCGCCCGGCCAGGGCACGCGGGTGACGGCCGTCTTCCCGGCCCAGGGCGTGCCGCTCTCGGACGCCGCCGAATGACGGAGGAAGCCCGCAAGGCCGGGGCCCACCGCCTCCTGCTGGCGGACGAGGCGGCAACAGTGCGGCTTGCCGCCGACATCGCCGCGATCCTGAAGCCCGGCGACATCGTCGCGCTCTCCGGCCATCTCGGCTCCGGCAAGTCGCTGCTCGCGCGCGCCATCCTGCGCGAGCTGGCGCAGGACCCGGCGCTGGAAGCCCCGAGCCCAACCTTCACACTCGTCCAGAGCTACGAGACGGCGCGCGGCACCGTGCTGCATGCCGATCTCTACCGTGTGCGCTCGCCCGACGAGCTCGACGATCTCGGGCTCGTCGAGGATATCGACCGGCTGATCCTGCTGGTCGAATGGCCGGACCGGGCCGGCACCCGCCTGCCGGCGGGACGGCGCCTCGACATCGTGCTCGACGTCGACCCGGACAATCCCGAGACCGGCCGCATCGCCGCTCTTTCGGGCGGCGTCCTCTGGAAGCAGCGGCTCGCCATCGCGGTCGCCTCGCGCCGGCTGGTCGACGCCGCCGGCTGGGGTGCAGCGCGCCGCGACTTCATGCTCGGCGACGCCTCGACGCGCGCCTATGAGCGCCTGACGCAAGCCTCAGGCGAGACCGCCGTGCTGATGATCTCGCCGCCGCGCCCGGACGGGCCGCCGGTCAGGCTCGGCAAGCCCTACAGCGCGCTCGCCCATCTCGCCGAGACCATCGAGGCTTTCGTCGCGATGGATCGCGGCCTGCGCTCGCTCGGCTATTCGGCGCCGGAGATTTTCGCCGAGGACCTGACCACCGGCCTCCTGCTGATCGAGGATCTGGGCCACGAAGGCGTGATCGATGCGCAGCGCCGGCCGATCCCCGAGCGCTACGAGGCGGCGGCGCTCTGGCTCGCCGATCTCCACCGCCACACCCTGCCGTCGATCCTGCCGGTGGCCGAGGGGCGCGATCACACGCTGCCCGAATACGACCGCCAGGCGCTCGCCATCGAGACCGAGCTGATCCTGGAATGGTATGCGCCCCACATCGCCGGCGTGACCTTGCCCGCGGTGACGCAGGCCGAGTTCGCCCGGATCTGGAACAGGCTCTTCGACGAGGTTCTGGCCGCGCCGACGACCTGGACGCTGCGCGACGTCCATTCGCCCAATCTGATCTGGCTGGAAAACCGCCTGGGCCATGCCCGGCTCGGCCTGATCGACTTCCAGGACGCGGTCAACGGCCACCCGGCCTATGACCTGGTCTCGCTCGGCCAGGATGCCCGCATCGACGTGCCGGCCGCGCTGGAACTGCGACTGCTCGCGGCCTATGGCGCGGCGCGGCGGGCCGAGACGCCGGATTTCGACCTCGCCGGCTTCGCCCGCGCCTACGCGATCCTCGGCGCCCAGCGCAACACCAAGATCGCCGGCATCTTCGCCCGCCTCGACAAGCGCGACGGCAAGCCGGACTATCTGAAGCACCTGCCGCGCGTCGAAGCCTACTTGCGCCGCAACCTCGAGCACCCCGCCCTCGAAGAGCTGAAGGGCTGGTACCAGGCGCATATGCCGAAGCTGTTCGAGACCGGCGCGGCGGACTAGAGTATTTCCGCGTTTCTCCGAAGCGCGGACATACTCCAGCTCCTTGTTCTGTCGCATTTTCTTCACGCGAACCGGTGTCCACTTCGCTTGAAAATGCTCTAGTCTCGAGCCGAACGATACGGAGATTCGCGTGACCTCAACCGCTTCGCCGCCGATCCGCCGGGCGATGGTGCTGGCGGCCGGGCTCGGGCAGCGCATGCGCCCGATCACCGACACGCTGCCGAAGCCGCTGGTCAGGATCGGCGGCAAGGCGATGCTGGACCATATGCTCGACAGGCTAGCCGATGCCGGCATCGCGGAGGCCGTGGTCAATGTCCATCACCTCGCCGGGCTCATCGAGGCGCATCTCGCCGCCCGCTCCCATCCGCGCATCGCGATCTCCGACGAGCGCGCCGAGCTGCTGGAGACCGGCGGCGGCGTGAAGAAGGCGCTGCCGCTGCTGGGGCCTGCACCCTTCTTCCACGTCAATTCCGACGCGCTCTGGCGCGAGACCGGCCGGCCCGCCATGCAGGCGATGGCGCAAGCCTGGGACCCGGAGCGGATGGACATGCTGCTCCTGCTCGCCGACCGTGAGACCAGCCTCGGCTTCGACGGTGCCGGCGACTTCTTCCTGGCCGATGACGGGCGGCTCACCCGGCGCGGCGGCGCCGTGAGCGCTCCTCATATCTATGCCGGCGTCGCCATCCTGAAGCCGGAGCTCTTCACCGACACGCCCGAGGGGCCGTTCTCCCTCAACCTGCTGTTCGACCGCGCCATTGCGCAGGGCCGCCTCTACGGCGAGCGGCTGGAGGGGCGCTGGCTGCATGTCGGCACGCCGGGCGCGATCGCCCCGGCCGAGGCCGCCTTCGCCGCCCAGCCGGTCGATGCCTGAGCTCAACCTGTTCAGCATCCCGGCCGGCGCCCCCTTCCTGGAGGTGCTGGCGCAGGCGATGCTCCACGGCCGGCTGGGACCGGTCCATGACCCGGCCGATCCCGCCGCTATGGCGCGGACCACGCTCTACCTGCCGACGCGCCGGGCCGCGCGCGCCTTCGCCGCGATCCTCGCCCAAAAGCTCGACGGCCGGCCGCTGCTGCTGCCGCGCATCGTCCCGCTCGGCGATCTCGACGAGGCCGAAACGGCGCTGATCGGCGCCGGCGCCTGGGCGCAAGGGCGCGTCGCGCCTGTCGCGCCGTTCGAACGCCGCATGCTGCTGACGCGGCTCGTCGATGCCTGGGGCCGCAGCGCCAACCGCAGCCATCTGAGGCTCGACCCAGCCGAGCCCGCGCTGGTGCCGGCGACCCTGGCCGAAGCCTATGGGCTCGCCGGCGATCTCGCCGCCCTGCTCGACCAGATGCAGACGGAGGGCGTGCCCGTCGAAAGGCTGGCCACGCTCGATGCCGCCCGCTTCGACAAGGTCTGGCAGCTCAATGCCGGCTTCCTCGCCATTCTCGGCGAGGCCTGGCCCGCAATCCTGGCCGAGCGCGGCGCCTGCGACCCGGCCGCCTTCCGAAACCGCATGCTCGCGGCCGAGCGTGACAGGCTCGTCGCCGGCGGCGCGACGGGGCCGATCATCGCCGCCGGCTCGACCGGAACGGTGCCCGCGACCGCACGGCTGCTCGCGGCGATCGCCCGGCTGCCGAACGGGGCCGTCGTCCTGCCCGGCATCGATCTCGGATTGGACCGGCGCGCCTGGGATGCGATCGCGAGGGAACCCGCGCCCTCGCATCCGCAGGCGGCCCTGCACCATCTGATGGAGACGCTCCAGGCGGTCCGCGACGACGTGCGGGAACTGTCCGAGCCCGACCCTGCGCGCGCCGCGCGGGCCGCGCTGCTGCGCGAGGCGATGCTGCCGGCCTCGGTCACCGAGCTCTGGTCCGATGTCGCCGCCCGCGTCCCCGAGGCGATGGCGGCGGAAGGTTTCCGGGGCCTGCGCGTCGTCGAGGCCGCCGACGAGCGCGAGGAGGCGCTGATCGTCGCCATCGCGCTGCGCGAGACGCTGGAACGGCCCGGCGCCCATGCGGCGCTGGTGACGCCCGATCGCGGCCTCGCCGAGCGCGTCGCGGTCGAGCTCAGGCGCTGGGGCGTCGAGGTCGACGATTCCGCCGGCCTGCCGCTGGGACGCTGGCCGGCGGGCTCGCTCATGCGGCTGATCCTTGAAGCGGCGCTGGCACAGATGTCGCCGGCGACGCTGGTGCCGCTCCTCGCCCATCCGCTCTGCCGGCTGGGCCTGAGCCGCGAGGCGGTGACGCGCGGCGCGGCGGCACTCGAGATCGGGACATGGCGCGGCAACGCCGTCGGCCAGGGGCTGGCGGGTTTGCATGTCGCGCTCGGCCAATGGGGCGAGTTGCGGGAAGGACGGCACGTACCCGGCCCGCGCAGGCGGCTCTCGGCGGATGGCCGGGCTGCCGCCACCACGCTGCTCAACGCGATCGAGCGTGCCGCCGCCCCGCTGCTCGAAGCGTTCTTTCTCGACGCGCCGTCGCTCGCGGCCGTTGCGGAGGCGGCCCGCGCGGCTGTCGCCGCCTTCAGCGCAGGCGAGGCCAGCGAGCCGCTCGCCTTCGTCGGCCCGGACGGGGAAGCGCTGTCGGCGCTGTTCGACGATCTCGCCGCCGCCGAGGCCGCGATGCCGCCGGGCGGGCGGGCGCAGGATTTCGTCGCGATCCTCGACGGCCTCATGAACGAGCGTGCCGTGACGCGCAAGGCGCCGGGCTATCCGCGCGTCGCGATCTGGGGGCTGCTCGAAGCGCGCCTGCTGGAGGCCGACCATGTCGTGCTCGGCGGGCTCACCGAGACCGTCTGGCCGCCGCAGACCGTGACCGATTCCTTCGTCAACCGGCCGATGCGCGCGGAGCTCGGCCTGTCGTCGCCCGAGCGCCGCATCGGCCAGACCGCGCATGATTTCGTCATGGCGGCCCTGGCGCGCGAGGTCACGCTGACGCGTCCGCGCAAGGCGGGCGAGGCCGAGACCATCGCCTCGCGCTTCTGGCAGCGCCTGCAGGCGGTGACGCCGCAGCCGGTCTGGGCGCAAGCCGTGAAGGAAGGCGCGAGGCTCAGGGCGCTGGCCGCCGCGCTGAGCGCGCCCGCGGATGCAAAGCCCGTCGCCCGCCCGGCGCCGCGCCCGCCGCGCGCGCTCCAGCCGCTCTCGCTCAGCGTCACCGAGGTCGAGACGCTCTATCGCGACCCCTACCAGATCCATGCCCGCAAGATCCTGAAGCTCGACGCGCTCGACGAGCTGGTGGCGGACCCGACCGCCCAGGATCGCGGCAAGCTGCTGCACGGCATCGTCGAGGAGTTCACCACGACCTATCCGCAAGGGCTGCCGGCCGACGCCCATGGGCGGCTCGTCGAGATCGGCGCCCGGCTCTTCCGCGCCTATGACGACGTGCCGGAGGTGCGTGCCTTCTGGTGGCCGCGCTTCCTGCTCGCGGCCGGGCATTTCGTCGCCTGGGAGGAGCGCCGGCGCGGCGACATCGCCCGCGTCGGCGTCGAGCTCTTCACCGGCGCGAGCTTCCCGCTTGCGGACGGCGCTGCCTTTCGCCTGAGCGGCCGGGCCGACCGGGTCGAGCTGACACGCGAGCCAGCGCTCAGGATCATCGACTTCAAGACCGGCGCGCCGCCGAGCAAGGCGCAGGTGGAGAAGGGTTTCGCCCCGCAACTGACGCTCGAAGCGGAACTCGCCGCCCGCGCCGGCTTCGAGGGGCTCAGCGGTCCGGCGCCGGTCGCGGCGGTCCTCTACATGAAGCTCCACCACGATCCGAAGGGCTGGGCCAAGGACAAGCCCCTCGACTTTGACGACGAGACGCTGGCCGATGTCGCAGCGCGCCATCTCGAACGCCTGCTGGAATATCTCGACGCCCTGCGCTCCGGCCGCGAACCTTTCGTCTCGCGCCGCGCGCCGGACTATATCCGCTACGCCAGCCCCTACGATCACCTCGCCCGCGTCAAGGAATGGTCGGCCGCACCCGGCGGAGACGAGGGGGGCGAATCGTGAAGCCGGGCTGGATCGTCCCGCCGTTGACCGAGCAGCGCCAGGCGCAGGCCGCCGATCCCGGCCTCTCCGCCTGGGTCTCGGCCAATGCCGGCTCGGGCAAGACCCATGTGCTGGTCAACCGGGTGCTCAGGCTCCTGCTCGACGATGTCGCAGCCAGCCGCATGCTCTGCATCACCTATACCAAGGCGGCGGCCGCCAACATGGCGAACCGCATCTTCAAGGCGCTGGGGAACTGGGCGACGCTCTCCGACGCGGAACTCGGCCGGGCCCTGACCAACCTCACCGGCCGGGCGCCAAACGCGGCCGAACGGGCGAAGGCGCGCCGGCTGTTCGCACAGGCGCTGGAGACGCCGGGGAGCCTGCGCATCGAGACCATCCACGCCTTCTGCACGCGCGTCCTGCAGGCGGCCCCCTTCGAGGCCAACGTGCCGCCCCGCTTCGAGGTCGCCGACGAGCCGGCGCAGGCCGAGATGCTGCGCGCCGCCCGCCGCGAGCTGCTCGCCCGCGTCGCGGCCGATCCGGAGGGGCCGGAAGCGCGCGCGCTCGACCTGCTCGCCAGGCTCGCCGCGCAGGATAGTTTCGAGTCGATGGTCCAGGAGGCGCTGCGCCAGCGCGCGCTGTTCAGCGACGAAGGCGGCCGCGCCCGCGATCCCGCCGCGGTCCGGGCCGGCATCGCCGCCTTCCTCGGCATCGCGCCCGATCTCGCCGCCGACGACGTCCGCTTCCGTTTCCGGGCGGAGCTGGCGACACTGCCGGGCCTTCCTGCGCTGATCGACGCGCTCCAGGCCGGCAGCGCCACGCGCCAGACCTTCGCGGCGACCCTGCGAACCCTGCTCGCCGGGCAGGACGACGGCAATCCGGTCGGGTTCTGCCGGCGCGGCTTCATCACCGAGGCCGGCACGGTCAACGCCAACATCCGCGGCAAGGGCAAGTCCGAGTTCGACGGCGCCTTGCTTGCGACCTTGGAAGCGCTCGCCGCCTGCCTGCTGGAGGCGGCCGAGCAGTTGAACGCCGTCGCGATCCGCGACCGCAGCGCGGCGCTCGCGCTGCTGGTGACGCGCATGCTCGCCTCCTACCAGCGCCAGAAGAGCCTGCGTTCGGCTCTCGACTATGACGACCTGATCGCGCGCACGCGCTCGCTGCTGGAGCGGGTCGAGGCCGCCTGGGTGCTCTACAAGCTCGATGCCGGGATCGACCACATCCTGCTCGACGAGGCGCAGGACACCGGCGAAGCGCAATGGGCGATCCTGCGCAAGCTCGCCGAGGAGTTCACCAGCGGCGGCGATCTTGCGGCAAAACCGCGCACCGTCTTCGTCGTCGGCGACGAGAAGCAGTCGATCTACGGCTTCCAGGGGGCGGCGCCCTCCGCCTTCGGCGAGGAGCGCCGCGCGCTCGGCCAGCGCATCCGGGCGGCGCAGCGGGCGTTCGAGTCGATCAGCCTCAACACCTCCTTCCGCTCGGCGCCGGACATCATGCAGGCGGTCGATGCCGTGTTCGCCCTGCCGGAGCATGCCCGCGGCCTCGTCTTCGACGGTGCGGCCCGGCCGGAGATCCACGACACGGTGCGCCGCAACGCGCCCGGAACCGTCGACATCTGGCCGCTCGCCGCCAACGACACGGGCAAGGCGCCCGATGCCTGGACGACGCCGGTCGACGCGCCGGAGCGGCGCAGCGGCACGGTGAAGCTCGCCTTGCGCATCGCCCGCACCCTGCGGCGCTGGCACGATGCCGGCCGCGACGATCTCGGCAACCGCTTCGCGGCCGGCGACGTCATGATCCTGCTGCGCCAGCGCGGCGGCCTGTTCGAGGCGATCGTCAAGGCGCTGAAGGATGCCGGCGTGCCCGTTACCGGCCGCGACCGGCTGACGCTCGCCGAGCATCCGGCGGTGGAGGACCTGATCGTGCTCGGCCGCGCCCTGCTCCTGCCCGACGACGACCTGACGCTCGCCACCGCGCTCAAGACGCCGCTGATCGACCTTGACGACGACGATCTCCTGCGCCTCGCACCCGGCCGCGACGGTTCGCTGCGCGCCGCCTTGCGGGAGGCCGCCGCGAGCGAGCCGCGCTATGCCGCCGCCGAGGCGAAGCTCGTCCACTGGACGCGGGAGGCCGGGCGCTGCGGGCCGTTCCGCTTCTTCGCCGATCTGCTGGGCCCCGGCGGCGGGCGCAGCCTCGCGCTCGCCCGGCTCGGCGCGGAAGCGGGCGACGCGCTCGACGCCTTCCTCAACGCCGCGCTCGACCATGAGCGCCGCTACGGCCCTTCGCTCGCCGGCTTCCTCCAGCATGTCGCCGGCAGCGCGACGGATGTGAAGCGCGACCTCTCGGCCAGCGCCGGCGAGGTCCGCGTCATGACCGTGCACGGCGCGAAGGGGCTGGAGGCGAAGGTCGTCATCCTCGCCGATCTGGGGCCGGAGCCCGGTGCGCGGCGCCTGCCGAAGATCCTGGCCGTGCCGGCGCCGCCGGGCGGGCTCGTGCCGCTCTGGCCGCCGGCCGCGGCGGAGGATGTCCGGGCGACGGCCGCAGCCAAGGAAACCGTGATCGCGCAGATGGTCGAGGAGCATCACCGCCTGCTCTATGTCGCGATGACCCGCGCCGAGGACCGGCTGATCGTCTGCGGTGCGCAAGCCAGGGGCGAGGCGCCGCCGGGAAGCTGGTATGCGATGATCGAGCAGGGGCTGATGCAGTCGGAAGCCGGCCTGAAGCTCCTCGGCGAAGGCGAGGAGGCGACGGCGCGCTTCATGGTCTCGGCGCCGGTGCCGGCAACCGAGGCGAGCCGGCCGGAGGGCGAGGCCGCGCCCGTCGCCGTGCCGGATTGGCTGACCAGGCGGGTCGCGCGCGAGGCCGCGCCCCTGCCGCCGCTGAAGCCGTCGAGCGCCTTTTCCGCCGCCGATGGCGAGGAGCGGCCGGGCGACGGCCCCTTCCTGGCCGAGGCGGCGGCGGCCGGCCGGCTGGCGCATCTCCTGCTGCAGATCCTGCCGGGCGTTCCGGAAGCGCGCCGGCTCGCGACGGCGCAGGCGCTCGCCGAAGCGCGCGGCGCGGCCCTGGCGCCGGAGCGGCGCGTCCGCATCGTCGCGGACGCCCTGCGCCTGCTGGCAGCTCCCGCCCTTGCCGGGCTGTTTGCCGCTGACGCCCTGGCGGAAGTGCCCGTGGCCGGTTCGATCCGGCTGCCGGATGGCGAGCCGCGCGCCGTCTCCGGGCGGATCGACCGCTTGGCGGTGACGGCGGAAAGCGTCATCGTCGCCGATTTCAAGACCTCCGCCCGGCCCCCGCGCGAGGCGGATGCGATTCCGCCCGCGACGATCGCGCAGCTTGCCGCCTATGCCGCGCTGATGCGGGAGATCTATCCGGGCCGGGCAGTCAGGGCGCTGGTGATCTATACAGCGAGCCTTTCCTGCTTCGAGCTCGACGCGGCCCGGCTCGACGCCGCGCTCGCAGGCCTCGCCGCGCCGCCGATGGATCCTCCGCCATGAAGCTCCTGCCGCGCTCGCTCACCCTTCGCCCGCGCCTGCTGGCGGCGCTCGTCGCCGGCGCTCTGCCCGCCTTGCTGCTGCCGGGCGACTGGCGCTCGGCGACGCGGCTGCTCGTCGCCTGGGATGTCGGCGCGATCGCCTATCTGAGCCTGCTCGCCGCCACGATATTCGGCGAAACGGTCGACGAGATCCGGGCCCGCGCCGGAAGGGAGGACGAAGGCGCGCTCGCCATCCTCGTCATCGCCTGCCTCGCCACGAGCGCGAGCCTCGCGGCCATCGTGATCCAGCTCACCGGCATCGGGGCCGAGCCGGCGGAGGTGCGCGGCGCGCATCTGGCGCTCGGCGCCGTCACGATCCTCTGCTCCTGGGCGCTGCTGCACGCCTTCTTCACGCTGCACTATGCCGGCCTCTACTATCGCGGCGGCAAGGCCGAGCCCTGCCTCGATTTTCCCGGCGAGACCGAGCCGGCCTATGTCGATTTCCTGTATTTCGCCTATACGATCGGCTGCACCTCGCAGACCTCCGACGTCGGCGTGACCACGCGCCAGGCGCGCGGCGTCGTGCTGGCGCATTCGGTCATGGCCTTCATCTTCAACACCTCGATCCTGGCGATGGCGGTCAATGTCGGGGCGAGCCTGGTTTCGGGCGGGTCGTGACGCGCCTCCCCCTTGCGGCGCGCGCGCCTTGACCGGAGGGGTCGGCGTTCATAGCTTCGCTGGCGAAGGGCGGCTTCGCCGCCCGCTGAAACCCGAAAGGCAGCCGGTCATGGCAACGAGCAAGGTAACCGATCAGAGCTTCGAGGCCGACGTGCTGAAGGCGTCCGAGCCGGTCGTCGTCGATTTCTGGGCGGAATGGTGCGGCCCCTGCCGCATGATCGGCCCGGCGCTCGAGGAGATCGCCACCGAGCTTCAGGGCAAGGTCAAGATCGTCAAGATGAACGTCGACGAGAATCAGCAGGTCCCGGCCCAGTTCGGCATCCGCTCGATCCCGACGCTGATGCTGTTCAAGGACGGCAAGCTCGCCTCGCAGAAGGTCGGCGCCGCGCCCAAGAGCGATCTCTCGCGCTGGATCTCGGCCGCGGTCTGAGCGGCCTGTGCATTCATCGAAAAAGGCCCGCCTCCTTGCCGGAAGCGGGCCTTTTTCGTGTCGGAGCCCTCAGCCCTTGCGGTTTTCGAGCGCGAAGGCGCCGGGACCAGCCGTGGCGATGTAGAGGAAGATGAAGCAGAACAGCATCGCCGCCTCGCCGCCGTTCAGCAGCGGAAAGAAGCTGCGCGGGCCATGGGCCATCCAGTAGGCGGCGGCCATCAGGCCCGACAAGACGAAGGCCGTCGGACGGGTCAGGAAGCCGACCAGGACAAGCGCGCCGCCGAAGACCTCGAGCACGCCCGCAACCCAGGGCAGCGACGCCACGGCCGGCAGGCTCGAGGTTGCCGCGGCCGGAAAGCCGAACAGCTTCTGCGTGCCGTGCGAGATGAAGGTCAGCGCTGTGGCGATGCGCAGCAGGGCGAGGGCATAGGGCTCGAAGCGGGAGAGAATCTGCATGCGGGGTCCTTGGTTCGCGGTTTGCGGAAGAATGATCGTGTGTCGCGCTTTTAGGCAAGTCGGTCCATTTTGCACAATATCCAAATCGACGAAGATTCGCTTGCGCGTTTGCAAGCCGGATCACGTTCCCGCGACGGCTGCTGGCCTGAAGCCGCATGGCAGGCTTTACGAACCCTTAAAAGCGCCATGTTTGAATCCTGAGTGACCTGACCGCATCGCGAGGCGGCATGGCGGCCGAAACGGGGCAGGATGAACGACCGGATTGCACGAGGCGAGCGCCGCGAGCCCTCCTTTGCTCATGAGCGTGGCGAAGGCCATGCGGATGGTGACATGCGCCTTTCTCCAGACGACCGCCCCACCCGCTTCAGCGCCGCCCCGGCCCGGCCCGAGCCGAGCCGGCCGCTGCGCAACCCGCCCAAGCGCGGCAAGCACGGCGGCGGAGGCGGCGGCAAGCGCCGCGGGCGGAAGCGGCGCTCCTTCCTCGGCGGGCTGTTCTACTGGACGATGGTGCTTGGCCTGTGGTGCGTCATCGGGCTCGGGGGGCTGATCGCCTATCACGCCTCGCAACTGCCGCCGATCGACCAGCTCACCGTGCCGAAGCGGCCGCCGAACATCGCGATCCTCGCCGCCGACGGCTCGCTCTTGGCCAATCGCGGCGAGACCGGCGGGCGCAGCATCACCATCGGCGAGGTGCCGCCCTATCTGCCGCGCGCCTTCGTCGCGATCGAGGACCGGCGCTTCTACGACCATTTCGGCATCGACCCGATCGGCATCACCCGCGCGCTCGTCACCAATCTGCGCGGGCGCGGGGTGGCGCAGGGCGGCTCGACGCTGACCCAGCAGCTCGCCAAGAACCTGTTCCTGACGCAGGAGCGCACCGCCGCCCGCAAGATCCAGGAGGCGATCCTGGCGCTCTGGCTGGAGCGCACCTACAGCAAGGACCAGATCCTCGAGCTTTATCTCAACCGCGTCTATTTCGGCTCCGGCGCCTATGGCGTGGAGGCGGCGGCGCAGCGCTATTTCAACAAGTCGGCGCGCGCGGTGACGATCGCGGAAGCGGCGATGCTCGCCGGCCTCGTCCAGGCGCCGTCGCGGCTCGCCCCCAACCGCAACCCCGACGCGGCGGAGAAGCGCGCCCAGCTCGTCATCGCCGCGATGGCCGATCAGGGCTTCATCACGCAGGCCGCGGCCAAGGCCGCGCTGACGGCGCCGGCCGAGGTGCCCGAGCGCATCGGCGCTGGCTCGGTCAACTACGCCGCCGACTACGTCATGGACGTGCTCGACGATTTCATCGGCGCGGTCGAGGGCGACGTCACCGTGCTCACCACGATCGACACGAAGCTCCAGGGCTCGGCCGAGACAATCCTAGTCGATGCGCTCTCCGCGCAGGGGTCCAAGCTCAACGCCTCGCAGGGCGCGCTGGTCTCGCTCGCGCCGGACGGGGCGATCCGCGCCCTGATCGGCGGGCGCGACTACACCAAGAGCCAGTTCAACCGCGCCACCGCCGCCCACCGCCAGCCGGGCTCGTCCTTCAAGCCCTTCGTCTATCTCACGGCGATCGAGAAGGGCATGACGCCGGATACGATCCGCGACGACGCCCCGTTCTCGATCAAGGGCTGGGAACCGGAGAACTATACCCGCAGCTATCGCGGCCCGGTGACGCTGCGGACCGCGATGCAGCATTCGCTCAACACCGTCGCGGCCCGCCTGATCCAGGAGGTCACGCCGCGCGAGGTGGTGCGCACGGCCCAGCGGCTCGGCGTCACCTCGCCCCTGCAGGCCAATTTGTCGCTGGCGCTCGGCACCTCGGAGGTGACGCCGCTCGAGCTGACGGCGGCCTATGCCTCGTTCGCCAATGGCGGCCAGTCGGTGCTGCCTTACGTGATCCGCGAGGTCCGCTCCACCGCCGGCAAGGTCGTCTATGCCCGCAAGGCGAACAGTTTCGGCCCGGTGATCCAGCCGCAGACGGTTTCCATGATGAACACCATGTTCCATGCGGTGATGACCGGCGGCACCGGCAGCAAGGTCAACCTGCCCGGCTGGGAGGTCGGCGGCAAGTCGGGCACGACGCAGGACTATCGCGACGCCTGGTTCGTCGGCTTCACCGGGCGGCTGGTCACGGCCGTCTGGGTCGGCAACGACGACAATTCGGCGATGAGGCGCGTCACCGGCTCCGGCTTGCCGGCCGAGATCTGGGGCAAATACATGAAGGCGGCCCATGTCGGCGCGCAGCCGGTGCCGCTGCCCGGCGGCTTCTGGCAAGGCGCGCCGAAGCCGATCGGCGACGGCGCGCCGGTCGCCGATGCGCGCAGTCCCGCCGCGCCGGTCCAGCCGGCCGGCGACCGGGCCTGGGTTCCGCCGGCGCCGCAGGAGCGCAACTTCCTCGAGCGGCTGTTCGGCGGCTGAGCGGCAGGCTCTTCAGCTTTTCGCCGCCCGGATGTCCCGCGTCGCGTGGAACATCACCAGCGACGCCACGCCCAGCGCCGACATCACCAGCGGCAGCGGCAGCGCCGCGTTCTTCAGGAGATGGCCGACGAGAAGCCCGACGCAGGCCGAGAGCAGCATCTGGCACAGCCCGTTGAAGGAGGAGGCGGCGCCCGCCCGGTCCGGAAAGGGCATCATCGCCGAGGCCTGGGCCTGCGGCATGGTGAGCCCCACCCCGCAGGCATAGAGCGCCATCGGCACGACGACGCCGGCCGCTCCGCCGAAGCCGGTCAGGACCCCGGCCAGCATGGAAAGCCCGCCCCCGGCGAGGCAGGCGACGCCGATGGCGATCACCCCGTCCATGCCGCGCCGCCCGACCAGACGCTGGGCGATGATCGTGCCGGTGATGTAGCCGAGCACGGCGAAGCCGAAGGAGAAGCCGTATTCGACCGGCGTCAGCCCGTAGACGCCGATCAGCACGAAGGACGAGCCCGAGATGAAGGCGAAGAGCCCCGCATAGGCCAGCGCCGTCAGCGCCACATAGACACGGAAGGCGCGGTGGTGCAGCAGCGTCCCGAAGCCACGGAAAATGCTCACGAGGGACAAAGGCTGCGACGAGCGGGCGCGTAGCGTCTCCGGCATCACCGTGGCGATGAGGACGGCGAGCGCCAGCCCGAAGACGAGCGAGGCGAGGAAGGTCGAGCGCCAGCCGAAGGCGGTCTGCAGCACGCCGCCGATCACCGGCGCCACCGCCGGCACCAGCCCCATGATCATGCCCATGCGGGCGAGCTCGCGCCCGGCGCGCGTTCCGTCATAGAGGTCGCGCACCATGGCGCGGCCGAGCACGATCGGCCCCGAGGCACCGAGCGCCTGAACCGCCCGCGCCAGCGTCAGCGCGCCGATCGAGGGCGCGAAGGCGCAGGCCAGCGTCGCCAGTCCGAACAGGGAAAGCCCCGCCAGCAGAACCGGCCGGCGTCCGAGCCGGTCGGACAGCGGCCCCCAGACGATCTGCCCGGCGGCGAAGCCGAACAGGAAGGAGGAGAGCGTCGCCTGCGCACCGGCGACATCGGTCTCCATCACCCGCACGATCTCCGGCAGCGACGGCAGGTAGAAATCGGTCGAGAGCGGGCCGAGCGCCGTCAGCATGGCGAGGACGGCTGTCATCGCCAGCGTATCGGGACGAAGCGTCATGCACGGCCTCCGGCGCGGCCGGAGCGGGACCGCGTGCCCCTGCTACGCCGACGCCGGTGATCCGGCAATGCTTCAGGCGCTCGACAGGCCTTCGGGGCTTGCGCGCCCAGCGCCGATCCGCGACCCTGCCGGTCCTCGTCCCAAGGCTGCTCCCCATGGCGAACGCGACCGATCTTTCCGCTCCCGTCCCGCCGGGCCGCCCTTTCGCCGGCCTCGCGCCCAGCCTGATCGGCTTCGGCGGCGCGCCGCTCGGCGACCTCTACGGCCATCTCGACGAGGTGACGGCGCAGGAGACGGTGCGCGCCGCGCTTGCCGCCGGCATCACCCTCGTCGACACCTCGCCGCTCTACGGCCATGGCCTCTCCGAGCACCGCATCGGCGCCGCGCTGCGCAGCCTGCCGCGCGAGCGCGTGATCCTCTCGACCAAGGTCGGCCGCTGGATGCAGGCGGGGGCGCAGAAGCACGACGGCTCGGGCTATGCCGGCGGCCTGCCCCATCCGGCGGTGTTCGACTATTCCTATGACGGCGCCATGCGCTCCCTCGAACAGTCGCTGCTCAGGCTCGGCACCGACCATGTCGACATCCTGCTGATCCACGACGTCGATGCCTGGACCCATGGCGCGGGCGTGGAGCAGCGCTTCACCGAGGCGATGGAGGGGGCCTATCGCGCGCTGGAGAAGCTGCGCGCCTCAGGCGCGGTCAAGGCGATCGGCGTCGGCGTCAACGAGGCGCAGATGTGCGTGCGCTTCGCGCAGGCCGGCGATTTCGACGTGATGATGCTGGCCGGCCGCTACTCGCTGCTGGAACAGGGTGCGCTCGCCGCATTCCTGCCGCTGGCGCTGGAGAAAAAGATCGCGGTGATGCTGGCCGGCGTCTTCAACTCCGGCATCCTGGCGACCGGCGCGAAACCCGGCGCCTTCTACAACTACGAGCCGGCGCCGCCCGCGGTCATGGCGCGCGTCGCCCGCATCGAGGCGATCTGCGCCGCCCATGGCGTGGCGCTGCCGCAGGCGGCGCTCGCCTTCTGCGCGGCGCACCCGGCGGTCGCGACGATCGTGCTCGGCGCCGTCACGCCGCAGGAGGTCCGGCGCAATCTCGATCTCGTCGCGCGGCCGGTGCCGGCCGCGCTCTGGCGCGAATTGAAGGCGCAAGGGCTCATCGCCGCCGAGGCGCCGGTCCCCGAAGGCTGAAGGCGGTGCCCGGACGGGCGGGCGGGATCGGTCAGGTCGGTATCTCCATCTCGAAGGACAGCCCCGCCGGTGTCACCGCGCGCGAGAAACGTCCCTTGAGCTGGCGCTCGATGGTCTGGGTCAGCAGCTTCGAGCCGAAGCCGCCGCCGTCGGCCTCGAGGCAGCGCGCCGCAACCTCGGCCTCCACCCAGCTGAGCATGGTCTTCTCGTCGGCGCAGCGGAAGGTCAGGGACAGCGAACCGCCATCGCTCGCCAGGGCCCCGTATTTGGCGGAATTGGTCGCAAGCTCGTGAAAGACCAGCGCCAGCGGCGTGACCAGATGGTCCTGCAGCGTCACATCCTCGCCCATGATCGCGATGCGCCCATGGTCGTCATAGGGTGCGAGAATGGCCCGGGCGAGCGCCTGGACGGACTTCGCCCCCGTATGGACGGGCGCACGGCCGCGGATGAACTCATGCGCCTTGTGCAGGGCCGAAAGACGGCGCCGGAACCGATCCGCGAAGGCCGCGGAGGCGGCGTCCTCCCGCGCCGACAGCGTGACCAGGCCGTTGACCAGCGCGAACAGGTTCCTGATCCGGTGCTCCAGCTCGTCGGCGACGAGCTCGCGCTCCATTTCGATGGCCTTGCTCTCCTCGATATCGGTGGAGGTGCCGTACCAGCGCATGATCTCGCCATCGGCGCCGCGCACCGGCAGCGCCATCACGCGAAGCCAGCGATATTGCCCGGAATGATGGAGAAACCGGTATTCGATATCATAGGGCAGGCCGGTCGCGACGCATTCGCTCCAGCGCTGCGACACGCGCGGCCAGTCCTCCGGGTGGACCAGCTTCTCCCAGGCGGCTGCGTCCAGCCTGGTCGGATCGAGCCCCGTGAACTCGTTCCAGCGCGCGTTGAAATAGTCGTGCCGCGCCTCACGATCGGCGCTCCAGACGATCTGGGGGATCGATTCGATCAGTCCGTGGAAGCGCCTTTCGCTGTCCGCCAGGGCATCCTCGGCGGCGATCTGGCTGGTGAGGTCGATGACGACCCCGCACAGCTTGACGATCGCGCCGCTCTCGTCGCGCACCGCCCGGCCCGCATCGAAACACCAGCGCGTATCCCCCTGCGCCGTGATGATCCGGTAGCGGCATTTGTAGTCGACCCCGGTGCGGACGGTTTCGGCGAGCGCGTTGCGCACGCGTGCCCTGTCGTCCAGATGCACGAGGCCGGCGAGCGCATTGTTGTTGATCCCGGCGCGGCCGGTTTCCGCGCCCATGCCGAAAAGCCGGGCGAAGCGTTCGTCGCAGGTCAGCCGGTTCGCCGCGACGTCGAGATCCCAGGTGCCGATGATGCCGCCGGCATCCAGCGCGATCTCGAGGCGTTCGCGCGAGTTGCGGGCATCGCGCAGGGCGAGCACGGAGGCCGTCGTCTCGCTGATGTTCAGGAGCACGCCCGAGACGGTGCCGTTCACGTCGGCGAGCGGGGTGAAGCAGACATGGAACCAGGCGGTCTCCCACGCGCCGTTGCGGTACATCCGCATCGGCTCGTCGTCGAACTGGCTGCCGATCCCGTCGAAGCACAGGTCGATCGCCTCGCGGCAGAAGGCGGCGTAGTCCGGGAACACCGCCTCGATCGGCTTGCCCAGCGAACCGGCGTAATGGGCGCCGAACAGGTGATGCACCGCATCGTTGCAGACGATGAGCCCTTCCCGTCCGAGCAGCACCGCCATGGGCTCGGCCGACAGAAGCGCGAAGCGCGCCGCATGCCTGAGCGGTTCGGGCCATTGCTCGATCGGGCCGGCCGATGTCGCTGCCCAATCGAACTGACGCACCAGATCCGGCTTGATCATGCTGCCGAGCATTGCGGCATCCACATGAGCAAGGCTCTCAAAAATAGATTCGGGCACCCGCGCGCTCCCTGTCGCTTGAAGCAAGCGTCAGCATCGCGCTGCCCCCCGGCCCCGCTTCCTCCGATGCGTCGAAAAAACCAGTCTACCTGGGATCATGAGATCCTTTTTGGATTATCACAGGGAATCCACCATATCGCAAGCGCTTATGGCGAGAGTATAATCAAACGCCCGGTATAGAACCGGCCATGTATTGGATCCTGCCGAAGAGGCATCCCGGTATGATCCGCAACTCGAGGCCTTATGATCGCGGCAATTCTCAGCAGTATCGAAGCACCATGCTTCTGCCGGCCGTCAGCCGGCGTAAAATGCCTTCGTCTTACTTCTGCCGGCAGCGCTCATCCATGACAGTCTTGACGGGATTCCGCCAGTGATAAATTGAAATTTCGTGCATAAGTTGTAAAACCCGTACGATAAAGCGAAATTACCCGTGCGCGCCGAGAGGGCATGAGCATGCCGTTTTGCCGGAGCAGCGGACCATCCCGGCCGCAGCGAGGCGCAGAGCCGGGATCCATGCCCGGACCTATCCGGCGAGCGCTCCGGCATGGATTCCGGGTCAAGCCCGGGGCGGCCCGGCGTGTTGCCGAGCAAGATCATCCCGATCCAACGGGATTTCCGCTTCCGCGCCGCGCGAGCATCGGACCGAAAGATGGATTCCACTTTCCGGAAGAATCCGATTATCCGACAATGGGATAGATCGTCGTTACCGCGTTCGGCAGTGCGCGCGATGATCTAAGCGCGGGGCCGGCGGCGCGTCATTCGCCCTCGCCGAACCTGTCGGCGATCAGCGCCGCGAGCGCGTCGAGCGCCGGCTTCGCTTCCGCGCCCGCGGCGACGATGGTGATCGTCGAGCCGATGCCGGCGCCAAGCGTCAGCACGCCCATGATCGAGGTCGCGCCGACCGTCTCGCCACAGCGGCTCACCGTGATGTCGGCATCATAGCGGGAGGCGCATTGCACGAATTTCGCCGTGGCGCGGGCGTGCAGCCCCTTCTTGTTGACGATCTGGAATTCGCCGTAGAGGGCGCCGGCGGGAATCTCGATCTCGGGGCAGTCGCAGTCCTCGTCCATCCCGCACCTCTCCGCGCGGTTACTTGCCGGCCAGCACGCGGCTGGCGACGGTGATGTATTTCCGCCCCGCATCCTGCGCGCAGGTGACGGCTTCGTCGAGGGTCTTCTCCTCGCGCACGCTGGCGAGCTTGATCAGCATCGGCAGGTTGACGCCGGCGACGACGTCGACGCGGCCGGGCTCCATCACCGAGATCGCGAGGTTGGAGGGCGTGCCGCCGAACATGTCGGTCAGGATGATGACGCCGGCCCCGGCCTCGACCGCCTCGACGGCGGCGATGATGTCGCGGCGGCGGCTCTCCATGTCGTCATCGGGGGCGATGGCGATGGTGGCGAGGCTCTTCTGGGGGCCGACGACGTGCTCGAGCGCGGCGCGGAACTCCGTCGCGAGATGCCCATGCGTCACAAGGACCAGTCCGATCATTCAATCCAGCACCGCAGAGCGCCACAAGCGCCCGGAGAAGGTCGCGGTTTATGCGGCAGGAGCGAGATATGTGCAAGCTGTCCTATGTCAAAGCCGGCAAAATCATGGTCAGCCGCCCGGCTCTGTAAACAAGTCGAGGGCGGCAAGCGCGAGCCGCTCGTCGCCGGCGCGTCCCGTCAGGCGCAGGCGCGGCAGGTCGATGCCCGCGAGAGTGTCGACGAGGTCCTCCGGTTCCGGCATCCGCGCCGGCTCCTCTTGCGCAAGATCGACGAGGAGCCTGACCACGACCGCCGCGATATGAGGCTCGGGCGTGAGGCCCAGCCCACGCCGCTCGACGATGCCTGCCAGCGGCGCGACCGGGCGCGCGATCAGCCGGCCGCCGCTCACCGCCAGTTCCGCCCGGTCGTCGGCGACGAGCCTGGCGAAGCGGCCGGCCTGCCGGGCAAGCCCGATCAGCGCCAGCGCCAGCGACGACTTGCCGCTGCCGGAGGCGCCGCGGACCAGGATGCCCGCCTCGCCGATCGCGACGACGGTGGCATGGATGCGGGTTTTCGCCTCAGGTCGCATGGGGATGGGCCGCCGGCAGGCAGACGATGAAACGGGCGCCCAGCCGCGGCGCCTCGCCGTCGGGGCCGAGGGGGCCGAGTCGGTTCTCGGCCCGGATCGAGCCGCGATGCGCCTCGACGATCTGGCGCGAGATCGAGAGGCCGAGCCCCGAGTTCTGGCCGAAGCCCTCGTTCGGGCGGTCGGTGTAGAAGCGCTCGAAGACGCGTTCGAGCGCATGCGGCTCGATGCCCGGCCCCTCGTCCTCGACGGTGACCAGCACGTCGTTGGCGACGCGCGAGAGCACGACCTTCACCGGCTTGTCGGGGGCTGAGAAGGAGCGGGCGTTGTCGATCAGGTTGACCAGGACCTGGCCGATGCGGGAATCGTGGCCGAGCACGAGGAAGGCGTCGTCGCCCGGGCGCTGGCTGCGCCGGTCGCTGCTCAGCTCGATCCTGGCCTGGCCCTCGCGGCGCGTCTCGTTCTGGATCGCCACCACGGCGGCGAGCACCTGCGCCACGTCGACGGGGGCTGAATCGTTGCGGGCGAGTTCGGCATCGAGCCGCGAGGCGTCGGAGATGTCGGAGATCAGCCGGTCGAGCCGGCGCACGTCGTGCTGGATCACCGCGAGCAGGCGCGCGCGCGATTCCTCGTTACGGGCGCGCGGCAGGGTCTCGACGGCGCTGCGCAGCGAGGTCAGCGGGTTCTTCAGCTCGTGGGCGACATCGGCGGCGAAACTCTCGATCGCCTCGATGCGGCTGTAGAGCGCCCGGGTCATCTCGCGCAGCGTGCCGGAGAGATGGCCGATCTCGTCGTGGCGGCTGCTGAAATCCGGGATCTGCTCGCGCGACTTGACGCCGCGGCGCACGCGCTGGGCGGCATCCGCGAGCTTGCGGATCGGCTCGGCGATGGTGCCGGCGAGCAGGATCGAGAGCACGATCATCACGCCCGCGGCGACCGCGAAGACCTGGAAGATGGCGAAGCGTTCGGAGGCGATCACCGCATCGATGTCTCCCCCTTGCGTGGAGAGCAGGAGCGCGCCCTTCACCGTGCGGAAGCGCTGCACCGGCACCGCCACCGAAACGATGGTCTGGCCGCGGGTGTTGACGCGCACCACGCTCGCCGGCGCGCCGTTCAAGGCACGGGCAACCTCCGGATAGGATTTTCCGTTGGCGTTCTCGAAATCGTCATAGGCCGGGAGATCCGCGCGGCCGAGCCGGTGGCGCAGCATGTTCCAGGTGCGCTCGAGCAGCGGCGGCTCGTCGGGCTCGCCGACGCGGGGCAGATCGAGGCGCAGGACGTCGCCGCGCGAATAGAGGCTGCGCGAATCGATGGTGAGCATGCCGTCCTTGTCGTAGACCCGCGCACGGGTCTTGGTCGGCGTCACCAGCCGGCGCAGCAGCGGGGCGACCTTCTCGGGATTGATCGAGAAATCGAGCGGATCCTCGGCGATGCCGGCGCTCTCGCCGGCCTGGAGCTGGAGCAGCTTGTCGGGGTCGATGGTGATCGTGTCGATCTCCACCGTGGCGGAGGCGGCGATCGCGCCGGCGATGATCTCGCCTTGCGTCAGCAGGCTCTGGACGCGCGCCTCGATCAGCCCCTCGCGGAACTGGTTGAGGTAGAGAAAGCCGATCAGCAGCGCGACGAGGCCGCCGAGATTGAGGACGAGGATGCGCCGCGTCAGGCTGGACGCTGCCCGCAGCGAGACCGCCCGTGCCAGCCGGCGCCAGGCGAGGCCGGCGCGGCGGCGTAAGGCGGCGCGCCAGCCTGCGGGCGATGTTGACGCTCTGGCCTCGTTGTCGACGGTTGCCATGGCTGCGGCTTGCTTTCCGCTCGGGAAGACGGCGGCGTCTTCCTTGCCTTCAGACTTCCTTGAAGCGATAGCCCACACCGTAGAGCGTCTCGATCATGTCGAAATCGGGATCGACCTGATTGAACTTCTTGCGCAGGCGCTTGATGTGGCTGTCGATGGTGCGGTCGTCGACATAGACCTCGTCGTCATAGGCGGCGTCCATCAGGGCGTTGCGGCTTTTGACCACGCCGGGGCGCTGCGCCAGCGACTGCAGGATCAGGAACTCGGTGACGGTGAGCGTCACCGGCTCGCCGCGCCAGGTGCAGGTGTGGCGCTCCGGATCCATGCGCAGCAGGCCGCGCTCCAGCGCCTTGGCGTCCTCGCTGCGGGCGGCGACGGTTGCATCCTTGGCGCCGGCCCGGCGCAGGATCGCCTTGACGCGCTCGACCAGGAGGCGCTGCGAGAACGGCTTCCGGATGAAGTCGTCGGCCCCCATCTTCAGGCCGAACAGCTCGTCGATCTCCTCGTCCTTCGAGGTCAGGAAGATGACGGGGAGGTCGGATTTCTGGCGCAACCGCCGCAGCAGCTCCATGCCGTCCATGCGCGGCATCTTGATGTCGAAGATGGCGAGGTCGGGCGGGTTCTGCTTCAGCCCGTCCAGCGCCGAGGCGCCGTCGGTATAGGTCATGATGCGATAGCCCTCGGCTTCGAGGGCGATCGAAACCGACGTCAGGATGTTGCGGTCGTCGTCGACCAGCGCGATCGTTGGCATAGGGCTTTCATCTCTTGGTCTGGTTGCGACAAACGGGTTCCCCTCTCGCGCGAGAGGGGCCAAAGCGTGGCGGCAATCTAGCCGGGGCGTGGCGATTTGCCTATGTCCTCAAAATCGACAAGCCGGAAAGCGGGAGGAGGTTCCATGGCCAGGGACGGCAAGGACGTGATTCAGCCGATGGACGAGGCCGTGCGGGCCGAGGCGAAGGGCCTGCTGCGCGGGGCGCGCTCGGCAACGCTCGCCACGCTCGGCCCCGACGGCCATCCCTTCGCCAGCCTCGTCGGGCTCGCCACCGACATCGACGGCACGCCGGTCATCCTGGTCTCGGGGCTTGCCGCCCATACCGGCCATCTCGCCGCCGATCCGCGCGCCTCGCTCCTGATCTCGCCCGGCGGCAAGGGCGACCCGCTCGCCCATGCGCGCATCACGCTGAAGGTCCGTGCCCGCAAGGTCGTGCGCGAGAGCGAGGAGGGGCTGCGCATCCGCCGGCGCTATCTGGCGCGCCAGCCGAAGGCGGCGCTCTATGCCGATTTCCCGGATTTCGCCTTCTTCGCCCTGGAGATCGAGGGCGCGAGCCTCAATGGCGGCTTCGCCCGCGCCTTCGCGCCGACGCCGGCCGATCTCAAGAGCGACCCGGCCCATGCCGCCGCGCTGGCGGAGGTCGAAGAGGGCGCGGTGGAGCACATGAACGAAGACCATGCCGAGGCGATCGGGCTTTATGCGACGCGGCTCATCGGCGCGAAGACGGGAGCGTGGCGCGCGATCGGGCTCGATCCGGACGGGCTCGACATGGCGCTCGGCAGCACGGCGCTGCGCCTGCCCTTCCCGGCCTCCGTCGACGGTCCCGCCAGCCTCAGGGACGTCCTGGCGAAGCTCGCCGTAAAGGCGCGCGGCGATTTACCACAGGGTGAGATTCAAGCGATTTAAGGAGCGCCGGCGCGCGGCCGGACGCTGCCGACCGCTTGAGCGAAAAGCCGCATCGCCGTAAAGACCATGCTGGCCTTGATCGGCCGCACCCTTCGACGCAAGCGGCCCCGCCAGCGGCCCTTGCGCATTCGTGAAGACAACGGGCCGCCGACGGCAAGAGCGGCCTCCGGAGGAATCCAGTGGAGAATATCGGTCAGTTCAACGCCGCCCACGGCGCCGAGGGCTTCGGCTTCCGCAAGCTGAAGGCCGTGCACTGGAACCTGGAGGCGCCGCAGCTCTACGAGGAGGCGCTCACCCGCGGCGAATCCCGGCTCGCGCGGGGCGGGGCGCTGTGCGCCGATACCGGCAGCCACACCGGCCGCTCGCCCAAGGACAAGTTCACGGTGCGCGACGCCCTGACCGAGAGCACCGTCTGGTGGGACAACAACCGGGCGATGAGCCCTGAGCATTTCGCCACGCTGCTCGCCGATTTCCAGGCTTACGCCGAGGGCCGGGAGCTGTTCGCGCAGGACCTCTATGGCGGCGCCGATCCGGCCCATCGCGTCAAGGCCCGCGTCTATACCGAGCTCGCCTGGCATTCGCTGTTCATCCGCAACCTGCTGATCCGCCCGGCGCGCGACGAGATCGATGCTTACGTACCCGAGCTGACGATCGTCGACCTGCCGGGCTTCAAGGCCGATCCGGCCCGCCACGGCTGCCGCAGCGAGACCGTGGTCGCCATCGACTTCACCCGCAAGATCGTGCTGATCGGCGGCTCGGCCTATGCCGGCGAGATGAAGAAATCGGTCTTCACCTATCTGAACTACACCCTGCCGGCCAAGGGCGTGGTGCCGATGCACTGCTCGGCCAATGTCGGCTCCAAGGACGATTCGGCGATCTTCTTCGGCCTTTCCGGCACCGGCAAGACCACGCTCTCGGCCGATCCCGAGCGCACGCTGATCGGCGACGACGAGCATGGCTGGTCGAAGGACGGCATCTTCAACTTCGAGGGCGGCTGCTACGCCAAGACGATCCGCCTCTCGGCCGAGGCCGAGCCGATGATCCACGCAGCCTCCCTGCGCTTCGGCACGGTGCTCGAGAACATCGTGATGGATCCGCTGACGCGCGAGGTCGATTTCGACGACCAGAGCAAGACCGAGAACACCCGCTCGGCCTATCCGCTCGACTTCATCCCCAACGCCTCGCGCACCGGCCGCGCCGGCATCCCGAAGAACATCGTGATGCTGACCGCCGACGCCTTCGGCGTGATGCCGCCGATCGCCAAGCTCACCCCGGCGGAGGCGATGTACCATTTCCTCTCCGGCTACACCGCCAAGGTCGCCGGCACGGAGCGGGGGCTCACCGGCGTCGAGCCCGAGTTCTCGACCTGCTTCGGCTCGCCCTTCCTGCCGCGGCACCCGTCGGAATACGCCAATCTGCTGCGCGACTTCATCGCCAAGCACCATGTCGATTGCTGGCTGGTGAACACCGGCTGGACCGGCGGCAGATACGGCACCGGCCGGCGCATGCCGATCCGGGTGACGCGCCGGCTGCTCTCGGCCGCGCTCGACGGCTCGCTCAACCGCGCCGATTTCCGCCGCGACCCCTATTTCGGCTTCGCGGTGCCGAGCTCGGTGCCCGGTGTCGAGCCGCACATCCTCTATCCGGTGAAGACCTGGGCCGACAAAGCCGCCTTCGCCGAGACCGCGAAGAACCTCGTCGGCATGTTCACCGAGAACTTCGCCAGGTTCGAGGACCATGTCGACGACGCCGTGAAAGCGGCCGCGCCGACGACCTCGATCGCGGCCTGAAACAAAACCCCGCGGACCGTGTTAAGAGGCGGCCATGGGCCGCCTCTTCCTCGTCGTGCTGAAACTCCTTCTCACCCTCGTCGTTCTCGGTGCAGCGCTCTGGGGGGCGGGCTTCCTCCTGTTTCGCCTGACGGGCGCGAGCGCGATCATCGGCGCGGCCGGCTTTGGCTTCGCGGCGCTCGCCGGGCTCATCGGCATCTGGACGGGCGATGCGCGCCTGCCGCTCGGCTTCGCCGCGGTCTTCGCCGGGCTCCTCACCTGGTGGAGCGGCTTCAAGCCCTCGCATGAGCGCGACTGGATCCCCGAGCTTGCGCGGCTGCCGCAGATCGCGCGCGAGGGCGATGCGCTGACGGTCACGAACCTGCGCCATTTCCGCTGGCGCACGGAAGACGATTACGACCAGCGCTGGGAGACGCGGGGCTATGACCTTTCGGCGATCACCGGCGCCGATATCTTCCTGACCTATTGGTCGGGCGAGGCGATCGCGCATCTGATGGTCTCCTTCACCTTCTCGGATTCGGTGCCGCTCGTCGTCTCGATCGAGGTCAGGCGCGAGAAGGGCGAGGAGTGGTCGGCGCTCGCCGGCTTCTTCCGCAGCTACGAGATGGCCTATGTCGCCGCCGACGAGCGCGACATCGTAGTCTTGCGCACCCATGCGCGGCGCGAGGATGCCAGGCTCTTCCGCCTCACCGCCTCGGCGCAGCAGGCGCGCGACCTCCTCATCGCCTATATCGCCGACATCAACCAGCTCGCCATCGAGCCGCGCTGGTACAACACGCTGACGACCAACTGCACGACCGTGGTCTTCCATCTGGTCAACAGCGTCTCGCCGGGCTGGGCGTTCTCGCTGCCGCTCGATCCGCGCGTACTCGCTTCCGGCTATCTGCCGGGTTATCTCCAGAGCATCGGCGCGATCCGGCAGGATATCCCGCTCACCGAACTCGTGCGCCGCGCCCGCATCGGGGAGCACGCCCGCACGCTATCGCCCGACGATCCGCTGTTCTCGGCGAAGATCCGGGAAGACGTGCCGGCCGGGCGGCCTAAATGAAGAAGAGAAAGGTCTGGACGATGAAGAGCGGGATCAGGATCGCACCCGACCAGAGCATGTAGCCGAAGAAGCTCGGCATCGCGACCTTCCGGTCCTTGGCGATGGCATAGACCATGAAATTCGGCGCGTTGCCGATATAGGTGTTCGCGCCCATGAAGACCGCGCCGGCCGAGATCGCCGCCAGCGTCAGCGCGCCCGTCGTCATCAGCGCCTGCGGATCGCCGCCCGCCAGCTCGAAGAAGACGAGATAGGTCGGAGCGTTGTCGAGGAAGGAGGAGAGCAGGCCGGTCAGCCAGAAATAGGCCGCCGTGTTGGCGCTGCCATCGGCATGGGTGACGAGCCCGACCAGCGCCGCGAAGGCGCCGTCCTTGCCCGCCTGCAACATCGACAGCACCGGGATGATGCAGACGAAGATGCCGGCGAAGAGTTTTGCGACTTCCCGGATCGGCCCCCAGCTGAACTCGTTGCCGGCGCGCACAGGGCGCGGCGTGAGCTTCAGCGACAGGCCGGCCAGCACGAGCAGGGCGAGGTCGCGCAGCAGGTTCTGGCCCTCGACCGCGACGCCGTGGACGGTGAAGGCGGTGCCGGGCTTCCAGCTCGCCGAGATCAGGATCGCCGCGATGACGCCGGCGAGCAGCAGGATGTTGACCTTGCCCCAGAGCCTGACGGCGCGGTCCGGCGTCGGGTCCTTGAGCCTGGGATAGCCCTCCTCCTTGCGGAAGAGGACGCTGTCGAGCGCATAGAACAGCGCGAGCAGCACGACGACGGCGAAGCCCGTCTCCGGCAGCAGATGCGTCGTGGTCCAGAAGAAGGAGACGCCGCGCAGGAAGCCGAGGAAGAGCGGGGGGTCGCCGAGCGGGGTCAGCGAGCCGCCGATGTTCGAGACCAGGAAGATGAAGAACACCACGACATGGACGTTGAAGCGCCGGTCGTCATTGGCGCGCAGCACCGGCCGGATCATGATGATCGAGGCGCCGGTCGTGCCGACGAGGCTCGCAAGCCCGGTGCCGATCGCCAGCAGCACCGTGTTGGTCGCCGGCGTGCCGCGCAGGTTGCCGCTGATCAGGATGCCGCCGGCGATGGTGAAGAGCGCGAAGAGCAGGATGATGAAGGGGATATAGTCGAGCAAAGCAGTGTGGAGCAGCGCCCCCAGCGCCGGATCGAAGCCGCGAAGCCAGACCAGCGGCAGCAGCGTGAGCCCGGCCCAGAAGGCGGCGAACTTGCCGTAGTGAAGCTCCCACAGATGCGGGAACAGCACGGGACCGAGCGCGATCGAGAGCAGCATGCCGGCGAAGGGCAGGGCCCAGCCGACGCCCATGCCCGCCCCGCCGATATCGCCGGCTGCCAGGGCGGCGCCGGGCGTCGCGAGGAGCGCGAATAGGGCGATCGCGCCCCGTCTCATGGCTTGGGCGGCGCGCCGATCGACGGCGGCGCGTTGAGGTCGAAGCCGCCGGGCAGTCCTGGTCCGCCGAGGCCGGGGATCTGGATGGATTCGAACTGCTTGTCGATCTCCTTCTGGTCGAGCTGCACGGCGGACGCCTTGTAGTGCATCACCATGCTGGGGAAGAGCACGACGAGCGCGACCATGATGCACTGGATCACGACGAAGGGCACCGCGCCCCAGTAGATCTGGCCGGTGGTGACGGGCTCCATCATCTTGCCGGTGACGCGGTCCCTGTAAGGGTTCTTCGGCGCGACCGAGCGCAGGAAGAACAGGGCGAAGCCGAAGGGCGGATGCATGAAGGAGGTCTGCATGTTGACGCCGAGGATGACGCCGAACCAGATCAGGTCGATGCCGAGCTTCTCCGCCGCGGGTCCGAGCAGCGGCACGACGATGAAGGCGAGCTCGAAGAAATCGAGGAAGAAAGCGAGCAGGAAGACCATCACGTTGACGACGATCAGGAAGCCGGTGGCGCCGCCGGGCAGCCCGACCAGGAGATGCTCGACCCACAGATGGCCGTTGACGCCGTAGAAGGTCAGCGAGAAGACGCGCGCGCCGACCAGGATGAACAGCACGAAGGCCGAGAGCTTGGCGGTCGATTCCGTCGCCTGCTTCAGGAGCTCGAAGGTCATGCGCTTCTTGCCGTAGGCGAGCAGGATCGCGCCGGCCGCGCCCATCGCGCCGCCCTCGGTCGGCGTCGCGACGCCGATGAAGATCGTGCCGAGCACCAGGAAGATCAGCGCCAGCGGCGGCACCATCACGAAGACGACCTGCTCGGCCATGCGCGAGAGCAGGTTGAGGCCGAGGAACTTGTTGACCAGCGCGATGACGAAGGAGATCGCGACCATCAGCGACATGGTCAGCACGACGAAATCGGCGCCCGCCTTCAGCCCGGTGAACAGCTTCATATAGGCATAGGCGCAGGCGAAGGAGACCAGCGTGACGACGAGCAGCGACAGGCGCCTCGTCTTGCCGTCGGCATCGCGCAGCGTCTGCGCCTCCGGCGGCAGGCCGGGCGCGCGGCTGGGATAGATCATGGTGACGAGGAAAACGTAGCCGGCATACATCGCCGAGAGCACAAGGCCGGGGATGAAGGCGCCTTCGTACATGTCGCCGACGGAGCGGCCGAGCTGGTCGGCGAGCACGATCAAGACGAGCGAGGGCGGGATGATCTGGGCGAGCGTGCCCGAGGCCGCGATGACGCCCGAGGCGAGGCGCCGGTCATAGCCGTAGCGCAGCATGATCGGCAGCGAGATCAGGCCCATCGAGATCACCGAGGCCGCGACGACGCCCGTGGTGGCGGCGAGCAGCGCGCCGACGAAGACCACCGCATAGGCAAGCCCGCCGCGCACCGGCCCGAAGAGCTGGCCGATGGTGTCGAGCAGGTCCTCGGCCATGCCGGAGCGCTCGAGGATCAGCCCCATGAAGGTGAAGAACGGCACGGCCAGCAGCACGTCGTTGTTCATCGTGCCGTAGATGCGCTCGGGCAGCGCCTGCAGGAAGTTCTCCTGGAACAGGCCGAGCTCGATGCCGATCAGCGCGAAGAGCAGGCCGTTGGCGGCGAGCGCGAAGGCGACCGGATAGCCCAGCAGCAGGAAGACGACGAGGGCGGCGAACATCACCGGCGCCATGTTGACGCGCAGGAAGTCACCGATGCCGCCATCCGCCGCCAGGGCCTCGCCGGTATGGAGGCCGAGGAAGGCGAGGAGCGTGAGCGCGATGAGGAGGCCGCCGGCGCGTGCAAGGCGGGGAGCGTGCATGGGAAGGCTCACGAGGCGAGGCCCTGTTCCTTGGCCTGGTCGAGCAGGCGCTGGGCTTCGGCTTCAGCCGCCGCGGCATGGCCGAGCGCGGCCTCGTCGTCCTCCAGATCGCCGCGCATGATCGCGATCTGCTTGATGATCTCGGAGACGGCCTGGAAGGTCAGCATCACGAAGCCGATGAAGACGAGGCCCTTGGCCGGCCATTGCGGCAGGCCGCCGGCCGAGAGCGACTGCTCGTCGATCGCGTAGGAGCGCATGAAAAACGGCCAGGAATGGTAGACGATCAGCAGGCAGAACGGCATCAGGAACAGGGCGTGGCCCAGAAGCTCGATCCATTGCCGCACGCGCTTCGGCAGCATCGCGTTCACGATATCGATGCGGATGTGCTCCTTCACCTGCATCGTCCAGGAGGCGCACATCAGGAAGACCGCGCCGAACAGCATCCATTGCAGCTCGAGCCAGGCGTTCGACGAGACGTTGAACACCTTGCGCACGATCGCGTTCACCGCCGCCACGATCACCGCGATCAGGATCAGCCAGGCGACCTTCCTGCCGATGAACCCGTTCACCGCATCGATGACCCGGCTGATGGCGAGGAGACCCTTCACATTCCCTCTCCCGTGAGCACGCGGTCTTGTGCCGTTTGCGCCGCTGTACCGGCTGGATCGGTATAGGAGGGCTGCACGCCACGCAAGACGGCGCGGGTCTCATCCATTAGGCGAAAGGGCAGCGCGTTATGACCGCGTTCATCTTCGCGGGCCATGATCCCTCCCGGCTCCTTCCACCGCGATTCGAGGCGCAGATGTGCCGCTTCCTCGCCTATTCGGGCGTTCCCGTCTTCCTCGAGGACTTCGTCGCCTCGCCCTGCCATTCGCTGATCCACCAGTCGCTCCACGCCGAGGAGGCCAAGACCGGCACGAATGGCGACGGCTTCGGCGTCGGCTGGTATGGCGAGCGGCCGGAGCCCGGCCAGTATCGCGAGGTCAGGCCCGCCTGGTCCGACGAGAACCTGCTCTCGATCGCAAGGCAGGTGCGCTCGCATCTGTTCTTCGCCCATGTCAGGGCCGCGACCGGCACCGCCACGACCCGGGCGAACTGCCATCCCTTCGTCCATGACCGCTATCTCTTCATGCATAACGGCCAGATCGGCGGCTATGGCCGGATCCGCCGGCGGCTCGAGGCGCTGATCCCCGATTCCCTCTACGGCGCGCGCGCCGGCTCGACCGATTCGGAAGCGGTCTTCCTGCTCGCGCTCGCCCATCTGGCGGACGGCATGGCGCCGGCCGAGGCGCTGGCCGCAGCGCTTTCGGACGCGCTTTCGCTGATGGACGAGGCCGGCATCCGCGAGCCGCTGCGCTGCGCGGCCGCGCTCGCCGACGGCGAGAGCATCCATGCGATCCGCTGGTCCTCCGACGCCCGGCCGCCGAGCCTCTATGTCTGCGCACGGGCCGACAGCGTCGTCATCGCCTCCGAGCCGGTCGATGCCGCACGCGAATGCTGGCAGGCCCTGCCCCGCAACTCGCTCGTCACGGTACAGGGCGGCGCGGTCGCCTTCTCCCCCTTCGAGATCGCGCTGAAGCAGGCGGCCTGAGTCGAAGCGGCGCCGCCAAACCATCTCGAGGGTTCGGGCTGTCGTTTCATGAAAGGCCATCCCGGACGACCGCAGGGGGACCCGGGATGACCCGTGGTTCTTTTCGGAACATCGTCTCGGCCCGGAAAGGGCGGCGCGGCCGCACAAGACGACGCATGGTCGCAGCAGGGCTTTGCAAGTATCCATGCGACCCCCTGAAGTTTACGATCGTTCTAAACTGCCAGGATTCGATTGACCCTTGCGCGATGACTGCCTAGGCACGGTCTGCCTGCGCCGCGAATAGTCGACCGCGACGCGCAACCGGGCGGGCCGCCGTGATCGTTCCGTTTCTCATCATGCTCCGCGAGGGGATCGAGGCCGCGCTGATCGTCGGCATCGTCGCGAGCTATCTGGTCAGGACAGGGCGGCGCGCCTGGCTTCCGGCGCTGTGGCTCGGCGTCGGCCTCGCCTGTGCGGTCAGCCTTGCGGCAGGCGCGGCGCTCGACATCCTCGTCGGCGAATTGCCCCAGCGCGGGCAGGAGCTGTTCGAGGCCGTCATCGGCCTCGTCGCCGCCGCGATGCTGACCTCGATGGTGTTCTGGATGCGCAAGGCGGCGCGCTCGATCAGGGGCGAGCTGCAGGCCGGGGTCGACGCCGCGCTCTCGGGCGAGCATCAGGGCCTGGCGCTGGTCGGCCTCGCCTTCCTCGCCGTGGTGCGCGAGGGGCTGGAATCGGTGTTCTTCCTGCTCGCCGTCTTCCAGCAGAGCGGCGGCTGGGCGCCGGTGCTGGGGGCTGGCGCCGGCCTCCTGCTCGCGGGCGTCGTCGGCTATGCGATCTATGCGCTGGGCGTGAAGCTCAATCTGCGCGCCTTCTTCCGCTGGACCGGCATCCTGATCCTGTTCGTCGCAGCCGGGCTGGTCGCGAACGCCGTGCGCTCGCTGCACGAGGCGGGGCTGTGGAACCACCTCCAGCAGAACGTCTACGATCTCGGCACCGTCCTGCCCGCCGACGGGCCGCTCGGCGCGATCCTCTCCGGCTTCCTCGGCTATCAGGAGCGGGCGGCGCTGGGCGAGGTCGTCGCCTATCTCGCCTTCCTCATCCCGATGCTCGCGCTCTTCCTCGGAGCAGGCCGGCGGGGCGAGGCCACGGGCCCGGCGCCTTCCGCCGAAGCCCGGCGCTCGCCGCGGCTGAAGCTCGCCGGCATCGTCACTGTGCTGCTGACCTGCGCCGGCATCGGCGCCTTCGTCTATGCAGCCGGCACGGGCGCAAGGCGCGGCGCCGGGGCCGGCACGACCGAGATCGCCGTCGCGATCACCGACAAGGCTTGCGAGCCCGCGACGCTGACGGTTCCGGCCGGCAGGCTGAGCTTCGTCGTGACCAATCGCGGCGAGCGCGTGCTCGAATGGGAAATCCTCGACGGCGTCATGGTGCTGGAGGAGCGCGAGAACATCGCGCCCGGCCAGTCGCGCCGGCTGACGACGAAGCTCGATCCGGGCGAATACGCCATCACCTGCGGGCTGCTCTCGGCGCCGCGCGGCCGGCTCGTCGTGCAAGCCTCGACGGCGCAGCCGCATCCGGCCCTGACGCTGATGGACATGGTCGGCCCCGCCGCCGAATACCGCGCCTTCCTGAGCGAGCGGGGAGCCGCCCTCGCCGCGACGCTCGACGTGCTCGAACAGGCCGGCCGTGCCGGCGACGCCCCGGCCGCGGACAAGGCCCGCCGGAAGGCCGTCGCGCTGCTTGCGGGCCTGCGCCCCGCAACCGCGGGCGATGCCGAACTCGCGACGCTCTTCGGCCGCATGCAGACGGCGCTCGCCGGCGAGGCGGACATCGCGCCTGCCGGGCTCGGGGAGGCGGCCGGGGCGTTCAGCGCCGCGCTCGACCGGCGCACCATCCTGCCGGACACGATGCTGGCCGGCGCGATCGGGCTTCTCTCCCCGGCCGCCTCGCCCGAGGACATCGCCGCCGCAAGCGGCATCGCGCGGCTGCTGCTGCCGCTGACGGCGCGCATCGACCCCGATCTGGCGGCACGGACCAGGGCTGCGCTGGCGGCCCTGCCGAAGGAGGCCCCGCCGGGCGAAGCGCTCAGGCCTCTGGCCGACGACCTTTCGGCCATGCGCAAGGCGCTCGCACTGCCCGAAACGGAGCGCAGATCATGACCGGGCCGGGCTTCACACCCTCGCGGCGGGCGCTGCTGGCGGGCGGCGCATTGGCCCTTGGCGGCCCCTCATGGGCGCGGGCGGCGAGCGAGCCCGCCAGCAACCCGGCGGCGGCGCCCGAGAGCGACACCACCGCCCAGCGCCAGCCTTTCCACGGCATCCGTCAACCCGGCATCGTCACGCCGCGCCCGGCGACGGGGCTCGTCGCGGCCTTCGACGTCACCGCGACCTCGCTCGACGAGCTCGACCGGCTGTTGCGGCTCATCAGCGAGCGCATCGCCTTCCTGATGCAGGGCGGGCCGGCACCGACCGCCGATCCAAGCTTTCCGCCGCCGGACAGCGGCATTCTCGGCCCCGTCATCGCGCCCGACAACCTCACCGTCACCGTCGCGCTCGGCGCCTCGCTGTTCGACGGGCGCTTCGGGCTCAAGCCCCTGAAGCCGAGGCATCTGCAGCGGATGACCCGCTTCCGCAACGACGCGCTCGACGGCGCGCTCAGCCATGGCGACCTCCTGCTCCAGTTCTGCGCCAACACCGCCGACACCAATATCCACGCGCTGCGCGACATCCTGAAGAACACGCCCGACCTCCTGCTGCTGCGCTGGAAGCAGGAGGGCAGCGTGCCGGTCCTCAAGCCCGCCGAGGGCGAGCCGGCGCCGAGCGCCCGCAACCTGCTCGGCTTCCGCGACGGCACGGCCAATCCCGACGCCGCCGACGATGGCCTGATGAACGCCCTGGTCTGGGTCCAGCCGGGCTCCGGCGAGCCGGAATGGACGGTGAACGGCAGCTACATGGCGGTCCGGATCATCCGCAATTTCGTCGAGCGCTGGGACCGCGCGCCGCTGCGCGAGCAGGAGGCGATCATGGGCCGCGAGAAGGCGTCGGGCGCGCCGATCGGGGGCAGCCGCGAATATGAAGAGCCTGTCTTTGCCGACGACCCCGAGGGCAGGCGCACCCGGCTCGACGCCCATATCAGGCTCGCCAATCCGCGCCGGCCGGAGACGGAATCGAGCCGCATGCTGCGCCGCCCCTTCAACTACTCGAACGGCGTCACCCGCGCCGGCCAGCTCGACATGGGGCTCCTGTTCATCGCCTTCCAGCAGGATCTCGAGCGCAGCTTCATCGCGGTGCAGAAGCGGCTCGATGGCGAGCCGCTGGAGGAATACATCAAGCCCGTCGGCGGCGGCTATTTCTTCGCCCTGCCCGGCGCGGCCGATACCGGAACCTATCTCGGCGCCGGGCTGATCCAGGCGGCGCGCGCGCCCGCGCCGGCCCCGGCCACGACTTCCCCCCGCAGGACAGGAGACTCAAGATGAGCTCGCGCTTCGCATGGCTGGCCGGAGCCGGCCTCTTCGCCACCGTCGCGGCAGGACCGGCTTTCGCCGCCTCGCCGCTCGACCTCGTAGCGCCGGTCGCCGCCTACAAGCTCTACGTCTCGCAGGGCGTCGACCAGCTGGTGAAGGACACCAGGACCTTCACCGACGCGGTCAAGGCCGGCGACCTCGCCAGGGCGAAAGCGCTCTATGCGCCGACGCGCGTCTCCTACGAGAAGATCGAGCCGGTCGCGGAATTGTTCAGCGATCTCGACGGCAAGATCGATTCGCGCGCCGACGATCACGAGAAGAAGGAGGAGGACCCTGAGTTCACCGGCTTCCACCGCATCGAATACGGGCTCTTCGCCAGGAACAGCACCGAGGGGCTTACCCCCTTCGCCGACGGGCTCATGGCCGACGTCACCGAATTGCAGGGCCGCATCAAGGGGCTGACGATTCCGCCCGACAAGATGGTGGGCGGCGCGGCGGCGCTGATCGAGGAGGTCGCGGCCACCAAGATCTCCGGCGAGGAGGACCGCTACAGCCATACCGATCTCTGGGATTTCCAGGCGAACGTCGACGGCGCCAAGACGATCGTCGACCTGCTGCGGCCGCTCGTCGCCAAGGAGGACAAGGCGCTGGCGGCGAAGATCGACGCGAATTTCGAGACCGTCGACAAGACGCTGGCCAAGTACCGGCTGAAGGATGGCGGCTTCGAGACCTACGACAAGCTGAGCGAGGCCGACCGCAAGGCGCTCGCCGCCATGATAACGACGCTGGCGGAAGACCTCTCCAGGCTGCGCGGCGTGCTCGGGCTCAGCTGACGCGAGGCGGTCGCGCCGGCACGGCACTCGACAGGTGCGGGCCGATACGCCATGGACGGCGCATCGACATCGCGCAAACGGGGCACCGCATGACCGCCTCCTCCGCCAACGCTCCCGCTTCCCAGGGCCGCATCGCCCTGCTCGGCTGCCCGATCGAGGTCGGCGCCTCGCGCCGCGGCGCGCTGATGGGGCCGGCGGGCCTGCGCACCGCGGGCCTGGCCTGCGTGCTGGAGGGACTCGGCTACACGGTTGAGGACCATGGCGACATCCTGCCGCGCGACCTTGAGCCGGTTAGCGGCCCGGCGCCCGAAAACGCCCGCTTCTACAACGAGATCGCCGCCTGGAACCGCGCGCTGAGCGCCCGCGCCTACGCCATCGCGCGCTCCGGCGACATCCCGATCTTCCTCGGCGGCGACCACAGCCTGTCGATGGGCTCGGTCAATGGCGTCGCCCGCCACTGGCGCGAGCAGGGCCGCAAGCTGTTCGTGCTCTGGCTCGACGCCCATGCCGATTTCAACATGCCGGCGATCTCGCCCTCCGGGAACATGCACGGCATGTCCTCGGCCTTCCTCTGCGGCGAGGCGGGCCTCGACGACCTGCTCGGAGCGGAGCCGCGCGCCCCGGTCACGCCGGCGCAGCTCAGCCTGTTCGGCATCCGCTCGATCGACCCGCCCGAGAAGGCGGCGGTGAAGGCGCGCGGCATCGACGTCGCCGACATGCGCGCCATCGACGAGCACGGCGTCGGCGTGCTGATCCGCAAGGTGATCGACAAGGTGCGCGCCGCCGACGGCGTGCTGCACGTCTCCTTCGACGTCGATTTCATCGACCCGCCGCTGGCGCCGGGCGTCGGCACCACCGTGCCGGGCGGCGCGACCTATCGCGAGGCGCATCTGGTGATGGAGCTCCTGCACGATTCCGGGCTGGTGCGCTCGATGGACATCGTCGAGCTCAACCCCTTCCTCGACGATCGCGGCCAGACGGCGCGTCTGGCCGTCGAGCTCGCCGGCAGCCTGTTCGGCCAGCAGATCACCGACCGGCGGACCCCGTCCAACGCGATCGGCCCGGCCTGAGCGACCGCGGAAAGCCGATCTTCACCCTTGCCTGATAGAGGCTGCCCTGTCGGCGCGCGGCCGACGGAACGGATCAGGGCATGCAGATCGCGCTCGTCGGCACGGGGTTCGTCGCCGACTACTACATGACGACGCTGGCGAACCATCCGACGCTGTCGCTCGCCGGCGCCTGGGATCGCGATCCCGCGCGGCTCGAAGCCTTCCGCGCCTTCCACGACGTGGCGGCCTATCGCGACCTCGATGCGCTCCTCGCCGATCCGGCGGTCGGGATCGTCGTCAACCTGACGACGCCGGAAAGCCATTGCGAGATCAGCCGGCGCGCGCTCGCCGCCGGCAAGCACGTCTATTGCGAAAAGCCGCTGGCGATGGCGCTCGCCGAGGCCGAGGCCCTGGTCGCGCAGGCGAAGGCCGCCGGGCTGACGCTCGCCGCCGCCCCCGCCAACGGCCTTAGCGACGCGCACCGCCTCGTCGAGGACGCCTTGCGTTCGGGCCGGATCGGCGCGCCGCGGCTGATCTACGCGGCGATGGAGGACGGCCCGGTCTTCCGCGATGCGTGGGCGCGCTGGCGTTCGCGCTCGGGCGCGCCCTGGCCGGGCGCGCATGAATTCGCGATCGGCTGCACGCTGGAGCATGCCGGCTACGCGCTGTCCTGGCTCGTCACGCTGTTCGGCCCCGTCGAGAGCCTGACCGCCTTCTCCGCCGTGACCTTTCCCGACAAGGGGCCGGGCACCGGCTCCATCGCGATGGCGCCGGACTTCTCCGTCGGCTGCCTGAGCTTCCGCTCGGGGGCGGTGGCACGGCTGACGAACGGGCTTGCCGCCCCGCGCGACCGCTCGCTCCAGATCTTCGCCGAGAAGGGCTCGCTGACGGTGCGCGACCTCTGGGACAACCGTTCGGTGGTCCATGTCGAGGAGACCGGCGCGCCCCGGCCGCTGCTCGGGCGGATGCTGACGCGGGCGGAAGCGAAGCTCGGGCGGGCGCTGCCCTGGAAGCCCGTTGCGGGGCGGCGCCTGCCTTATCGGGACCGGCCGGGAGCCGAGGCCCTGCCCGGCTTTCCCTCGCGGATCGATTTCATGCGCGGCGTCGCGGATCAGGCCGAGGCGATCGGGCGCGGCGAGGCGCCGCGCTTCTCGGGCGCGCTCGCCTTGCACATCACGGAGCTCGCGCTCGCGCTCAACGACGCCCGCGACCTGCCGCAGCCCTACCGGCCGCGCTCGCACTTCTGAGGCCGGCGATCCGGGCTTTGCACGGCAGCGTGGCGCACCCGGCCCCGCCCTTCCCCGACCGCCGCACATTGTCCTTCCACAGGTCGCGGCGGGCGCCGAGACCGGATTCGCCTTCACGTGCGGACGCGCTGTTGCACTTTATTGTATACAAAGATATGCAGATAACGCGCTTGCCCGGCGTGAAGCCGCCGGGCGCTCCTTCTCCAGCCAACGGCCGGGCCATGACCGAAGCGAGACAATCCGAACGATACGACGTGATCGTCATCGGCGGCGGCAATGCGGCGCTCTGCGCGGCGATCTCGGCCCGGCGGGAAGGCGCGCGCGTTCTGGTTCTGGAGGCATCGGACGCCTTCTGGCGCGGCGGCAACACGCGCCACACCCGCAATATGCGCTGCGCCCACGACGCGGCGACCGCCAGCCTCTCCGGCCCCTATAGCGAGGAGGAGTTCTTCGACGACCTCCTGCGGGTGACCAAGGGCAAGACCGACGAGCCGCTGGCGCGCTTCATGATCGCCGAATCGAAATCGATGCTCGGCTGGATCGAGGAGCAGGGCGTGCGCTGGCAGCCCTCGCTCGGCGGCACGCTGTCGCTGGGGCGCACCAACTCGTTCTTCCTCGGCGGCGGGCGGGCGATGCTGAACGCGCTTTACCGGACCGCCGAGGATCTCGGCGTCGAGATCCGCTACGAGGCCGAGGTCACCGACATCGACATCGAGGACGGCCGGTTCCGCTCGGTCACGGTCGGCGGCGAGACTTTGCGGGCCAAGGCCCTGGTCGCGGCGGCGGGCGGCTTCGAATCCAATATCGAGTGGCTGAAGCGCTACTGGGGCGAGGCGGCCGAGAACTTCCTGATCCGCGGCACCCGCAACAACAAGGGCACGATCCTGCGGCTCCTGCTCGACAAGGGCGTGCAGGAGGTCGGCGACCCGACGCAGTGCCACGCGGTGGCCATCGATGCCCGCGCGCCGAAATACGACGGCGGCATCATCACGCGGCTCGATTGCGTGGTCTTCGGCATCGTCGTCAACCGGCAGGCCGAGCGCTTCTACGACGAGGGCGAGGACATCTGGCCGAAGCGCTACGCGATCTGGGGGCGGCTGGTGGCGGCCCAGCCGGAGCAGATCGCCTACATCCTGTTCGACGCCTCATCGCTCGAGCTGTTCATGCCCTCGCTCTATCCGCCGATCAGCGCGCCGAGCATCCGCGCGCTCGCCGGCAAGCTCGAGCTCGATGCGGATGCGCTCGAGCGGACCGTCTCGACCTTCAACGCGGCGGTACGCCCCGGCACCTTCGACGACACCATCCTCGACGATTGCCGGACCGAGGGGCTCACCCCCCCGAAGACACATTGGGCGCGGCGGATCGAGAAGGCGCCGTTCTACGCCTATCCGGTGCGGCCGGGCATCACCTTCACCTATCTCGGCGTGCGGGTGAACGAAGAGGCGCGGATGATGCTGGCCGATGGCGGGCGCGCCGCGAACATGTTCGCCGCCGGCGAGATCATGGCCGGCAACGTGCTGGGCGAAGGCTACGCCGCGGGCATCGGGATGACCATCGGCGGGGTTTTCGGACGCATCGCCGGGCGCGAAGCGGCAAGGAGTGCGCTGTCATGACGGATTTCTCGTTCCTGCGCGACACGGTGGGCACAGGTCCGGCCGGCACGGCCGGCTCCACCGCCCATCACGCCACGGCGGTGCTGGCCGAGGCCGACCGGCTGATGACCGTCTGCAATTCCTGCCGCTATTGCGAAGGGCTCTGCGCCGTCTTCCCGGCGATGGAGATGCGGCGCTCCTTCTCCGACGGGGACCTGAACTATCTCGCCAATCTCTGCCACAACTGCGGGGCCTGCTATTACGACTGCCAGTTCTCGCCGCCGCACGAATACGCGGTGCATGTGCCGGCGACGTTGGCGCAGGTGCGCACCCAATCCTATGCCCACTACGCCTGGCCGCGGGCCTTCGCCGGCATGTTCGAGCGCAACGGGCTGTTCATCGCGATCGCGCTCGCGCTCGCGGTCACGGTCTTCGTCGCCGGTTTCGTCGCCTGGACCGATCCGGCCGTGCTCTTCGGCAGCCACACCGGGCCCGGCGCCTTCTACCGGCTGATGCCGCACAACACCATGGTGGCGATCTTCGGGCTCGCCTTCCTCTATGCGCTCGTCGCGATCTGGATGGGGGTCCGGACGTTCTGGCGCGATATCGGGACACCCGAGGCGTCGCTGCGCGATCCCGGCTCGCTCTGGCAGGCGCTGAAGGATGCCGGGAGCCTGCGCTATCTCGACGGCGGGGGGGCCGGCTGCATGAACGAGAGCGAGCGGCCGAGCGACCGCCGCAAGCTCTACCACCACCTGACGTTCTACGGCTTCATGCTCTGCTTCGCCGCGACCTCGACGGCGACGCTCTATCATTACCTCCTCGGCCTCGAGGCGCCCTACCCCTGGTATGACCTTCCCGTGCTGCTCGGAACGGCCGGCGGCATCGGGCTGATCGTCGGCCCCATCGGCCTGATGGCCGAGAAGCGGCGGCGCGATCGCACGCTGCGCGAGGGCACGCCCTACGGCATGGACATGGCCTTCCTGCTGATGCTGCTCCTGACCAGCGTGACAGGGCTCGGCCTGCTCGTCCTGCGCGCCACGCCGGCCATGGGCCTCCTGCTCGCGCTGCATCTCGGCGTCGTCTTCGCGCTCTTCGTCACCATGCCCTATGGCAAGTTCGTGCACGGCATCTACCGGTTCCTGGCGCTCGTGCGCGCGGCGCAGGAGCGGCACCGCGCCTTCGCGCCAGGGGCGGCGGGCAAGTGAGCGGGATCGCGCCGATCAACCGCCCACGCGGTCACGCACCGCCCGCCGCGCCGTGGATCGAGGCGCAGGAGAGGCGCATGACGAGTTCCGTCGGCAGGATGATCTTGCGCACATCGTCCGGCCCGGAATTGTTGATCCTGGACAGCATGAGCTCGGCGGCAAGCTCCCCGGTCCGCGCATGGTCCCACCGGATCACCGACAGGGGCGGCGAGTGGATCGTCATCAGATCCGTGTCGCCCAGGCTGATCAGCGACAGGGCTTCGGGAACTCCGACCCCCAGGGCGCGGGCGGCCTGCACGACACCGACCATCTCGTTGGCGCCGGCGATGATGGCCGTGGGCGGGGACTTCGCGCTGAGGAAGCCATAGGCCACCCTGTAGCCGTATTCCGGGGAGTTTCCCCGGAAAGCGGTCCATGCCTCGTCGACCGGAAGCTGGAAATCCTCGAAGGCTTTCCGAAAGCCTCTCGCGCGCTCTCGCCCGGGGCGGGTTTCGCGCGAGACCGTGATGAGACCGATGCGCCGATGCCCCAGCGTCAGAAGATAAGTGACCGCCTGATAGACGCCGCTGAACTGATCCGTGAAGGCGCAGTCGATTCCCAGCGACATTTCCCGCTCGAGCAACGTCACGGGCATGCGCAGCTTCGACAAAGCTTCGATGATCCTGGGATCGTTCTCGTCGCTGACCGTCATGATGCAGCCTTCCAGGCGGCGGCTGTCGAACATCGACAGGATCTCGACCTCGCGGTTGATGTCTCCGTTGCTCGCCGCCAGGACGATCACATAGCCGGCCTTGCGAAGCACGGCCTCGGCCGCGCTGATCGCCGTCATGAAGAGCTTGTTGGTGATGTCGGCTAGGATGCAGCCGACCATCATCGTCGCGTTCGTCCGCAGGCTCTGCGCGATCACATCGGGAACATAACCCAGATCGCGCGCCGCCGTGAGCACGCGCAAGCGAATACCGGCAGCGACCTTGGCATTGTTATTGATGACGCGGGAGACCGTGCCGACCGACACTCCCGCTGCCAACGCAACGTCGCGTATTGTGACCCTAGCTTTGGCTTCTGGAGTCTTCTTACGTCCAGGCATTGCACTATTCGCGTTTCGGAAGGACTAGATGCACGGTTTCCAGGCAAATAGCAAACAAGAGCGCCCCCTCGACGCTGCCCGGCTCCGCGCCTCATGACCAGCCGTCAATTGCGGAGACGGCCCGCCGTCTTTCCTGCATCGCGCAGGATTTCGCGCGCGGCCGCGACCATGGCCTGATCGATCATGTAGCCTTTGTAGATCACCGCGCCTTCGCCCCTGTTCTCAGCCGCCTCCAGAGCTTCCAGGAGACCCGCGGCGTGCGCGACCTCCTCCGTCGTCGGCCTCAGCACGCGATGGGCGATCTCCACATGGCTCGGGTGGATCAGCGCCACGCCTGAAAAGCCGAGGTGCCTCGCCCGCCTGATGAGCGTCTCCATCGCGGCGGCATCCCCGACCGGGACCCCCATCGTCCCGGCGATCGGATAGAGGGCGCCCGCGGCGCGGCTGGCCAGGACGAGCCTGGAGTTGACGTAGATCTGCTCCTCCCCGCTCGCGGACGGACGATAGCCCACGGCCGCGGCGACGTCCCCGGCGACGAGGCCGCTGACCGAGCCGATGAGCCCTCTTACGCGGCTGCTCGCGCTGGCGACCTCGAAGGCGAGCAAGACGCCCCTGGCCGTCTCAGGAAGAAGAAGCAGCGACACGCTCTCGTGCCTGAGCCCCGCGCGCCCTTCCGCATGGCTGAGGAGGTCATGAACCCGGCGAACCTCGGACGGCCCGTCGACCTTCGGCACGATGAGGCCGGTCAATCCATCACGGACAGCCGCTTCGAGTTCATCGGCGGTCTCCGAAGAGAGCTGATTGATCCTGACGAAAACCTTCACGCCGCCGGCATGAGCCTCGGCGACCTCCGCGGCCAGCAGCTTCCTTGCCGATTGCTTCTCGGCCGGCGGAACGGAATCTTCCAGGTCGAGAATGATCGCTTCCGGCGCGCAGCGCAGCGCCTTGGCCACCCATGCCGGCCGATGGGCGGGAACGAAGAGAAAGGACCGGATCGGCCAGGTCTGACAGGTCATGCGGTGCTCCTGCGCAAGCCTTGCGCGGATACGAAACCGGCCGCGGCGGCTCAGGGATCCGTGTCCGATGCCACAGGCGCCTCGCTCAGCTTGACCGCGAGGCCCTGCAATTCCGGGCTCGGAGCGCGATAGCGCTTCATGACCATGGGATCGTGCCCCGGGATGATATGCTCGCCGCTCTCGGCCAGTGCGGCGACCTTTGTCCAGCCCGAGAGATATTCGCCCAGGTCGACGAAGATCGGGAAGGGGGTCGCGCTGCTGACGTTCTCGAAGAAATGGATGGCGTCGGAGGCGACGACGACCTGTCCGCGCCTGGTCTGGACCCGCACGATCTGCAGGCCCTTGGCGTGCCCTCCGACATGGTGCACCGACAGGCCGGGCGCCAGCTCGTCATCACCGTCGTGGAAGGCCACGCGCCCCCGAAAGAGCATCCTCAGATAGGCGCACATCTGCTCGACGTCGTAAGGCCAGCGGATATGGGAATGCAGCATGCAGGGGCCGGTCGCATAGGCGATCTCGCTCGGCTGGACATGGAAGCGCGCATTCGGGAATTTCTCGAGATTGCCGGCATGGTCCCAATGCATATGGGTCAGGATGACGTCGGTGACGTCTTCGGGAGCGATCCCGATCCGCTTCAGGGCCTCGCTCGGGCAGATCAGGAACTGATGCCCGCGGCCGGTGCACACTTCGGCGTTGCTGCCGCTGTCGATCAGGAAAACCCTGTTTCCGCCGACCGCCACCCAGACGAAAAAATCGAGAGGCATCGGACCCTGGTGCGGATCCTCGCCCGGGTGAAGCAGGAAATTCGAAAAGCGCTTCCGGCCCTGGTTCGTCGCGTAACGAAGCGCGTGGAGTTCGTAGACGGTGCCGGCCATGGCGGATCTCCCTGTTTGCGTTGTTGCGCGCTGCCGCGTCAGAAGGAGCGCGGCATGCCCAGGACATGCTGCCCGAGATAGCTCAGGATGAGGTTCGTGGAGATCGGCGCGATCTGGAAAAGGCGCGCCTCGCGCCATTTGCGCTCGACATCGTATTCACGCGCGTAGCCGAAGCCGCCATGGGTCTGCAGCGCCGCCTCCGCGGCGCGCCAGCACGCCTCCGAGGCGAGGAGCTTGGCGATGTTGGCCTCCTCGCCGCAGGGCCTGCCATGGTCGAACAACGCAGCCGCGTTGCGCACCATGGCGTCGGCCGCGCGCATCTCGGCATAGGCCCGGGCGATCGGAAACTGGACGCCCTGGTTTTGCCCGATCGGGCGGTTGAACACGATGCGCTCCTTCGCATAGGCCGAGGCCTTGTCGATGAAGAAGCGCGCATCGCCGACGGCCTCCGCCGCGACGAGGACGCGCTCGGCGTTCATGCCGTCGAGAATATATTGAAAGCCCTTGTTCTCTTCGCCGACGAGGTTTTCCGCAGGGATCGGCACGTCGTTGAAAAAGATCTCGTTCGTCTGATGATTTATCATCGCGTCGAGCGGGCGAACATCCATTCCATTGCGTTTCGCCTCATCGACATCGACGAGGAACACGGATATTCCATCGGTCTTCTTGCTGACCTGATCGAGAGGCTTCGTCCGGGCCAGAAGCAGCATCAGGTCGGAATGCAGGGCGCGTGAGATCCATACTTTCTGACCGTTGACGATATACTTGTCGCCCTTGCGCGTGGCGCGCGTCTTCAACTGCGTGGTATCCGTGCCGGTGGTGGGTTCGGACACCGCGAAGGCCTGCAGGCGCAGTTCACCGGTCGCGATTCTCGGAAGGTATTTCTGTTTCTGCTCCGCGCTTCCGTGCCGCAGCAGCGTCCCCATGATGTACATCTGGCCATGGAACGAGGCAGCGCAGCAGCCGGTCGAGTTGATCTCCTCGACGATGACCGAGGCCGCCCTGAGCGAAAGGCCGGAGCCGCCATATTCCTCGGGGATCAGGGCGGCGGTGTAGCCGGATTTCGTGAATTCCTCCACGAAGGCTTCGGGATAGGCTTTCCTGTCCTCGAGCCCGCGCCAGTAGCTCGCCGGGAATTTCTGGCAAATACTACGGACCGAGTCCCTCAGATCGGCGAAATCGCGACCGAGCGGGACGAGCGTCTCCTCGCCGGCATCCCATGGCTGAGACGGATTCGAGGTCATTGCTTGCAAACTCCAAAAGGGATCGTCGGGTTGGAGCGCGCGAACAGCCGCCTGCTCCGCTCGAAAATGCGCTAGCCGGCCGCGGCCGTGTCGCCGCAAAGCTCGTCCAGGATGGCATTGTGCTGCCCGAGCGTCGGCGGGTCGTGCCGGCAAGGCGGGCGCGTCCGGTTGAACCTCAGGGGCAGGCCGATCAGCGGCATGGCTTGTTCAGGCGTGTTCTGCAGCATCCCCAGCGCGATCGTCTGCTCGTGCTCGACCACCTCGTTGATCGACTGGAGCTGAGCGCATGGGACACCTGCCTTTTCCAGCTGCTCGAGCCAGTGGGCCTTCGGCTGGGTTTCCACGATCGCCGCGATCAGGCCGTTGAGCGCGACGCGGTTTTTCACCCTGTCCGCATTGGTGAGGTAGTGCGCGTCGCCGGCCCATTCCGGATGGCCGAGAACGTCGGCGAGAAGCCGGAACAGGCGATCATTGCCCGCGGCGATGATGATATAGCCATCGGCCGTCTTGTAGGCGTTGTAGGGGCATGCGAACGGCGCCTCCGATCCGATCCTGCCGGGCACGTTGCCGGAGGCGAAATAGGCCGCGGCGGTCATGTTCATCCAGGTAACCGCCGTCTCGAACAACGACCCCTCGACCTCGCAGCCCTCGCCGGTCAGCTCGCGGCGCCTGAGCGCCGCCACGATCCCGAGCGCGGCCCACATGCCCGAACCCATATCGATGATCGAAGGACCGACCCGCACGGGGGCCCGTCCCTCCTCCCCGGTGATGCTCATGATCCCGCCGAAGGCCTGCATCAGCGGATCGTAGCCGGGACGGTTCCTGAGGGGCCCCTCCGCCCCGAAGCCGGAAAGGCTGCAATAGATCAGCTTCGGATTGAGGGCCCGGATACTTGCGGCATCGAGCCCGAGCGTCTCGACGACGCCGGGCCGCAGGTTCTGCACAACGATGTCGGCGCGTTCGACGATGACCTTGCGAAGCCGGTCCCGGCTGGCAGGGTCCTTCAGGTCGACGGTGACGCCGAGTTTGTCGCGATTGAGCGCCTGGAACAGCGACGATGTGCCGTGCCAGAAGGGAGGGCCCCATTTGCGGGCGTCGTCTCCCCGCTCGGGATGCTCGACCTTGATCAGGGTCGCTCCGAGCGTCGCCAGGATCTGACCGCAGAACGGGATCGCGACGCTATGGCCGATCTCGATCGCAATCGTGCCGGAAAGAGGCAATTCAGGCTGCATGGTCTCCGTCCAGCTATCTGAGCAAAAAAGAGATGATGAAACGTTTTATATCGAGATAAAGCCCGTTCGCAAGGCTCGCACAGCCTTTGACGGCCTCAGCTCTTGCCGCCGTAGGAGCCCGTTTCCTTGAAGGTGCCGCCTTCGGTGAGCCGCCTGGCCAGCTGCTCCTCGGCGTCTTCGACGGCCTGGGCCGCGGCGATGACCTCGGCGACGGCCGACGGCGGAATCACGACGACGCCGCTGTCGTCCCCGACGATGAAATCGCCCGGGCTGACATGAACCCCGCCGCAGATGATCGGGGCATCGACGGCCAGGGTTTCGACCCGCAGCTTCGTGCCGGCAGAGCAACAATCGCGGCGCGAGAAGGTCGGAAAGCCGAGTTCCACGATCTGCGAGGGATCGCGCACCGTGCCATCGACGACCACGCCTGCCGCGCGCCGCGCCCTGCTGCGCAGGGACAGCAGATATCCCCACGAGCTCGCCGCCACGCCGCCGGTCACCGCGATGACGGGAACGTCGTCGGGCTCGAGCGCGCTGTCCACCAGATCGATATGGCGCGCATAGCCTTGACCGGGCACGGCGGTGGCGCTGCGTGGCCCCTGCAGAACGGTTCGCGCCCGCCCCGCCAGCCTCGGCATGCCCCTGTCGAGCACGGAAAGTCCGGTCATCGCCCCGCGCAGGCCGAGCCTGTCCATCGCATCCGAGATATTCGGCGTCGAAAGGCGCCGGAGACGTTGGATGATGTCTTTGCCGTCCGCAACCATGACAAGGGTCTCCCGGTTATCTTCGATGGCCCCCGGCGGCCCCCGGCCGCCATGCGAGAAAAAGGGCCCGTCCTCTTCACGCGCCTTGCCGGCAGGGCCGGCGCGGTCAGCCGGCCGCGGTCGAAACCGCCCCGGCATCGTAGAGCTGCAGCCGCTGGCCCGACTTCATCACCTGCCCGGACAGCTCGCGGCCGATGACCTGCTGCGTGCGGCGCGCGACCTTGACCAGCTTCTCGATATCGATGCCGGTCTCGTAGCCGCTCTCATGCAACAGATAGACGAGGTCTTCCGTGCAGATGTTTCCGGTCGCGCCGGCCGCGAACGGGCATCCGCCCAGGCCCGCCACCGAGGAATCGAAAAGGGTGACCCCCTCGGCAAGGCCGACCAGCACGTTGGCGAGCCCGATACCCCTGGTATTGTGGAAGTGGAGCCTGATGCCGAGATCGGGCAATTCCTGCCTGATCAGACGGACCACGCGCCTCACGGTCGGCGGGGTCGCCATGCCGGTCGTATCCCCCAGCGTCACCTGCCGGGCGCCGAGATCGGCATAGGCCTTCGCGAGATCGAGCACGGCCTGCGGATCGATATCGCCCTCGAAGGGGCAGCCGAAGGAGGTGCCGATGCCCCCGACCACATCCATGCCCGCGTCATGGGCGAACCGGATGATCTCGCCGAAGCCGGCGAGAGACCCGGCGACCGAACGATTGACGTTCTTGGCGTTATGGGTTTCGGAGGCGGAGCAGACGATGACGATCGCATCGGCCCGGGACGCGGCGGCCCGCTCGGCCCCCTTGAGGTTGGGAACCAGCGTGGTGAGATAGGCGCCCTTGCTGCGATCGATCCCCGCCATCACCTCGGCCGCGTCCGCAAGCTGCGGCACGGCGCGGGGCGAAACGAAGGACGTCACCTCCAGATAACGCACGCCGGAATCGATGAGACCATTGATGATCTCGATCTTGCGGTCGGTCGGAATGAAGTCCCGCTCGATCTGGAACCCGTCGCGCGAACCGACCTCCACGACCTCGATGAAGGTTCCCTTGGGCGGAAACTCACGCCCTTCTTCCCATTCCGTCAGCGACATCTGCGCTCTCCTGAATCGCGGATTTGCAAGGCTCTCATCGGGGCACGCGCGTCATCCGAGCACCCGGGAAAGATCCCTGCGGAACTTTTCCAGGCCCAGCGCTTGCGATGCATGAGAGGAGTAGACTTCGAGACAGTCGGAAATCTTCCTGTCCAGCTGCTCGGGGGTGAAGGGCGCGGCCGGCGAGCCGGGAAAGGCGGACATCTCGGCGGCCGCGAGAACCCGCTCCCCATCCTTGACGCGGACCCGGACCGTGCCGTGATCGACGCCGATCGGAATCTCGTCGCCCTCCAGCTCGTCCTCCGTCACGGTGATGCGCTCCATCAGGCTGCGGATCCGCGGGCGATGGACGGCGCTGTCGGTGAAATCCTCCAGGCCGACCCAGCCCTGCTCCAAGGCCACGGCCGTGCAATAGGAGGCGCAGAACTTGCCCTCCAGGCCGGTCCTAGGGTCGACGACGCGCAGAGGGCGCAGCCCGCCATACGGAACCGTCACCTCGATGCGGGCCGTCTCCGGCAGGGAGGCGCCGAGTTCGGAACGAACCTCGTGGCTCGCGCCGATCAGCCGGTGGGTGCCGTAGCAGCAGGGGAAGAGCTTGCGCGAGAGCGTGCCGACATTGAGATCGACCTTGATCGATTCGACCGGCTCGCCGCCGGCGCCATAGAGATCGAAGAACCCGCCCGGCCCCAGGCCGTTCTTGTCCGCGGTCACGCCCGCCTCCGCGAGCAGGGCGGCGCGAACCGCCGCCGAGGCGGCGAAGCCCGCATGCATGGGCTTGCCTTCGGTTCCGAAGTTGCGCTGCATGCCGCCGGCCTGGGAGACCGCCAGTGAGATCGCATGGCGGGTCTGCTCGTCGTTGAGCTCGAGCAGATGCGCCAGCGCGACGGCGCCCGCAACCGGACCGATGGTGCTGGTCGGATGCCAGCCCTGCTCGTAATGGGCAAAGCCCATGGCACGCCCGAGCGCCACGCTGACGCTGGTTCCGACGGCGAGCGCATTGATTAGCCGTTCGGAACCCTTGTTCCGCTGGCTCTGCACCGCCAGCAAGGCCGGGACGAGGACGGTGCTGGGATGCGTGGCGCCCGTCATCTCGCAGTCGTCGTAATCGATGGCATGACCGGCGATCGCATGAACGAATGCGGCCTGATCCATCGAGTTCACATAGGTGCCGTCGAGCAGCGGCACGCGGTCGCCGGCATAGAGCCGGCGCGCCGCGACGGCGACCGGCTCGTGCCAGCCGACATGCGCCACCGCCCAGGTGTCCTCGAAGGCCATGATGACCTCGGCCCTTTCCGCAGCGCTCAGAGGCCGCGGCTGCCTGACCAACGCGCAAAACTGCTCCACGAGATCAACGCTCATCGCCGTTTCCTTCATCCCTGTCTTGCCAGATTTACTATATCCAGTTTGGCTGTTATCTTTATAGAAAACGTTTTCTTCTTATTCCGCAAGCAAGCTATAACTATCCTTGTCTCTTTCGTACGCCCAGCAATGCTGCTGCGGGATCGAGACATTCACATCCTGACCGACGTCGTGGCCCAATTCGCTTCCAACCTCCACGGCCTCCAGGATCTCGTCGAACATCTTGATCCGGTACGCGGTCTGGACGCCCTGATACCTTTTCTCCACGATCGTTCCGGGAAGACTGTGTTCCGAGCTCGCCCGCGACAGCCGGACGCTTTCCGGCCTGAAAGCCACCACCGCGCCGGCCCCCTCGCCGATCGGCGAGGGCATGCTGGCCGATAGCGTGCGCCCGCCCGACAATTCCAGGGTGCAGCCGCCGGCCTGCCGGCTCCTGACGCGAGCCTGAACCATGTTGGTGGCGCCGGTGAAGTTGGCGATGAACAGCGCGGCAGGGTGGCTGTAGACCTGCTCGGGCGGCGCGAGCTGCAGCAGGCGCCCATTGTGCATGACGCCGATGCGATCGCCGAGCGCGGTCGCCTCGGCCTGATCATGCGTCACATAGAGCGCCGTCGTGCCGGTCTGCTTGATGATGCGGCGCAAATCGTCGCGCAACCGCAGGCGCAGCTTGGCATCGAGATTCGACAGCGGCTCATCGAGCAGGAGGAGCTGCGGACGGTAGCTCAGGCTGCGCGCCAGCGCCACGCGCTGCATCTGGCCGCCCGAGAGCGCCACGACGGAACGGTCGGCATAAGCCCCGAGATCGACGAGATCGAGGGCCTCCTTCACGCGGCGCTCGGCTTCGTCCCTGGATACGCCGCGGCGCTTCAGCGGATACATCACGTTCTGCCTGACGCTCATATGGGGCCAGACCGCATAGGACTGGAACACCATGCCGATCTCGCGCGAGCGGGGCGGCAGCAATATGCCTTCCGCAGGCGACGATACCGTCTGCCCGCCGATGCTGATGCGCCCCGCCGTCGGGTGCTCCAAGCCGGCGATACAGCGCAGCGTCGTGGTCTTGCCGCACCCGGACGATCCCAGCAGGACGATGATTTCACCCGCCGGAACATGAAAGCTGACATGATCGACGACAGGTTTACCCTGAACGTAGTCCTTACGCAGATCGCTGACATCGAGCGAGGCAGCCATATTTCTCCTCCAAGAATGCTATCTAAAGAGATCGCGGCAATACTTCCTGGCTGCCACTGTTGCTTTTTCTGGATACGAGCTTCGAAATGAGATGAGCAACGATCAGGACGAGACCGATCAGCACGATCTGGATCAGGCCGAAGGCCGCCGCGCGGCCGATATTGCCGGATTCGTAAATATCCAGAAGCAGAACCGCCATGACGATGGTATCGCTCGAATACAGGAACAGTGACGATCCAAGCTCGCGCACGGCCAGCACGAAGAGCAGCGTCATCGCCGAAACCAGGCCGGGCCAGGCCAGGGGCAGAACGATCGACGTCACCGTCCCGACCGTGCCGCGGCCGCAGATCCATGCCGCCTCCTCGAGCTCGCGATGGATCTGCATCAGCGAATTGGACAGCGCCCTGACCGTATCGGGCAGGAAACGGGCAATAAAAGCCAAGGCCATGATCCAGATCGTGCCGTAAAGACCTCCCGGCAATCCGATCCACGCCCACAGATAGGCCACGCCGATGACGAGACCGGGAATGGCGATGGGAAGGGCGGTCACCAGATCGATGAAGCCGCGAGCCGGCACGGAGCGGCTGCGATAGACGGTATAGCCGATCGCAAAGGCGAGCAGCCCGCCGAACACGGCCGTGATCAGGCTGACCAGGAGCGTATTCCACACCGACAGCATCGTGAAAGCGTTGCCCAGGACGATGGCGAAATTGCCGAGCGTGTATTGCTTGGCGTCGAGCAGGCTCGCCAGGTTTGGAATGAACATGTACTTGCGGAAAGCCGCAACGGATAGCGCAACCAGCGGCAGCACCACCACCACGAAGATATAGAGCATCGCCAGGGCGAACATCACCCAGCGCCAGCGCCCGAGACGAAGCGTCCGCGGGCGCGTTCCCTTACCGCCGATCGTCGTATAGGAGCGGCCGCGCAGGGCGTATTGCTGCAGGAGCACCAGAATGCCCGTCACCATCATGAGCAGAACCGCGACCGCAGCAGCCGTGTTGTAGAGCGGCGGCGTGAAGACCACCAATCTGAAGATATAGGTCGTCAGAAGCGGAATGTTGGCCGGCGAACCGAGGACGGCCGGGATGCCATAGATGCCGATCATGATGATGAAGGACAGCAGCATCCCCGAGATGATCGCCGGCGCGATGAGGGGAAACGTGACGGTCATCATCGTGACGAAGGGGCTGGCGCCTGCGGTTTCCGCGGATTCCTCGAGACTCGGATCCATGTTTCGGAGAGCAGACGCCGTAAACATGTAAACATAAGGGGCATAATACATGCCGAAAACGGCAATCAGCCCGCCCAGACTATAGAGATTGATACGAAAATCGAAACCCATCCATCCCAGAGCGGTGTTGAGAAGGCCGGTTTTCGGCGAGCCCAGGATCGCCCATGCCACGGCCGCGATCAGGGGCGGCATGAACAGCGGCGTCACGCTGAAAGCGCCGATCAAGTCCCGGAAGGGGGTGTCGGTCCGCACGACGATCCAGGAAAACGTCAGGCCGATGACCAGGGCGACGAAGGTGCCGCCGAGGCAGGTGATCAGCGAATTGCGCAGGGCGAGCGCTCCGTTCTGGTTGCTGAGCACCGTCACGAAATTGTCCAGCGACAGCTCCAGGTTCGAATAGCCGACCTCGACCGGGTTGCCGCTCGTCAGGGCTCCGAGAAGCAGCATCCCGACCGGATAGAGAATGAGAAACGTCAGGATGGCGATCAGAAAAACCGACCACAGCCTTGAGAAAAGGCGATATTTTCCCAAGTACCTCGAGGATGAGGCAGACGAGAGAAGCCCATCCGTAGCAGTTCCCGCGCTGACGCTCATTCTCTCCCTCCCAAGGGCCCGGCCCAGGAGCCCGGCGCGTCCATTTCACCTGCGCGACAGGCCCGCCCCAGCGCGACGCCGGGACGGGCCGGATGCGTTCAGTGATAGTTGAAGATCGCGTTCCATTCGGCCGACCAGGTCGGCCGCAGCCTGATCTGGTCGGCGGGCTTTGCGATCCAGATCTCGCGCCCTTCATATCCTTCCAGCGGGAATGGCGCGCCCGCCAATGTCGAGAAGAAATACTGGCCCTTCACATTGGCGGTCTGCCCTTCCTTGGACAGAGACCAGTTCATGAACAGGCGCGCAGCATTCGGATTCTTCGCCCCGGCGAACACGCCGGCGACATTGAGGTTGACGACGATCGGCCCTTCCGGGAACTTGCAATCGATCGGCGCGCCTTCACGCGCCTTGGGCAAGGCAACGTTGGACAGATTCGCGCCGATCTGTATTTCGCCCTGGATCAAGGCACTGGTGAGGGAGGCCGTGCTGGTGAAGAAGGTCGGCTTGTTGGCGGCGAGCGCCTTCCAATACTCGATACCGAACTTTTCGCGGTGAAACATCGCCAGGATCCACGGCGATCCGCCGATCGGGATCGGCGTCATGCCCGTCTTGCCGGCATATTTCGGATCGGCCAGATCCTGCCAGGTCTTAGGCGGATTGGTGATCAGCGCCGTATTATACGAGATGCACCAGGAATTCGCCGTGCGGGACCAAAGTCTTTTCGTATGGCTCTCGGCCGGATACTGGTCGGCATTGGGCGGCGCGTAATCCGCGAATAGATGCTCGACTTCCATGACGAGCACCGGATCGGAGGTGTCGACAACGTCGGCCGTGAGCTTTCCTGCGGCGGCTTCCGTTTTTACCCGTGTCAGCAACTGGCCGCCCGGAAGACGAATCAAATTCACTTTGACAAACGGAAAGCGTTTGTTGAATTCGCCAATAAGGAACTCTTCTGTCTCGGAAACGAGGGCCGAATAGAATGTAATCTGCCCTTCTTTTTTTGCCGCCTCTATGAGTTCCGGGGAGCCATATTCGTCCTTTATCTGAGAATTTGCCATGGATGCGCTCCAGATAGGAAACGTCATCAGCGCGGCAGCAGCCATCAGGGTATTTGATTTCTTCATCATCACCTCCACCCTACGTTAGTTGTTATTTATTTGATTTATATTTGCCATTTCGGCGATACCACGCCGCCACTCGATTGGCAAAAAACGTTTTTTCAACGTGCGTTGAGATTTTGTCTTCCGGCATCCGCCGAGACGATCTTACCTTCCTTTCCAGACCGGCTCTCTTTTCTCAACGAATGCTTGTATTCCCTCGATTCGATCCTCGGCCAGATAAGGATTCGTGCCTTCATTCAGCCGAAGCGCGGCGGCAAGCGGCAGCCCGGACGACTTCACGGCCGTCTCCTTCATCCGCCTTACCGTCACGGGTGCGTTGCGGGCGATCTTCGCAGCCAGCTCGAACGCCGCGGCCAGGACCTGCTCCCGGGGAACGACCGCGTTGACGAGCCCGATCTCCTTGGCGCGCTCCGCGCTGATGTACTCGCCCGTGAACAGCAGCTCCAGGGCGAGCGCGCGCGGAATGATGCGCGGCAGCAGGACCGTGCAGAAATGCGCGCCCATCGCCCGCTTGGCTTCCGGCAGACCCATGACGATGCCCTGCGCCGCCACGCGCAGATCGCATGCCATCGCCAGTTCGAAGCCTCCCGCGACGGTCGCGCCGTTGAGGGCCGCGATCGTGGGCTTGTAGGTTTCGAGAATGATCTCGAGGAAAAACCGATTCACCTCCGACATGAAGTAGCGATAGGGCGCGCCGGCTTTGTCGGCTTCGGCCCGCGCCTTGAGGTCCATGCCCGCGCAGAACGCCCGTTCACCGGTTGCCGTCAAAACGATCGCGCGCACGTCGGGATCGTGCCCCGCCTCCGTGAAGGCCGTCGCCAACGCGTTTATCAGTTCCGGCGACAGGGAATTCATCCTCTGCGGCCGGTTGATGGTCAAAATCCGGACGTGCTCGCGGGTCTCGGACAGAAGCGGCTCGCCACTTTCCCCCGAACCCGGCTTTCCAGCCCCGCCCGCGTCGATCGCGGCATCGCTCATGGCTCTCTCTCCCCCCGCATCTTTTGCTTTTCTTCCGAAAGCTTCGATGACGACGACATTATCTATCCGACACATCTGCGTTCCGCGGCATGGATCGGCGCCGCGTTCAAGCCTAAGCCACGTCAGCCGGCGGCATGTCCTGGTTGCGTTCCGTTCGACGAAGGCGCGACGACATCGCGCAAGACCTTCACGCGCTGGCGGGCGGCATCGAGCAGCATGGCATGATCCGAGCCCGCCGAAACGAATGTCGCTCCCAACGCGGCGTATTTCGCGATCAGGTTCCTGTCGCCGATGCCGGCGATGCCGAACGCCTTGCCGTGCGCCTTGCAGACCTTCGCGACGTGCCTGTAGGCCTCTTCGATGGCCGGGTGGCCATGTTGCCCCGGTATTCCCATCTCGATGCAAAGGTCCGAGGTGCCCACCAGCAGAAGCTCCGGCCCTTCCACCTGGGCGATCGCATCGGCATTGGCCAGGGCGACACGGGATTCGAGCATGACGGCAAGAAAAGCGGCCCTGTTCAAGGCATCGATCATCTGCTCGAGGGGCGTATCGGCGTAGTGGAGATGGATCGCCGCGCCTGAAATGGACCTGGCTCCCAGCGGCGGAAACTTGCAGGCCGCAACGGCCTTCCGCGCGGACTCGGCATTCTCGATATGGGGCAGGATGATCCCGGCCGCGCCGGCATCGAGCAGGATGGTCGCCAGGGAGGATGCCTCCTCGGGAACGCGAACGAGCGCCGGAAAATGCATGGCGAGCGCGACGGAGCAGATCTCGGCGACCTGATGCGGGGATATGGCGCTGTGCTCCATATCGACATAGAGGGCGTCGAACCCGCTGGCGCGGGCGATATGGGCGATTTCTCCGGTGCGATGCGCGAGGACGCGAAGGCACACTGAAAGCTCGGAATTCCCGATCTTCCGCCTCAGGCGGTCGGCGGGAATGTCATAGCCTGGAGATGTCCTGCCTTCCACGGTCTCAATCCATATTTTGGCGTGATCGGCCGCGCCCTTGGAAATCGGGTGAAGAGCGCCTCGGTGAAACGATTGCACAGGCAAGCTGTCGACACAAGGAGGTAGCGTCCGAGGACGTGGTGTAATTTCGGGGAGCGCTTTCGGTGGAAACAGCGGTGGAGAATCCGCTGCGTTTTTGGCCAAAACCGGTGTGGGCACCGGGTCCGTTTGAGAAGGTGGAGTTGCAAGACTTCGACCTGACCGAAACGGAGAACCCGATGACCGAGGACAGATTAGCGCTTGCCGAGCTTTCCGCGAAGAGCGGCGACCCTGATTTTCTGCGCGCGATCGCCGAGAGCGTGCTGCAACTGATCATGGAGGCCGATGTCGATGGCCTGATCGGGGCTGGGCGATACGAGCGCGGCGAAGCCCGGCAGACCTGGCGCAATGGCTACCGTGACCGGACGCTCGACACCCGGCTGGGCACGCTGAACCTGAAAATCCCGAAGATGCGCAGCGGAGCCTACTTCCCCGGCTTCCTGGAGCCGAGGAAGACGGTGGAGAAGGCGCTGGTCGCCGTCATCCAGGAAGCCTGGATCAACGGCGTCTCGACCCGCAAGGTCGATGAACTGGTGCAGGCCATGGGGATGACGGGCATCTCGAAATCGTCGGTGTCGAAGCTGTGCAAGGACATCGACGAGCGGGTGAACGCCTTCCTCAAGCGCCCGTTGTCCGGCGACTGGCCCTATCTGTGGCTCGACGCCACCTATCTGAAGATGCGCGAGGGTGGGCGTATTGTCTCCGTGGCGGCGATAATCGCGGTCGCCGTCGATACCGACGGAAAGAGGGAGATCGTCGGCCTTCACATCGGCCCGTCCGAAGCCGAGCCGTTCTGGACCTCGTTCCTGCGCGATCTGGTGCGCAGGGGACTGACCGGGGTCAAGCTGGTCATCTCGGATGCCCATGAAGGGCTGAAGGCGGCCCTTGTCCGCGTGCTCGGCGCGACATGGCAACGGTGCCGGGTTCATGCGATGCGCAATGCGCTGGCCTACGTTCCCAAGGGCCAGCACACCATGGTCGCCGCCGCGATCCGGCAGGCGTTCATCCAGCCCGACCACGACAGTGCCGTGCAGACCTGGCGGCATGTCGCCGACCAACTCCGCGCCAGATGGCCGAAGCTGGGAAGCTTCATGGATGATGCGGAAGCCGATGTGCTCGCCTACATGGCCTTCCCCGCCCAGCACCGCTCGAAGCTGCACAGCACGAATCCGCTGGAGCGGCTCAACAAGGAGGTGAAGCGCCGGGCCGATGTCGTCGGCATCTTCCCGAACGAGGACAGCATCGTCCGCCTGATCGGAGCCGTCCTGCTCGAAGCCAACGACGAGTGGCAGCTTCAGCATCGATACATGCAGGTCGAGGCCATGGCGGACCTCAACACACCGGCGATCGAGGACGAAAGGCCCCTTCAGATTACACCAAAGGCCGCCTGATCATGACGGCCCGGTCCCACACCCGAAATTACACCACATTGACGGACGCTATCCACAAGGATTTTTGCGTTCGCCGTGCACCTCTTTGAATTCGCCTCTATGCAGTGCGATGTGCTTGCCGCAACTGCGGCACCGATCGCGGTTACGCGTGAAGAGCGAAGCTCACAACGGGACATGGCATCGCCCGAAACCTTCTCGGGCGCATTCCAAGACCCTCAGCGACGTCCTTCTTACAAGGATATCCGCAGCAGAACGCTGGCCGGTAAAGCAAGCGTCAGAAACAACGAGAAGCAGGCCGGAGCCGTTTTCCCAATTTCAATGCCGGGCGCAACGCGACAGCACACGCAAGCCGCCCCTTACCGGCCGACGAGCCGGTCCTTGCCGACCCGACATTGCCGCTCAGAACGATCTCGGCAGACCGAGAATATGCTGGCCGACATAGCTCAGGATCATATTGGTGGAGATCGGCCCGATCTGGAAAAGTCTCGTCTCTCTCCATTTGCGTTCAATGTCATATTCTCTGGCGTAACTGAAACCACCGAAAGTCTGCATCGCGGTTTCGGCGGCCTGCCAGGACGCCTCGGACGCCATCAGCTTCGCGATGTTCGCCTCTTCACCGCAATTCTTGCCGCTGTCGAACAGCAGGGCGGCGGTCCGGCTCATGACGGCCGCTGCCTTCATCGCGATATAGGCCCGCGCGAGCGGAAACTGGACGCCCTGGTTCTGGCCGATCGGCCGGTTGAACACGTTGCGATCCTTGGCGTAGGGCACGGCCCTGTCGAGGAAGAAGCGCGCATCTCCAAGCGCCGTAGCGGAAACGAGTATCCGCTCCGAATTCAACCCGTCTAGAATGTAGCGGAAGCCCTTGCCTTCTTCGCCGATCATGTTTTCGGCCGGCACCGGCACGTTGTCAAAGAAGATTTCCGTGGTCTGATGGCTGATCATGGTTTCAATCTTACGGATCGTCATTCCGTTTTGAAGCGCATGTTTCATATCCACGATGAAGACGGAAAGCCCGTCGCTTCTCTTCCGAACCTGATCGGCCGGCTGCGTTCTCGCCAGCAGGAGCATCAGGTCCGATTGCAAAGCTCGAGAGGTGAAGACCTTTTGCCCGTTGATGAAATAGGTGTCGCCCTTGCGGGTGGCCCGCGTCTTCAACTGGGTCGTATCGGTACCGGTCGTCGGCTCGGTCACGCCGAAGGCCTGCAACCGCAGGCGGCCGGCGGCGATATCCGGCAGATATTGCTGCTTCTGCACTTCGCTGCCATGTCGCAGCAAAGTGCCCATGATGTACATCTGCGCCAGACCCGCAACCGCCGTGCAGCCGCTGGCGTTGATCTCCTCCACGATCGCGCAGGCTGCGCGCAAGGGCATGCCCGAGCCGCCATATTGCTCCGGGATAAGCGCGGCCAGGAAGCCCGCCTCGGTCAGCTCCCTGACGAAATCGTATGGATACTCGTCGCGGTCCTCTATTTCGGTCCAGTATTTTCCGGGGAAATTAGCACAGATCTTTCGGACGGACTCACGAATATCCGGATAATCCTTCCCGATAAAATCATCGATGTCCAAGCTCAAGCCCATCGCCCTAATCCCAGGTCATTGTTCGCTTATATGATGATTTATACCGTTCGGCGTGAAGCAGCGGATCGTTCTGCTCTCCCAACAACGAGACGGACCGCTGGATAAAGCGCAAAACGCCAGATTTCAGCGGCGATCTCGCCGATTACCTCCGATTCGATACTGGCAGGAAATGCCGCAACCTTCTCAGCTCGTCCGGCCCCTCGATTGCATCGCACCGCTCAGGACGGCGCGGCCTCAAGCGACACCACACTACCGCGAGCGCCTTCGGACGAAGGCGGACCGACCCCCATCCCGGCTCCCTCTCCTATTTCCTCAAGCCTAAGGGGTCCGGAGCATCGCTGTCAATGAAACGTTTTCATGAAGCGCCGCTTTCCCGATCTGATCGCACCTCCGAGCCAGGACGAGCGCCGGAATGCCGCCCCCCGGCGCCTGTATCGTCAGGAGAGCAGCGGTTCGCGCAAGACCGGTATCGGCCAAGACCGGCATCGGCCAAGACCGTCATCGGCGTTGAGAGAAGCTCAAGCCGTCTTGCCGATTAGTCGTTTGACGCTGACCGCGGGGCGGACCGTATCCTAGCCCTCGCCGCGCCGTCACGACGCATCGTCACGCCAGAATTTTTCGGGGAAGCCAGCACTTCCCCCTGCCGGGAGACACATGCCATGTCCGAACGCGATATCGCCGGCGTGGCAGCCGTCGCCGGCGTCGGGCACAGCGACTGGATCGGCGATCACGCCCGGGTCCGCGCCGGTGGAAAGCCCCATGATTCCAACGGCTACGCTGCGGTCGCCTTCCGGCGGGCGCTCGCCGATGCGGGCATCGAGCGCAGCGAGATCGACGGCCTCATCGTCGGCCCGACGACCTCGTACGAACGCATCGGCGAGCTGCTCGGGCTCAATGTCCGCTGGGGCGGACAGGCCGACGCCATGCTCGGCATCATCGAAGCCTGCGCGGTGATCCGCAGCGGGCTCGCCGAGGTCGTGGCGCTGGTCTACGGCAACGATCAGCGCTCCGCCGCGATCAGCTACGGCGGGGCCGATGCGATGGGCGGGAACATGTTCCTGTCCTATGTCTACCACGCGCCCTGGGGCTTCACCTCGCAGGGGGCCCTCTATGCGATGATGTTCCGGCGCTACATGGAGCTGGAGGGGCTGACCGAGGCCGAGCTCGGCGAGGTGGCGGTAGCCCAGCGCCTGGCGGCCAGCCGAAACCCCAACGCCCTGATGCGCAAGCCGATCACGATCGAGGATTACCTCGCCTCCAGCTATATCTGCGAGCCGCTGCATCTGTTCGATTACTGCCTGATCAACGATGGCGGCGTCGCGCTGATCATCGCCGAGGCCAGCCGCGCGCGGCGCATGACGGCGCGGGCCGTGCCGATCCGCGGCGTCGGCCGCTCGGACCTGAACACGGGCGCGACCAGCCTCGAACCGCGCCTGTTCGACTATTACCGCCCGGCGCAGCGCGAGGCGGCCGAGCAGGTCTTCGCCATGGCCGGCGCCGGCCCCGCGGAGATGAGCGCCTTGCAGGTCTATGACAGCTTTTCCTGCCACATCCCGCTCGCCCTGGAGGGCTACGGCTATTGCCGCGTCGGCGATGCCGGCCGCTTCATGCGCGAGCACGGAATCTCGCTGGCCAAGGGCCTGCCGGTGAACACCAGCGGCGGCCATCTTTCGGAGAGCTACATGCAAGGCTGGAATCATCAGGTCGAAGCCGTGCGGCAGATACGCGGCGAATGCGGCGAGCGCCAGGTGCCCGATTGCCGCTTCGTCCATTACAGCTCCGATGTGGCCGGCAAGGCCGTCTCGATCATCTACGGCCGGTAGGAGCGCGTCATGGGCCTCTCCAACCGCGTGCTCACGCTCTACGATCAGCCGATGTGGGACAGCATCGAGAATCGGCGTCTCGCCCTGCAGCGCTGCGACGATTGCCTGCGCTTCCGCTACCCGCCCGGCCCGATCTGCCCGCATTGCCTGTCGATGGACCATCGCTGGGAAGCGGTATCGGGGCGCGGCTCGATCCTGTCCTGGGTGGTGTTCCACCGCCAGTATTTCGACGATTTCCCGCCCCCGTACAACGCCGTCGCCGTTCAGATCGCAGAAGGGCCGATCGTCGTCTCCAACCTGGTCGGCGACGAGCCCGAGGGCTCCTGGATCGGCGCGCAGGTCGAATTCGTCTATCGCCGCCAGGGCGACAGGGCGCAGCATGCCGTGCGCCTCCTGCCAGACGGACCAGTCGCGGGAGGCAGCGATCAGACCGCTTCATGACGTCGCGATCGTCGAGGCCTATGCGGCGGATGCCCCGCTGGGGCTGCGCCTCGCCGGCGGTCTTGCGGCGCGCATCGCAGCCGATCTCGGCGCCCGCGTCGTCAAGATCGAGACCGGGGGCGGCGATCCGCTGCGCGGCATCCCCCCCTTCATCGGCGATACGAGCACGACCGCCGCCTTCCTCGATGCCGGCAAGCGCATCGTGCCGGACCATGATGGCGCCTTCGCCGATGCGGATGTCGTCATCCTCGACGAAGCCCTCCGCAGGCGTTCAACGGAGCTGCCGCCGGTCGTCGCCGTATTGTCGCTGTTCAAGCCCGAGGCCCGGCACGGGCCGGCCAGCTCCTTCACCGTGGAGGCGCTCGGCGGCCTCCTCGACATGGTCGGCGATCCCGGGCGCGAGCCGCTCAGGCTCGCGGGCAACCAGGCCGCCTATGCCGCCGGCCTTTCCGCCTTCGCCGGCATCGCCGCCGCCTTGTGCAAGCCCAAGGTCGCGGGCAGGGCGGCTGCGGAGACCGTCCATGTCTCGATGCTCGACACGGTGGTCTGGCTCAACTGGAAGAGCGCGCCTTTCGTCGCCCCGGCGCCGCTGCTGAGCCGCGCCGGCGCCGCGGCCGAATGGCAGGTGATCCGCTGCGCCGACGGCTGGGTCGCGCTCGTCTATCAGGATGCGGATTGGGCCGGGCTCTGCGACATGGTCGACGATGCCCGGCTGAGAGCGCCCTGCTTCGCCGGGCGCGCCGAGCGGCTGCGCCGGATCCAGGAGGTGACGCAGATCATCGCGGAACGCTTCCTGCTGCGCCGGCGCGAGGCGCTGCACGCGGAGGCGCTGAAGCGCCGGCTGCCCATCGGTCCGGTCTGGAGCGTGGAGGAGCTTGTGGCGGATCCGCAGAACGTCGCGCGCGGCCTCTTCGCGCCGGTTGGCGCAGCGGGCTGCGCAGCGGCCGCGATGCCGCAGCTCCCGGTCGTCTGGGGCGGGATGCGATTCCCGGCGGGTGCGCTCGCGCCGCACGACGTCATGGTCGCGCACCGATGACGCCGGCGCCGCTGCAGGGTTGCCGGGTCCTCGATCTCGGCATCATCACCGCCGGCGCCGCGACCTCGGCGCTGCTCGCCGATATGGGAGCGGAGGTGATCAAGGTCGAATCGCCGCACTATCGCGACCCGTTCCGCCTCTGGGCGGCGGGCGATCCGGCAGCCGGCTCCGGCGGGCTGCCCCCCTTCTTTCGGGCGACCAACCGCAACAAGCTGGGCATCAGCCTCGACCTCAAGCACGAATCCGGCCGCGCCGCCTTCCTGCGCCTGGTGGCGAACAGCGATATCGTGGTCGAGAACTTTCGCCGCGGCGTGCTCGGCCGGCTCGGCCTCGACTATGAGGCGCTGCGCAGCGCCAATCCCGCGATCATCCTGGCGTCGGTATCGAGCCAGGGCGAAACCGGCCCCGACGCCGGCTATGTCTCCTATGGCTCGACCCTGGAGGCCGTCGCCGGCCTCGCCTGGTTGACCGGTTATCCCGACGGCCCGCCGACGATCAGCGGGCGCGACGTGAACTATCCCGACCAGATCGTCGCGATCTTCGCCGCCGGCATCATCGCGACGGCCTGGCGTGTGCGCAGGAACGGCGGAGGCGGCACCCATCTCGACCTGTCGCAGCGCGAGCTCACCAGCTTCCTCTGCGGCGAGGCCTTCCTCGCGGCCGGGCGCGATGCCGCCCCCGCCCGCGCCGGCAATGCGCAGGCCCCGCACCGCGTGCAGGACTGCTTCCGCGATCAGGACGGCAAATGGGTCGCCGTGACGGTCGATGCCGCCGATATCGATCGGCTCCGGACCGTCCCTGGCATGGGAACGCCACGGTCGGACGCCGATCTGGACACGGCGCTGCGCGCCTGGATCGCGAGCCGGCCCGGCGCGGAAGCGGTCGCATCCCTGGAAGCGGCGGGCATAGCCGCCGCCCCGGTTCTCGACGGCCATTCGCTGCTGTCGCTGCAACACCAGCTCTGGGACAACGCGTTGTCGCGGACCGACGGGGGCGATCTGGTGAAGGGATTTCCCTTCCAGCTTTCCGAGGCCCCGTTACGAATCACCCGTGACGCACCCGGCATCGGCAGCCACTCCGCCGAGATCCTGACCCGTGTCGCAGGCTATTCGCCAGCGCAGGTCGCCGCGCTGGCGCGGGCCGGGGTCATCGAGCTGGAGCCGGGCTGATCGTCCCGAGAATGGAAGAGATCGGCCGGTCGCCCCAATCGGCCATCTTGGCGAGAAAACCGTCGGTATCGACATCCAGCCCGGAATAGGCGACGCAATCGCGAAATTTCCGGTGCATTTCGGCTTCGCTGAGCGGCTGTTGCGGGCTTCCGGGAAGCCTATCCCGCTGCTTGCGCAGGCGGGTTCCAACATTCAGCACGATATCCACGGCAGCGCGCAGCGGGCGCTGGTCGCCGCCATCGGTCATGGCCTCGACCTTGCGCAGCAAAGCCTGGGCCTCGGGACGCTGAACGGCTTCGTCCGTGAAGCTCTCCAATCCGAGCGCGCCGTCGATCAGCGCCGCTGCAACGCAATACTCCATGCTGAACTTGCCTTGCAGGCCGCTGACGGGGCGGTGGTGGATGAGCGCCGTCAGGCCGCGTGGCTCGACGGCGACCCGGATGCTCGCCACATCGGCCGCCGGGATCGCGCTTTCCGCCAGCATGTCCAGAACGGTCTGCACCGCGATATGCACGCTGAGGCAGCAGGGAAATTTCTTGACCGAAAGGCTGCTTGCGCCGAGGGCGAGCGGCCCTTTTCCCAACGCGTCCATATCGACGCTCAGATCGGGGAAAGTATAGGCGCCGCCAAAACCTTGCCGGCCTTCCAGCGCATCCGCCGAGGCGGTGAAGCCGCGCGCCGCCAGCCGGACGCAGCGCACCGCGGCCGAGGCCGCGATGCCGGCATGCAGGGACTTCGTCATCGTCCCGAAATTGGCCTGCAGGCCCGCGGCATGCGAGGCGGCCATGCCGATGGCCATGGTCGCCTTCCCGGCATCGAGCCCGATCAGGTTGGCGGCCGCGGCCGTGGCGGCAATCAGCCCGTAAGTGGAGGTGACGTGGTGGCCGCGGGCATAGTGATCGAGGATCTTGCCGATCCCGGGCATCATGAACAGTTCGTAGCCGACGGCGAAGCCCGCGCTCAATTGCCGGCCGGTCGCGCCGATCGTCTCGCCGAGCGCGACAAGCGCCGGCCACAGCACCACCGCCGGATGACCGCGCCCGGCATTGGCGGTTATGTGATCATAGTCCAGCAAATGGGCGAGCACGCCATTGGCGAGCGCGGCATCCTCGGGCTGGGCGTGCCGGCCGGTGGGCCAGATCGTGGCCGGGCCACCGCAACGCCCTTCGGTGGCATAATCCATGGCGATCGCCCCGCCGGGCTCGCGGGCCGCACCAATCGACACCCCGAACGTGTCGACAAACGAATGCGCGCCCAGGCGCACCACCTCCGCAGCCAGGGTTTCCGGCCTCACCGACGCGACGAACGCCCCGATCTTCTCCGCCGCGGTCTTGCCGGGGCGCCTCGTGGGATCGGTCATGGGGTCCTCCCGGCTTTATCGCTCGATCGTCCGTCCGCCGGCTCATCGTCGCGGAGCATGCCGTTGCCCGATCGCCATCGGCCCGGCGTCAGCGCCCGCGAAAGACCGGCTTACGCTTTTCCTGGAAGGCGCGTCGTCCTTCGATCCGGTCCTGCGTATCGCGCAGGACACCCCATACCAGCCGCTCGGTCGCGATTCCGACATCGACCGGCAGGCCTGCGCCCTGCTTGACGAGACGCTTCACGGCGCGCACGGCCAGCGGAGCATTGGCGGCGATGCGGCCGGCGATGGCCTCGGCTTCGGCGCGCAGAGCCGCAGCCGGCACGACGCGGCTGACGATGCCGAGACGTTTCGCCTCCTCCGCGTCGATATGATCGCCGCTCAGAAGCAGCAGCATGGCATCGCTGGCGCCGATGGTCCGCGGCAGACGCTGGGTGCCGCCGTCGCCGGGAATGCTGCCGACCCGGACTTCCGGAAATCCAAAGCGCGCCGTGTCGGCAGCGATGCGGATATCGCAGGCCAGCGCCAGTTCCAGCCCGCCGCCGAGCGCGTAGCCATTGATGGCGCAGATGATCGGCTTGTCGAGCTCGAGGTTGGCGGAGAATGCGACGTCGCCGGCGCCAAAGGCGAGCGCGGCATAGTTCTCGGCGGGCGGCATCGTCTTCTTGAGGTCGGCCCCGGTACAGAAGGCACGCTCGCCGGCACCGGTCAGGATGACGACGCGCACATCGTCGTCCTGCCGGATGCGGGCCCAGCAATCGAGCAACGCCGCTTGCGTTTCGGGATCGATCGCGTTCATCGCCTCGGGCCGGTCGAGCATGACCGTCGCGACATGGTCCCTGATCGAGAAATCGACCGACATTCCGGGGCGTCTCCGGCCACAAGCTGGCAAACGCGCACCGTTTCGAACCGCGACGGCGGCGTCGGGGTGCAGCGTCAAACGTATATCTTCGCGCCGAATTCTTTCACGCGCCGCCGGCTGCGGGTCAAACGAGTTAATGGCGGGATATTTTGAGATTTCCTCAAGCTTGATCCCGGCGAGGAAGAGCCCTTCCCCCCGTTCACGCGGCGCCCTCGGGAGCTCGGCCGGGCCCCGCCTCCCGGCGGGAAAAGGCGGGTCCCCGGTTCGCCCGACAGCTTGTGCAGCCAGCATCATGGCGATATGAATCGTTTTTTCAAAGAGGGACGGCATGGCCTGGCGATTGCCCCCGCTCAATGCATTGCGCGCCTTCGAAGCCACGGGCCGGCATATGAGCTTCACACGGGCCGCCGAGGAGCTTCACGTCACGCCGGGCGCCGTGAGCCGCCAGATCAAGCTGCTCGAAGATTTCCTCGGCGTTGAGCTCTTCGACCGGACGAATCGCGACTTGCGCATCCCCGACGCGAGCCGGGCCTATGCGGGAGCGCTGACCGACGTCTTCGAGCGCGTGGACGGCGCGACCCTGCGCCTGCGGAGTGCCTATCAGGAGCAGCCGCTGCATGTTCATTGCGCCATGACCTTCGCGCAGCGCTGGCTGATGCCGCGCCTGCCGCTCTTTCTCAAGCGCGACCCGACGCAGGACATCCGGCTGACGACCTCTTTCATCCCGATGCCGGTGTCGATCCTGGCATTGGGTGACGTCGACATGTCGATCCAGCTCGGGCGGGGAGATTGGAGCGGCCTCGTCGCTCATCGCATCGCCGGCGGCGAGCTGGTTCCGGTCTGCAGCCCGCAGCTGCTCGCCTCCGGCCCGCCTCTGCGGAAAGGGGCGGACCTGGCGGGGCATACGCTCCTGCATTCGCTGGCACGGCCCGATGACTGGCGCGACTGGCTGAGCGCGGCCGGAGCCGATGAAGTGAATGCCGGCCACGGCCTGCGTTTCGGCAGTTCGAGCCTGGCCTATCAGGCAGCCGCGGACGGAATCGGTGTCGCAATCGGTCAGATGGCGTTGGTGGCCGAGGACCTCAAACGCGGGCATCTGGTTCCGGCTCTGGATTTCGTCTTCCAGAACGGCAACGCCTATTATCTGACCTATCTCGAACGGGCGGAGAAGAATCCGCGCCTGATGGCCTTTCGTGATTGGATTCTGGACGAGGCCGGCCGCTCCGCGGAGACATATCGCTTCCCGGTCGGCCAGGGATCCGGCGCCGGTCCGGCCATTCAGCCTGACATGACCGATTGATCTCGACGGGCCGGGGCGATTTTTCTCACCGGCTATTTCCGCAGGCTCCGGGAAGACCATGCTTGTGACGGCAACCAACCCGGGACACGACGGTGAATTCCCGATATGAAACGATTTACTATCTCGAGACACCCGGCATGGGAGGCGGCGCGTGCATAATCCAATCTCGACATTCAAGGTCGCCGCAGCCGATCTGAGCTGGACCGGATCCGACCTCGGCCGGCCGGAATGCATCCTCGCCGAGCCTGACGGCACGTTGTGGGTCGCCGACAACAGGGCCATCGTGACGAAGATCGCGCCCGACGGCAGCCAGTCCCGGCTCGGAGAGATGCCGCCGATGCCGAATGGGATGGCGCTGGAGCGCGAGGGCTCTCTGCTCGTCGCCAATCTGGAAACCGGCGAGTTTCTGCGCATGCTCCCCGACGGCGGGAAGCAACTCCTCCTGGACGCATTCGAGGGCAGGCCGCTCGGCTCGCTGAACTTCGTCTATATCGACGACAGCGGCGCCATCTGGCTGACCATCTCGACCCGCACGGTCCCGCGCCGGAAGGCGCTCGACGAGCCGGTCGATGACGGTTTCATCCTCCGTCTCGACGCCCTTGGAAAGCCGGAGTTGATGGCCAGGGGGTTCTACTTCACCAACGAGATCCGCATCGACCGGAACAGGTCTCATCTCTATGTCGCGGAAACCACGGCGGGGCGCGTCTCGCGCGCGCCGTTCAACGCCGATGGCAGCCTCGGCAGGTTCGAGACCTTCGGCCCCGCGCCCCTTTACGACGGCGCCCGCGTCGACGGCATCACCTTCGATGCTGCCGGCAATCTCTGGGTGACCGAACTATCGCGCAACGCCATCGTCGCGATCACGCCCGCGGGCGAGAGCCATACGATATTCGAAGATCCCGCCGGAGAGCAGGTCCGCGCCCCGACCAGCGTCACCTTCGGCGGGGCGGACCTGAAAACGGTCTATGTCGGCTCGCTCGTTCTCGATCGCCTGGCGACGTTCCGCTCCCCGATCGCCGGCGAACCGATGTACCACTGGCGCCGATAGCGATTCCAGGATGTGATGGAACCGGCAGGCTTCCGGGGCAGCGCCTGGGCGCTGTTCCGACCAGCAGCTATTTCAGCACTTTCCGGAAGGAATTTGGTGGAGCCAGGCGGAATCGAACCGCCGACCTCTTGAATGCCATTCAAGCGCTCTCCCAACTGAGCTATGGCCCCACTTACGACGACCGATTTGGGGATCGGCCGTGAACCGGATTTCAGGACCGCTCCGGCGGTCCGATCCGGGCCGCCCTGCGGCGACGCAGCGCTCTATAGGCGGCCCGGGCTGAAGACACAAGCGCCCAATGCCGCTTTGCCATCATCTTTTTTCGGCGGCCCGACTCAGTTGTCCTCGTCGCCCTCGATGTCGCCGTCGATCAGGTCGGCGACGTCGTCGTCACCCTCCTCGTCCTCCTCGAGGAAGGTGTCGTCCTCGTCGTCGCCGCCGATCGCATCCTCGACCTCGATGTCGTCCTCGCTGGTGACGACGGCGTCCTTCTCCGACGCCTCGGCATCGGCCTCGTCGAGCGAGACGAGCTCGACGGCGCTGTCGGCGGCCTCGGTCTCGTCCTCCTCGTCCTCCGGCTTCGGCGCGGCCGCCTTCGCCTGCGGCTCGAACATCACGCGCGGATAAGCCTGCCCCGTATAGGGCGAGACGACCGGGTCCTTGTTCAGGTCATAGAATTTGCGGCCCGTGACCGGGCAAACGCGCTTCGTTCCGAGTTCCGGTTTCGCCACTGCGTCGGACCTTCAACCATCGTGTTCTGAAAGCAGGCGCGTCCGTTAGTCGGGGCAGGCGGCGCTGTCAAATGCTGATTTGCACGCAAGCCTGAAACCGGCGCGCAAGCGGCGTTTCGAGCATGCCCGCGCAAGGCGCCTTGGCGCGCTGCGCGCGGGCATGCTACGGCGCTTCAGCGCATCCTCATGTCGCGCCGCCAGCCTGAAGAGACCTACGCCCCTTGTCCCACGACCATGAACCCGTTCCCGTCACCGCCCGCGCCGGGGGCCCGCTCAGGGGCCGCGTCCGGGTGCCCGGCGACAAGTCGATCTCGCACCGGGCGATGATCTTCGGCCTGCTCGCGATCGGCGAGACCAGGGTCTCCGGCCTGCTCGAGGGCGAGGACGTGATGCGCACCGCCGCCGCGGCGCGTGCGCTCGGCGCCGTCGTCCACCATGACGGGCCGGGCGCCTGGCGCGTGCAGGGCGTCGGCGTGGGGGGCTTGCGCGAACCGGCCGGCGTGCTCGATTTCGGCAATGCCGGCACCGGCTCGCGGCTGATGATGGGGGTGTGCGGCTCGCATCCGATCACCACGACCTTCGACGGCGACGCCTCGCTGCGCAAGCGCCCGATGCGGCGCATCCTCGACCCGCTCGAAGAGATGGGCACCACCATCGTCTCGCAGCAGGAGGGCGGGCGCGTGCCGCTGACGCTGCGCGGCCCGCAGGAGGCGATCCCGATCGTCTATCGCCCGCCGGTCGCCTCGGCGCAGATCAAGTCGGCCGTGCTGCTCGCCGGGCTTGCCGCGCCGGGCGAGACCACGGTGATCGAGGCGGAGGCGACGCGCGACCACACCGAGAAGATGCTGACCCATTTCGGCGCCGAGGTCACGGTGACGCCCGAGGGCGCCCATGGAAGGCGCATCGTGCTGAAGGGCCAGCCGGAATTGCGGGCGGCGCCGATCGTGGTGCCGGCGGACCCGTCCTCGGCCGCCTTCCCGCTGGTGGCGGGGCTGATCGTGCCGGGCTCCGACATCCTGATCGAGAGCGTGATGACCAATCCGCTGCGCTCCGGCCTGCTGACGACGCTGCGCGAGATGGGCGCCGACATCACCGTCGAGCGCGAGGCCAACGAGGGCGGCGAGACGGTCTGCGACCTGCGCGTGCGCGCTTCCGCCCTCAAGGGCGTGACGGTGCCGCCGGAGCGGGCGCCGGCGATGATCGACGAGTATCCGGTGCTGGCGGTGGCCGCCGCCTTCGCGACGGGCACGACGCGGATGCGCGGCCTGCAGGAGCTGCGCGTCAAGGAATCCGATCGGCTTGCCGCCGTCGAGGCGGGCTTGAGGGCGGCGGGCGTCAGCTGCGCCATCGAGGACGACGACCTGATCGTCGAGGGCTCGGGCGGGGCGCCGGTGCGCGGCGGTGGGCCGGTCGCGACCCATCTCGACCACCGCATCGCGATGAGCTTCCTGGTCATGGGGCTGGCGACGCGCGATCCGGTCGTGGTCGACGACGGGCAGATGATCGCGACGAGCTTCCCGAGCTTCGTTTCGCTGATGAACGGGCTCGGAGGCCGGATCGGATGAGCGCGGCGGCGCGGCCCGGCCGCCTCGTCATCGCCGTCGACGGCCCGGCCGCCTCCGGCAAGGGCACGCTGGCGCGCCGGCTCGCCGCGCATTACGGCCTGCCCTATCTCGATACCGGCCTGCTCTACCGGATGGTGGCGCGCGCCATGCTCGACGCCGGCCACGACATCAGCGACGCCGCGGCGGCCGAGGCGATCGTCGGCCGGTTCGACGAGACGGCCTTCCCGGAAGAACGGCTGCGCGGGCGCGAGATCGGCGAGGCGGCCTCCGTCGTCGCCGCCATGCCGGCGGTACGCGCCGGGCTCCTGACCCGGCAGCGGCGTTTCGCCGCGCAACCCGGCGGGGCCGTGCTCGACGGGCGCGACATCGGCACGGTGATCTGCCCCGGTGCGCCGGCCAAGCTCTTCGTCACCGCGACGCCCGAGGTGCGCGCCGCGCGCCGGCACAAGGAGCTCGTCGGGCGCGGCGAGCCTGTGACCTTCGAGGGCATCCTGGCCGATATCCGCCGGCGCGACGCCCGCGATTGCGGCCGCAGCGACGCTCCGCTCAGGGCGGCGGAGGATGCGGTGGTGCTCGATACCTCGGCGCTCACCGTCGAGGAGGCCACGGCCGCCGCGATCGGCATCGTCGAGGGCCGCCGCGCCGCCTGAAGCATCGGACCGGAAAGTGGAATCCACCTTCCGGACACATCCGATGCGATGACACAGGCTCCAAGCGCCCGCTCGCGAATTTGCTATCGCAACGGGCACGGCTCGCTGGATTTTCCGGCTTGGCGCGCGTCCGGCCTGAGCGCACACTCCCCGTCGCGACAAGACGACGGAGGTGGCGATGCGGCGCTGGCTATACGGTCTTCTATGTCTGGCGGCGGTGCTGTGGCACCCCGCGTTGCTCCGGGCCCAGACGGCGCCCGAGGAGGTCGACGTCGCGCTCGTGCTCGCGGTCGACGTCTCCTATTCGATGGATCTCGACGAGCTCGCCCTGCAGCGCAACGGCTATATCGAAGCCTTCCGCTCCCGCCAGCTCCACGACGCCATCGGCAAGGGCGCGATCGGCAAGATCGCCGTGACCTATTTCGAATGGGCCGGCGGCAGCTTCCAATATGTCGTGCGGCCCTGGAAGGTGATCGACGGGCCCGCCGCGGCCGTCGCCTTCGCCGAGGAGCTGGGCGAGGCGCCGACGCGGCGCGGCCGGCGTACCTCGATCTCGGCTGCGATCGACTTCGGCGTGCAGCTTCTGGAACAGTCCAACGTCGCGGCCATGCGGCGCGTCATCGACGTCTCCGGCGACGGCGCCAACAATGACGGGCGCCCGGTCACCGCCGCCCGCGACGATGCCGGCGCCAAGGGCATCGCCATCAACGGCCTGCCGGTGATGCTGAAGCAGGCCAGCTATTTCGACATCGACAATCTCGACGGCTACTACAGCGACTGCGTCATCACGGGCCCGGGCGCCTTCGTCGTCCCGATCCGCGACAAGAGCCAGTTCGTCGAGGCGACGAAGACGAAGCTGCTGCGCGAGATCGCCGAGGCGCCGGCCGATGCGACGCTGCAAAAGGCGCAAGCCCGCAGCACCGCCAACTGCCTCGCCGGCGAGCGGCAATGGCGCGACCGGATGGGGAATTGAGGGCGCTCACGTCCCTCGCGGCTTCGCCCGCGTCGTCGGCGGGGCGGCGGCGGGATCGTCGGGCCAGGGGTGGCGGGGATAGCGGCCCTTCATCTCGGCCTTCACCGCAGACCAGGAGCCGCGCCAGAAGCCGGGCAGGTCGCGTGTGACCTGAATCGGGCGATGCGCCGGGGAAAGCAGCTCCAGCACCAGCGGCACCCGCCCGCCCGCCAGCGCCGGATGCGCCGCAAGCCCGTAGAGCTCCTGCACCCTGACCGAGATCGTCGGACCGGCCTCGGCGGCATAGTCGACCGCGAGGCAGGAGCCGGTCGGGGCGGTGAAATGGGTCGGCGCCTGCGCATCGAGCCGGCGCTTCATCTCCCAGGGCAGCAGGCTCGCCAGCGCCGAATCGAGATCGGCGGCCTGAACCGCCGCGAGCGAGGCGCGGCCGACGAGATGCGGCGCGAGCCACGCTTCCGGTGCCTGCGCCAACCCTTCGTCGGAGAGATCGGGCCAGCCGGCCTCCGGCTCGGCCTTGCGCAGGAAGGCGGCGCGCTCGCGCAACTGGTTTTGTCCCTTGCTCCAGGGCAGGAGGCCGATGCCGAGCGCGGCAATTCCCTTGGCCAGCGCCTCGGCATTCTCCGGCGTATCCGCGACCGGGAGCGGCCGTTCCGACAGGGCAAGCGCGCCATAGCGCCGCACCGCCCGGACACGCAGGGCGCGGGCGGCCCGGTCGAAGCTCGCCTCCTCGCGCTCCGCGATGGCGAAGGGGGCGAGGCCACGGGCGACGAGCGCCGCGATCTCGGGCTCGCCGATCGCGGCGGCGGCCATGATGCGGGCCTGCTGGGCCGCGCCGGTCATCTCCGCGACGACGATGAAGGGCTCGCGCGCCAGACGCTGCGACGGCTCCAGCGCGGCGCCCCGGCCATTGGCGAGGAGATATTGGCCGGAGCCCGGCGCGCGCGCCTTGGCGACGCGGTCGGGATAGGCGAAGGCGAGGATCAGGCCGGGCGAAAGCTGTTCGTCCTGATGGGCGCCGCGCCCGACCATCCGCGCCCAGCCCTCGGCGAGGCGGCGCATGTCGCCGGCCCGGCCGCCGCGCTCGCGGCTGAAGCGCTCCAGCCGCTCGGCGAGGTCGACCGCATCGCCGCCGAGGCCGCGCTCGACCAGCACCGCCGCGAGATCGGCCGCCGGATCGGCCTGCCCGAAACGGCCCGCCGCCACGACCATGCGGGCAAGACGCGGCGGCAGCGGCAGGGCCTGCAAGGCGCGCCCCTCCGGGGCGATGCGGCCGTCGGCGTCGAGCGCGCCGATGCTGCTCAAGAGCAGGCGCGCTTCCTTGAGGGCGGGCACTGGGGGCGGATCGAGAAAGGCGAGGCGCGTCGGATCGGCCACGCCCCAGGCGGCGCAGTCGAGCAGCAGCGGGGAGAGGTCGGCGGAGAGGATCTCGGGCCGGGCGAAGGCTTCGAGCGCGCCGGTCGCGGCCTCCTCCCAGAGCCGGTAGCAGACGCCGGGCCCGGTGCGGCCGGCACGGCCCCGGCGCTGATCGGCGGCGGCGCGGCTGACGCGGCGGGTCTCCAGCCGGGTGACGCCGATATCGGGCTCGTAGACCGGCACGCGGGCGAGGCCGGAATCGATCACGACGCGCACGCCCTCGATGGTCAGCGAGGTCTCGGCGATGGCCGTCGCCAGCACGATCTTGCGCTTGCCGACAGGCGCCGGCAGCACGGCGCGGTCCTGCTCGCGCTGATCGAGCGCGCCGTAGAGGGGCGCGATCTCGACGCTTGCGTCGCGCAGCCTTTCGCGCAGGCGCTCCTCGACGCGGCGGATCTCGCCCTGGCCGGGCAGGAAGACGAGCTGCGAGCCCGGCTGCTCGTTCAGCGCGAGCAGGATCGTCTCGGTGACCTGATCCTCGATGCGCTTCAGCGGATCGCGGCCGCGATAGCGCGTCTCGACCGGAAAGGCGCGGCCTTCGCTTTCGATCACCGGCGCATCGCCCAGAAGCTTCGCGACGCGGGCGCCGTCGAGGGTCGCGGACATGACGAGGAGGCGTAGATCCTCGCGCAGGCCGCTTTGAGCGTCGAGCGCCAGCGCCAGGCCGAAATCGGCATCGAGCGAGCGCTCGTGGAATTCGTCGAAGAGCACGGCCGCGACGCCTTCCAGCGCCGGGTCGTCGAGGATCATCCGGACGAAGACGCCTTCGGTCACGACCTCGATGCGGGTCCTGGGGCCGATCCTCGAGCCGAGGCGAACGCGCAGGCCCACCGTCTCGCCGAGGCGCTCGCCCAGCGTCTCAGCCATCCGGTTCGCCGCGCCGCGCGCCGCAAGCCGCCGCGGCTCGAGCAGGATCAGCTTGCCGCCCTTGGTCCAGGGCTCGTCGAGCAGGGCGAGCGGCACGCGCGTCGTCTTGCCGGCGCCGGGCGGCGCGACGAGGACGGCGTTCGGCCTCGCCCGCAGCGCGGCCGCGAGGTCGCCGAGGACGGCGTCGATGGGCAGGGGTTGGGCGAAGGCGCGCATATCCGGCCGATGTGGCGCAGCCGCGTGCCCCGCGCAAGCCACTCGCCAGCCCGGCCGCATCATGCTAACCGCAGGCGCATGACAGAAACCGGCCAGACCCGTATCCAGAACCGCTTCAGGGCTTGCGCCCGCGAGGGCCGGGCGGCGCTCGTGACCTTCGTCACCGCCGGCGACCCCGATTTCGAGACGGCGAGCGAAATCCTCGCCGCGCTGCCGGGCGCCGGCGCCGATGTGATCGAGCTCGGCGTGCCCTTCACCGACCCGATGGCCGACGGCGTGCCGGTCCAGCTCGCCGGACAGCGCGCGCTCAAGGCCGGGCAGACGCTGCGCAAGACGCTCGCCATGGTCGAGAGCTTCCGCAAGGCCGGCCACGACACGCCGATCGTGCTGATGGGCTACTACAACCCGATCTGGGCCTATGGCGTCGAGGCCTTCCTCGCCGAGGCGCGCCGCGTCGGCGTCGACGGGCTGATCGTCGTCGATCTGCCGCCGGAGGAGGATGCGGAACTGTGCCTGCCGGCGCTTGCGGCCGGCGTCTCGTTCATCCGCCTCGCCACGCCGACGACCGACGACAGGCGCCTGCCCAAGGTGCTGCAGAACACCTCGGGCTTCGTCTACTACGTCTCGATGACCGGCGTGACCGGCGGCGCCATCGCCGATTACGGCGCTGTCGGCGCGGCGGTCGCCCGGATCAAGCGCCATACCGACCTGCCCGTCGCGGTCGGCTTCGGCGTCAAGACCGCGGCCGATGCGGCGGCGATCGCCAGAGGCGCGGACGGCGTCGTCGTCGGGTCGGCGCTGGTCGAGCGCGTGCGGCTCTCGCTCGATGGGCAGGGCAAGGCCACGGACAAGACGGTCGCGGCCGTCACCGCGCTGGTTGGCGAGCTCGCCCAGGGCATCCGCTCCGCCGCCCGGGCGGCCTGAGCCGGTTTCGTTCGACGGTCGCGCCGCTTGCCTGCCGGCCGGCGCGACCTATTTCAGGCATGACGGCGCGAGAGCGCCTCAAAGCCCATCAGGGATTCGTCCGATGAACTGGATTTCCGAAGTCGTCCGGCCGCGCATCAAGACGCTGTTCAAGCGCGAGAGCCCCGAGAACCTCTGGATCAAATGCCCCGATTCCGGGCAGATGGTCTTCCACAAGGATGTCGAGGCCAATGGCTACGTCATCCCCGGCTCCGGGCACCATATGCGCGTCAGCGCGCCGGAGCGGCTGAAGCTGACCTTCGACGACGGCAAATGGCTCGACGTCGCGCTGCCCGAGGTCGCGATCGACCCGCTGAAGTTCCGCGACGAGAAGCGCTATGCCGACCGGCTGAAGGACGCCCGCGCCAAGACCGGCGCGCAGGATGCCTTCAAGATCGGCTATGGCCGGGTCAAGGGCCTGCCGATGACCGTCGCGGTGCAGGATTTCCACTTCATGGGCGGCTCGCTCGGCATGGCGGCGGGCGAGGCCTTCATCAAGGGCGCCGAGACCGCGCTCGACAAGAAGACGCCCTATGTCGTCTTCGCGGCGTCGGGCGGGGCGCGCATGCAGGAGGGCATCCTCTCGCTGATGCAATTGCCGCGCACGACGGTCGCGGTGCGCCGCCTCAGGGCGGCGGGGCTGCCCTATCTCGTCGTCCTGACCAATCCGACGACCGGCGGCGTCACCGCCTCCTACGCCATGCTGGGCGACATCCAGATCGCCGAGCCCGGCGCGCTGATCGGCTTCGCCGGCCCGCGCGTGATCGAGCAGACGATCCGCGAAAAGCTGCCGGACGGCTTCCAGCGCTCGGAATATCTCAAGGACCACGGCATGGTCGACATGGTGGTGCATCGCCACGACCTGCCGGAGACGCTGGCCCGGCTCGGCCGCCTGCTGACCAGACAGCCCGCCGCCGCGGGGACCGCGCCCGCGAAACCGGCGCCCGTGCCGCCGCAGCCGGCCGCCGAGGCGGTCTGAGTCCATTTGCGGCTGGGGGCCGTCACGCCATGGGGTCTTCCGACGCCTTGCTCGCGCGCTTCATGGCGCTGCATCCCAAGCTGATCGACCTGTCGCTCGGCCGCATCCTCACTTTGCTCGAACGCCTCGGCGATCCGCAGAAGCGCCTGCCGCCGGTGATCCATGTCGCCGGCACCAACGGCAAGGGTTCGACCATCGCCTTCATGCGGGCGATCCTCGAGGCGGCGGGACTTCGCGTCCATGTCTACACCTCGCCGCATCTGGTGCGCTTCCACGAGCGCATCCGGCTGGGCGCGGCCGGCGGCGGGCGCTTCGTCTGCGAGGACGGGCTCACCGAAGCGCTGGAGCGCTGCGAGGCCGCCAATGCCGGCGATCCGATGACCTTCTTCGAGATGACGACGGCGGCGGGCTTCCTGCTCTTCGCCGAGAACCCGGCCGACGTGCTCCTGCTCGAGGTCGGGCTCGGCGGGCGCTTCGACGCGACCAACGTCATCGCGCATCCGGCCTGCGCGGTGGTGACGCCGGTCTCGCTCGACCATTCCGAATATCTCGGCGACAGCGTCACCAAGATCGCCGGCGAGAAGGCCGGTATCTTCAAGCGCGGCGCGCCGGCCGTGATCGCGCCGCAGGAGCCGGAGCCGACCGCCGTGCTGGAGGCAGCGGCCGAGCGCGCCGGCGCCTCCAGGATCCTGATCGGGGCACAGGATTTCAACGTCCACGAGGCGGGCGGGCGGCTGGTCTACGAGGATCAGGACGGGCTGCTCGATCTGCCGTTGCCGCGCCTGACCGGCCGCCACCAGCACGTCAATGCCGGCACGGCCATCGCCGCCTTGCGCGCCGCCGGCTACGGCGCCCTGCGGCCCCAGGCCTTCGAGGAGGGGATGCGCAGCGCCGACTGGCCGGCGCGGCTGCAAAGGCTCGCGCGCGGCGCGCTCGCGGAGATCGTGCCGGAGCGGGCGGAGCTGTGGCTCGACGGCGGCCACAACCCCGATGGCGGGCGCTCGCTCGCGCAGGCCATGGCCGATCTCGCCGACCGCAACCCGGCACCGCTCGTCATGATCGCGGGGCTGCTCTCGACCAAGGACGCCACCGCGACGCTGCGGCCCTTCAAGGGGCTGGCGCAGAGGCTCTACGCCGTGCCGATCCTGAACTCACTCGCCGCGCGCCCGGCCGAGGAGGTCGCCGAGGCCGCGCGCGGCGCCGGGCTTGCCGCGGAGGTCGCGAGCTCGGTCGAGCAGGCGATCAGGACGATCGCGGCGCAGGGCTGGCCGGCGCCGCCGCGCATCCTGATCTGCGGCTCGCTCTACCTCGCCGGCGAGGTGCTCTCGGCCAACGGCACGCCGCCGACATAGAGCAAGTCCGCTTCGCTGCCGATGATCTCAATCGGCGGAAACCACGTTCCCCCTTCCGGCTTTACAAAACGGCAGGGGGCGCGCTTTCCTTGAGTCAGGGTATCGGCGTTCTTCGGAGTTTTGAGTGTGATGCGTCGCGTTCTCGGCATCCTGGCCGTGTTGATCCTGTCGGCCATCGCCGGCACGGCGCGCGCCGGCGTCGACGTCAAGGTCGACATCGTCGCCCAGCGCATGAGCGTGACCACCAGCGACGGCGAGGTCTACGACTGGAAGATCTCGTCCGGCCGCAAGGGCTTTCGCTCGCCCAACGGCGTCTACCGGCCGACGCGCCTCGAGAAGAGCTGGTATTCGCGCAAATACGGCGGGGCGATGCCCCATGCGGTGTTCTTCCGCGGCGGCTATGCGATCCACGGCACCACCGCGGTCGGCGCGCTCGGCCGCCCCGCCTCGCATGGCTGCATCCGCCTGCACCCCGCCAACGCCGCCAAGCTCTTCGCGCTGGTGAAGAAGCACGGCGCCGGCCAGACCCGGATCGCGCTGAACGGCGCGGCTCCCGACGATCTCTCGCGCTTCGCCAAGGCGCCCGCTCCATCGAAGGCGAAGATCGCGAAAGCCGCGGCATCGAAGCAGACGATCGCCAAGCACAAGATCGCCAAGACGAAGCATCACAAGCCTGCAACGCAGATCGCCCGGCCGCATCGCGGCGGCGGCTGGGAAGCGGCGCGCGGCCAGATCCTGCTGCGCCCCAGCCTGCCGGCCGGCGCCTATGGCTACCAGCCCTATTATCCGAGCGGCTACGGCTGGCGCTGAGGCGCGATGCGAGCGGGGCCGATCCCGCCCGGCGTCAGCTCTCCGCCTCGCGCATCCTCAGGCACACGCCCATCCCCTGCGCGCCCCTGTCGGCGGAGACGAGCTCCACGCCGCCGCGCAAGAGAGCGTTGAGCAGGAGTTCCTCGGAGCTGCGGTTCAGGGCGTGGCGATGGCGCTCGAAATCCTTGATCGTGCTGCGCGACAGGCCCGAGGCGGCTGCAAGCTGGTTCTGCGTCCAGTCGAGAAGGCCCCGCGCCGCGCGGCACTGCTCGGGAAAGAGCGGCATGGATCGGGCTCCCCTGGTCCGATTGCAGATTGCGGAGTCAACCATAATGGGTGACATTCGGCAACGTCATCCATTTCTGCTTCGAGGTCGCCCGTCCCATGCAAGGCAGCACGCCCCTGATCTGGCTCGTCGTGCTGCCGTTCGTGACGAGCCTCGCCGCCGCGGCGCTGCGCTCCAATGCCCGCAACGCGGAAGCCTGGCTCGCCGGGCTGATGACGCTTGGCCTGCTGATCCTGACGATCCTGCTCTATCCCGCGGTCGCCAACGGGGCGGTGCTGCGCCTCGATATCCCCTGGGTTGCCGGGCTCGGCCTCGTGCTGGCGCTGAGGCTCGACGGCTTCGCCTGGATGTTTGCGATGCTGATCACGGGGATCGGCTTCCTCGTCGTGGTCTACACCCGCTACTACATGTCGCCCGACGATCCGATCCCGCGCTTCTACGCCTTCTTCCTCGCCTTCATGGGCTCGATGCTCGGGATCGTCCTCTCCGGCAACCTGATCCAGCTCGTCGTCTTCTGGGAACTGACGAGCATCTTCTCCTTCCTCCTGATCGGCTACTGGTTCCACAACGCCGCCGCCCGCGACGGGGCGCGCATGGCCTTGACCATGACCGGCCTCGGGGGGCTCGCGCTGCTCGCGGGCGCGCTTGCGATCGGGCATGTCGTGGGAAGCTACGACCTCGACACGGTGCTGGCGTCGGGGAACAGGATCCGGGATCACGGGCTCTACCGTGTGATCCTGGTGCTCGTCCTGCTCGGCGCCTTCACCAAGAGCGCGCAGTTCCCGTTCCATTTCTGGCTGCCGAACGCGATGGCCGCGCCCACGCCGGTTTCGGCCTTCCTGCACTCGGCGACCATGGTGAAGGCCGGCGTCTTCCTGATGGCACGGCTTTGGCCGGTGCTGGCCGGCACCTATGAATGGTTCTGGATCGTCGGCTTCGCGGGGATGGCGACGCTCCTGCTCGGCGCCTGCTTCGCGATCTTCCAGCAGGACATCAAGGGCCTGCTCGCCTATTCGACGATCAGCCATCTCGGGCTGATCACGCTGCTGCTCAGCCTCGGCAGCCCGCTCGGCGCGGTCGCCGCGATCTTCCACATGATGAACCACGCGACCTTCAAGGCGTCGCTGTTCATGGCGGCCGGCATCATCGACCACGAGGCCGGGACACGCGACATGCGCCGCATCGGCGGGCTGTTCTCGCTGATGCCGATCACCGGGACGCTCGCCATGGTGGCGAGCGCGGCGATGGCCGGCGTGCCGCTGCTCAACGGCTTCCTCTCCAAGGAGATGTTCTTCGCCGAGACGATCGAGCAGCATGCCGATTCGATCCTCGACACCGCCGCCCCTTACGTCGCGGTGCTGGCCAGCGCCTTCGCGGTGACCTATTCGATCCGCTTCATCCACGGCGTCTTCTTCGGGCCAAGGCCGGCGGACATGCCGCACGAGCCGCACGAGCCGCCCTTCTTCATGCGGCTGCCGGTGCTGCTCCTGGTGATCGCCTGCCTTCTGGTCGGCACCATTCCAGGCCTCACCATCGGCCCCTATCTGCACAGCGCCGTGGTCTCGGTCCTCGGCGAGGCAACGCCGCGCTACAGCCTCGCGATCTGGCACGGCTTCACCGTGCCGCTGATGATGAGCCTCGTCGCGCTCGCCGCCGGCACGCTGCTCTACCTGAACCTGCGCAGCTATCTCGCGACCAGCGAGGAAGGCCCGCCCTATATCCGGCAGCTCAAGGGCCAGCGCATCTTCGAGCGCGTGATGGTCTCCGTGGCCTGGCGCTGGGCGCGGCAGCTGGAGAGCTGGCTCGGCACGCGCCGCCTGCAGCCGCAGCTCTGGCTCCTGGTCGCGGTCGCGTTCGCCGCGGCGGTCGCGGCCACCGTCGGCCGGCCGTTTCGCCCGGCGGCGCTGACGATGAGCGGCGCCGATCCGGTCTTCGTCGGATTATGGGCGGTCGGCATCGCCTGCGCCGTGGGCGCCGCCTATCAGGCCAAGTTCCACCGCCTCGTCGCCGTCATCCTGATGAGCGGCGCGGGGCTCGTCACCTGCATCACCTTCGTCTGGCTCTCGGCGCCGGACCTCGCGCTCACCCAGCTCGTCGTCGAGGTCGTCACCACGGTCCTGATCCTGCTCGGCCTGCGCTGGCTGCCGAAGCGGATCGAGGGGGGAAGCGACACCTCGACCGCCGCCGCCGCCCGCCGCTATCGCGACCTCGTGCTGGCGCTCGCCTGCGGCGCGGGCATGACGGCGATCGCCTATCTGGTGATGACGAGCCCGCCGCCGCCGACCATCGCCGACTACTTCCTCGAAAACGCCTATACCGGCGGCGGCGGGCGCAACGTCGTCAACGTCATCCTCGTCGACTTCCGCGGCTTCGACACCTTCGGCGAGATCACCGTGCTCGGCATCGTGGCGCTGACCGTGTTCGCGCTGCTGCGCCGGTTCCGCCCGGCGCCGGACACGATCGAATCCCCGGCGCAGCAGCGCCAGCAGGCCGCGGTCGACGACCCCGAGGCGCGGCCGGGCGCGGGCAGCATCGCCAGCGACTATCTCCTGGTGCCTTCGGTGATCATGCGCTGGCTGTTCCCGGTGATCGCGGTGTTCGCGGCCTATCTGTTCCTGCGCGGGCACGACGTGCCGGGCGGCGGCTTCGTCGCCGGCATCGCCATGGCCTCGGCCTTCATCCTGCAATACATGGCGGCCGGCACGCGCTGGGTCGAGGAGAGGCTGCGCATCCTGCCCGTCCGCTGGATGGGCTTCGGCCTCCTCACCGCCGCCGCCACGGGGATGGGCTCCTGGCTGTTCGGCTATCCCTTCCTCACCTCGCATGCCCGCTATCTCGACCTGGCCCTGATCGGGAAGGTGCCGGCCGCGACCGCGCTCGTCTTCGACCTCGGCGTCTTCTCGCTGGTGATGGGCGCGACCGTGCTGATGCTGATCGCGCTCGCGCACCAGTCGATCCGCAAGCTGCGCGCTGCGAAGATTCCGGCTCCGGCCGAAGCGGAGACCTCCCGATGGAACTGACGCTCGCCATCGGGATCGGGGTGCTCGTCGGCTCCGGCGTCTGGCTTCTGCTGCGCCCGCGCACCTATCAGGTCATCATCGGGCTCTCGCTGATCGCCTATGGCGTCAACCTGTTCATCTTCTCGATGGGCCGGCTGCGGATGAACGCGGCCCCGGTCCTGCCTTCGGGCGCGCCGGTCGATCCCGCGGCTTACGTCGATCCGATCCCGCAGGCGCTGGTGCTGACGGCGATCGTCATCGGCTTCGCCACGACGGCGCTCTTCCTCGTCGTGCTCCTGGTCTCGCGCGGGCAGACGGGAAGCGACCATGTCGACGGCCGGGAGCCGTGAGCATGCGCTTCGCCGATCATCTGACCATCGCGCCGATCGTGCTGCCGCTCGTCGCCGGCGCGCTTCTGCTCCTGTTCGAGGAGCGCAGGCACACGCTGAAGGCGCTGATCAACATCGCCGCGACGCTACTGCTCGTCATCCTCTGCCAGGGGCTGCTGCGCAAGGCCGATGGCGGGGCACAAGCCAGCATCTATCTGCTCGGCAACTGGCCGGCCCCGTTCGGCATCGTCCTGGTGCTGGACCGGCTCTCGGCCCTGATGCTAGCGATGACGAGCCTGCTCGCGCTCGCCGCGCTCGTCTTCGCGCTCGCCCGCTGGCACAAGGCCGGATCGCATTTCCACACGCTGTTCCAGTTCCTGCTGATGGGGCTGAACGGCGCCTTCCTGACCGGCGACCTTTTCAACCTCTTCGTCTTCTTCGAGGTCTTCCTCGCCGCCTCCTACGGGCTGATGCTGCACGGCTCGGGCTCCGGGCGGACGCGCGCGGGGCTGCATTACATCGCGGTCAACCTCGCCGCCTCGTTCCTGTTCCTGATCGGCGTCAGCCTGATCTACGGTGTCACCGGCACGCTCAACATGGCCGACCTCGCCGTCCGGATCGTGGGCGTGCCGGCCGAGAGCCGGGCGCTGCTGGAGGCCGGCATCGCGATCCTCGGCATCGCCTTCCTGGTCAAGGCAGGGATGTGGCCGCTCTGCTTCTGGCTTCCGGGCGCCTATGCGGCCGCCGTCGCGCCCGTCGCCGCGATCTTCGCCGTGCTGAGCAAGGTCGGCGTCTATGCCGTGCTGCGGCTTTCGCCGCTGATCCTGGGCACGGGCGGGGGCGCCTCGGCGGGGCTCGCCGACAACTGGCTCTTCATCGGCGGGGCGGCGACGATCGCCTTCGGCATGATCGGCGTGCTCGCCTCGCAGGTCATGGCGCGGCTCACCGGCTTCAGCGTGCTGGTCTCGAGCGGGACGCTGCTCGCCGCCGCCGGCATGGCCGACGCTTCGGTCACCGCCGGCGCGCTGTTCTACATGGTCAGCTCGACGCTGACGATCGGCGCGCTCTTCCTGCTCGTGGAGCTGGTCGAGCGCGCGCAGGACCCGGCGGCGGGCGTGCTCGCCGTCACCATGGAAGCCTATGGCGACGACGACGAGGAGGAGATCGAGGACGAGGTCGGCGTCGCCATTCCAGGCACGCTCGCGGCGCTCGGCCTGTGCTTCGGGCTGTCGGGCATCCTGCTCGCGGGGCTGCCGCCGCTGTCGGGCTTCCTCGGCAAATTCGCCCTGCTGTCGGCCGCGCTCGGCACCGGCGGCCGGGAGGGCGTCCCGGTGACGGCCTGGATCTTCCTTGCGCTCGTGCTCACCTCCGGCCTCTTCGCGATGATCGCCATGATGCGCGCCGGCATCCGCATCTTCTGGGCGCCGGTGGGCGGCACCGTGCCCAAGGTGCTGGTGGTGGAGTTCGTGCCGGTCGCGTTCCTGATCATGCTGTGCGCGGCGATGACGGTGCAGGCCGGCCCGCTGATGCGCTATGCGGATGACGCGGCCCGCTCGCTCCACGCGCCCGCCGGCTATATCGGGGATGTGCTGTCGGCCGCGCGGGTCGCGCCCCCGGAGGGAGGCAAGCCATGAACCGGGTGCTGCCCTATCCCCTGCTCGCCTTGTCGCTCCTGGCGATGTGGCTCCTGCTCAACGGCGCCTCGGCCGGCCACATCGTCCTCGGCGCGGCGATCGCGCTCGCAGCCGCGCGGATGATGTCGGCGCTGGAACCCGCCAAGCCGCGCATCCGGCGATGGAGCCGGATCCCGCTGCTCTTCGCTCTCGTCATGGTCGACATCGTCCATTCCAACCTCGCCGTAACCGGGATCATCCTCGGCCTGCGCAAGCGCAAGGGCTCCGCCGGCTTCGTCGCCATTCCGCTCGCCATCCGCGACCGGACCGCGCTCGCCACCCTCGCCTGCGTGATCACCGCCACCCCCGGCACCGCCTGGGTCGAATACCGCTCCACGCGCGACGTGCTGCTCATCCATGTCCTCGACATGGTCGAGCAGCAGGACTGGATCGACCTCGTCAAGGGCCGCTACGAGCCGCTGCTGCAGGAGATCTTCGAATGAGCGCCGCGATCCTCGCCTGGTCGCTCGGTGCGGCCCAGCTGATGCTGGTCGCGGCGATGGGCTGCTGCGCCTTCAGGCTCGTCCGCGGGCCGCGCGCGCAGGACCGCGTGCTCAGCCTCGACGCGCTCTATGTCTGCGCCATGCTGCTGATCCTGACCTTCGGCATCCGCAGCGGCAGCACGCTCTATTTCGAGGCGGCGCTGGTGATCGCGCTCATCGGCTTCATCTCGACGGCGGCGCTGGCGAAATTCCTGATGCGCGGCGAGGTGATCGAATGAGCCACGCAGCCGACCTGCCGCTGTGGGCGGCGCTGACAATCTCGTTCTTCCTGGTGCTGGGCGCCGGGCTGACGCTGATCGGGACGATCGGGCTCGTCCGGCTCGGGACGTTCTACGAGCGCGTCCATGCCCCCACGCTCGGCACCACCTGGGGCGCGGGCGGGATCCTGATCGCGTCGATGCTCCTGTTCTCGCTCGCCGAGGCGCGCCCGATGCTGCACGAATTGCTGATCACCGCCTTCGTGACGGTGACGACGCCGGTCACCCTGATGCTGCTCGCCAGGGCCGCGCTCTATCGCGACCGCACCGAGAAGAACGAGGCCGTCCCGCCTTTCGTGCCGGTCATCGACGAGCCGTCCTGAAAGGTCGTCACTGCCATTTGAAGACCTGCACCAGGGCCGGCGTCATGATGATGACGAACAGCACCGGCAGGAAGAACAGGATCATCGGCACGGTGAGCTTGGGCGGCAGCGCGGCCGCCTTCTTCTCGGCCGCCGACATGCGCTGGTCGCGGCTTTCCTGGGCGAGCGTGCGCAAGGCCGTGCCCAGCGGCGTGCCGTAGCGCTCGGCCTGGATCAGCGCCGTCGAGACCGATTTCACGCTTTCCAGGCCGGTGCGCAGCGTCAGGTTCTCATAGGCGATGCGGCGGTCGGTCAGATAGGAGAGCTCGGCGGTGCACAGCGCGAATTCCTCCGCCAGCGGAACCGACTGGTTGCCGATCTCGCCCGCGACCTTGCGGAAGGCGTGCTCGATCGACATGCCGGATTCGACGCAGATCAGCAGAAGGTCGAGCGCATCGGGAAAGGCGAGCCGCATCGAGGCCTGCCGCTTGCCGGCCTGGTTCGACAGGAAGATCTCCGGCGCCTTGATCCCGAGATAGGCGGCGGCGATGGTGATGCCGACCTTGATCGCGAAGGGCTGGCCGAAATCGTTGACGAGGAAGATGTAGAACAGCGCGAACAGGAACAGCCCGACCGGCATGGCGAGGCGGAAGAACAGGAAGCCGATCTCGGCCTGGGGGCCGCGATAGCCGGCCATGGCGAGCTGCCGCTTGGCGTTCTCGGTGCCGAGCCAGTCGCCCAGTTTGAACTGCTCGACCACGCGCCGCATATAGGCCTTCGGCTCCTGGCGCAGCGAGACCTTCTCGTTTTGCCGGTTGAGCCTGTCGCGCTCGCGGGCGCGGATCTTCTCGCGCTCGGTCGCGACGTTCTTCATGCGTTTCTGGAGGCTCGAGCCCTCGGTCAGCGGAATCGCGACCGTCAGCACGGTGGCCGCCGCCGCGATCGCGGCGAGCAGCGCCAGCAGGAACTGCGGATCGGTGACGCTGTTGACGATCTGATTAATCATCGCCGCCTCAGATGTCGAAGTTGATCATCTTGCGCATCACCAGGACGCCGATCAGCATCCACAGGCCGCTCGCGATGAGCGCGAACTTGCCGGCCTGGCTGAGCCAGAGGATCTCGATGTATTTCGGGGTGGTGAGCCAGATCAGCACGGCCACGATCGGCGGCAGGGAGCCGATGATCGCCGCCGAGGCCTTGGCCTCCATCGAAACGGCCGCGATCTTGTCGCGCATCTTGCGCCGCTCGCGCAGCACGCGCGACAGGTTGCCCAGCGTCTCGGAAAGGTTGCCGCCGGTCTTCTGCTGGATGGCGATGACGATGCCGAAGAAATTGGCCTCGGCGCAGGGCATCCGGTCGAAGAGCTTGGTGGCGGCCTCCGCCAGCGGCAGGCCCAGCGCCTGCGCCTCGATCATCAGCCTGAACTCGGTCTTCACCGGCTCAACCGCCTCGTTGGCGACGATGCGCAGGCAGTCGTTGACGGGCAGGCCCGCCTTGATGCCGCGCACGACCACGTCGAGCGCGTTGGGGAACTCCATGCCGAACTTCTTCAGCCGCCGGACCCGGCAGCGCTTCAGGAACCAGGCCGGCATGCCGAAGCCGCCGATGAACAGGCCGGCGAGGCCGAGGATCCAGCCCCCGCTCGCCAGCCACAGCGTCAGCCCGAGGCCGACCGCGAGCGCGGCGCTGATCCCGTAATATTTCCTGGGGGTCCAGCTCAGCCCGGCCTGGGCGATGCGCTGCTCCAGCGAGAGCTTGTGGCGGGCATTCTCGCGGTTCTCGATCTCCTTGAGGCTCTGCGCGACCTGGCCGCGCTTGTTGCGGGCCTGGGCCTCGCGGTCGATGCCGCGTACCGTGCTCGGGCCGGCGAATTCCTTGCGCCGCTTCTCGGCGCGCTTCTCGCCGCTGAGCGTCGGATAGAGCAGCGCATAGGCCGCGCCGCCGACGGCGAGCATGGCGAGCAGGGCGACCGCGAGCGTGCTGTTCATGTCCGGCCCCCCGTCGAGCCCTTCCGCTCAGAGCGCATGGCCGGCACCGGCCTCCTCGAGCTGGTCGAGGGCGGCGGCGAGGCGCTGCTCCTCGCTGAAATAGCGCGCGCGCTCCCAGAAGCGCGGGCGGCCGACGCCGGTGGCGCGGTGGCGGCCGACGAGCTTGCCGGCGGCGTCCTCGCCCTGGACCTCGTAGATCATCAGGTCCTGGGTGGTGATCACCTCGCCTTCCATGCCCATCACCTCGGTGATGTGGGTGATGCGGCGCGAGCCGTCGCGCAGGCGCTGGGCCTGGATGATGACGTCGACCGAGGAGCAGATCATCTCGCGCAGCGTCTTCGACGGCAGCGAGAAGCCGCCCATGGTGATCATCGATTCGATACGGCTCAGGCATTCGCGCGGCGAGTTGGCGTGCAGCGTGCCCATCGAGCCGTCATGGCCGGTGTTCATCGCCTGGAGCAGGTCGAACGCCTCCGGTCCGCGCACCTCGCCGACGATGATCCGCTCGGGGCGCATGCGCAGGCAGTTCTTGACGAGGTCGCGCATCGTCACCGCGCCGGTGCCCTCGAGGTTCGGCGGGCGGGTTTCGAGGCGCACCACATGCGGCTGCTGGAGCTGAAGCTCGGCGGCGTCCTCGCAGGTGATGACGCGCTCGTCGTGGTCGATGTAGTTGGTCAGGCAGTTGAGCAGCGTCGTCTTGCCGGAGCCCGTGCCGCCGGAGATGACGATGTTGCAGCGCACGCGCCCGATGATCTTCAGGATCTCGGCGCCCGGCGGCGAGATCGCGCCGAAGCGGACGAGCTGGTCGAGCGTCAGCTTGTCCTTCTTGAACTTGCGGATGGTCAGGGCCGGGCCGTCGATCGCCAGCGGCGGGGCGATGACGTTGACGCGCGAGCCGTCGGCAAGGCGCGCGTCGCAGATCGGCGAGGATTCGTCGACGCGCCGGCCGACCTGACTGACGATGCGCTGGCAGATGTTCATCAGCTGCGCGTTGTCGCGGAAGCGGATGTTGGTGAGCTGGATCTTGCCGGCGGTTTCGATGAAGGTCCGCCCGGCGCCGTTGACCATGATGTCGGCGATGTCGTCGCGCGCCAGCAGCGGTTCGAGCGGGCCGTAGCCGAGCACGTCGTTGCAGATGTCGTCGAGCAGCTCCTCCTGCTCGGCGATCGAGAGCACGACGTTCTTCAGCGAGATGATCTCGTTGATGATGTCGCGGATTTCCTCCCGCGCCGATTCGGAGTCGAGCTTCGCGAGCTGCGACAGATCGATGGCCTCGATCAGCGCCCCGAAGATCGTGCTCTTCATCTGGTAGTAGTCTTCGGAGCGCGCAGCCGTCTCGACGACCGGCGGCGCGACCCTGCGCTCCTCCACGGGGGCGGGACCGGGCTCGGGCCGGCGCGGCGCGGCCGCCGCGGCCGCTTGTGCCCTGGCGTTCAGATTGGGCGCGTGGGCTGCGCCTGCGGATCGCTTGCCGAACATCTCGTCACTCTCCCGCCCGGGCCGGGCCGGCATCGGGCTTGGCGCCCGGGCGACTTGTCGTCATCGTCGCTCCTTCGCCCGTCACGACGCCTTGCGGCGCTTCAGCTTCGCGACGAGCGGCTCCAACAGACTGCGCCGGTTGCGCTTGGCTTCGCCGCGCCCGGTCAGCATCGAGGCGATCTGGATGAAGGCCTCGGTCGCCTTGGCTCCGGCCTGCACCTCGGCGATCATCTGGCCGTTGTTGGCGGCCGTGCCGAAGAGCTGCGCGTCGAAGGGAATCGTGCTGAGCACCTCGACGCCGAGCGCCTTGGAGAATTCCGCGGCGTTGATCTCGGGCCGCTTCGGGACGCCGACCCGGTTGAGGACGAGCCGGGCGAGCGCGTCGTTGGGCCGCGTGGCGCGCGAGAGATCGATCAGGTTCTTGGCGTTGCGCAGCGAGGCGAGCTCGGGCTCGGCCACGACGACGATCTCGTCGGCGCCGAGCAGCGTGCGCTTCACCCAGGCGCTCCACTGGTGCGGCACATCGAGGACGATGCAGGGCACGCTGGCGCGCAGGAGCTCGAGGAGCTGCTCGAGCGCCTCCTCCTCGAGGTCGATCGTCCGGTCGAGCACCGCCGGCGCGGCGAGCAGCGCGAGATTGTCGCTGCAGCGCGAGAGCAGCCTGTCGAGCAGGTTGGAGTCGAGACGCTCGGGCGCGAAGACCGCCTCGGCGATGCCCTGCGGCGGATCCTGGTTGAAGTTGAGGCCGGCCGTGCCGAAGGCGATATCGAGGTCGACGATCACGGTCGAGGCGTCGAGATTGCGCGCGATCGCCCAGGAGAGGTTGTGGGCGACCGTCGAGGCGCCGACGCCGCCCTTGGCCCCCATCACCGCGATGACGCGGCCGAGATTCCTGGCTTCGGGCGCGACGTAGAGCTCCGAGAGCGTGCGCAGCACGTCGAGCGGCTCGAGCGGGGCGATGAGATATTCGCTGACGCCGCGGCGCATCAGGTCGCGATAGAGCTGGACGTCGTTGACATGGCCGATCACGACGACCTTGGTGCCGGCGTCGCAGCTTTCGGACAGGGCTTCGAGATGGGCGACCAGCGTCGCGGGATCGGCCACCGCCTCGAGCACGATGATGTTGGGCGTGGGCGCCGAGCGGAAGGCTTCGACGGCGGCGGCGGGGCCGCCCATCTGGATGCGGGCATGGGCCTTGTCCATGCGCCGGTCGGCGACCGCCGCCTGCATGGTCGCGGCGACCGCCGGCGTCTCGCAGAACGCCTGCAGCGTGACGCGCGGCAGGGGGGCGATGATCTCGTCGCCGGCCGGCTCGCCCGTCGCGGTCTCGTGGCTGTCGGGATGCATCAGCGGCCTCCGACCGTGGAGTTGATCTGCGGCGTCTGCTGCCGGTACTCGGTCGACGGATCCTTGCCTTCGCGGATCTTGGCGATGGCGTTCATGCGCTTGACGATGTCGGAGCGGCCCTCGTCGCGGGAGCGCACGAGGTCGATCGGGTCGGCGATCTGGGCCGCGAGCGTCGCCTGCGAGGCGCAGCCGAAGTTCCAGTAGGGCGCGTTCGAGGACGAGAACCGGAAGTTGGAGGAGCCCAGATCCGTCGGCCATTGTCCGCAATCATGCGGCACGCTCGCCTGGAGCGAGGCGAAGGTCAGCCGGATCGGCGAGGCGAGCCCCGGATCCTGGACCGGGTAGCTGCGGACGCTGAGGACGGCGGGCGAGACGCCGCCGCGCGTCAGTGCCGTCCGGATGCCGTTCAGCGTGTCCTGGGTCGCGTAGTCGCGCCGGGCGCCGGTCGGGACCTCGGCCACGAGGCCGCCCTTGCCGGAGCGGCGGAATTCGCGGGCGAAGCTCGCCACGTCCTCGGCCTGGCGGGGATCGAGCGCGCCGCCGGCGCGGCCGACGAAGACGTCGAGCGAGCGGGGCGCGTCGCGCAGCACGATCGGATGGCGCTCGCGCACATCGTCCGCCCCGAAGGCGAGGGTGTCGCCGCCGGTCGAGCGATTGGCGCAGCCGCCGAGCAGGGCGCCGAGCGCCAGCACGGCGGCGGTCAGGCGTGGTGCCAGCGTAACGTTGCGGGAGGAAACCGTCATGATCGGGCCATCCATCAGGGTTGTCGCTGGGCTCATCAGTCGGCGATGAAGCCGATGCGGCCTTTATAGGCCTGGGGCACCGGGCCGCCGCCGCTGCCGTAGATCTTGTTCAGCCGCCCGAGCAGGATCGCCTGGGAATCATGCGCCTCGACGAAGCCGTCGTCGGGCCGCTGGATCTGGTTGGGCTGCATCGGCTTGGCGATGTAGGGCGTCGCCATGATGACGAGCTCGGTCTCCTCGCGCTGGTAGTCACGCGAGCGGAACAGCGTGCCGATGATCGGCAGGTTCATCAGCCCGGGCAGGCCGTTGATCGACTGCTTCGAGACGCGCTGGATCAGGCCGGCGGTCGCCAGCGTGCCGCCCGAGGGCAGCTCGACCGTGGTGTCGGACTTGCGCACGCGGAAGGCGGGCATGTTGAGCGCCTCCTCGTTGGCGCCGTTGAGGCGCAGCTGGTTCTCGAAGTCGAGCTCGGTGACCTCGGTGGCGATGCGCATGCTGATCTTGTTGTCGGACAGGACGATCGGGGTGAAGTTCAGCGCGACGCCGACCGGCTTGTACTCGATCTGGATCTGGCAGGTCCGGCGGTTGAAGACGTCGTAGGAGCAGCTCTGCCCCTTCGGGGTCGGGACCTCGCCGCCGGCGGTGAACTTGGCGCTTTCGCCGGAGATCGCGGTGACCGTGGGCTCCGCCAGGACGCGCGCCATGCCGGCGCGCTCCAGCGCCCGCAGGGTGAAGTTCTGGGCGTTGCCGATGCCGGCGCCGATCGCCGTCGCCGACAATTGCTGCGGCTGCAGCGGGAAGGGATTGTCGATCGAGGGCGCCAGCGAGAACTTGCCGAGGCGCCACTCGCCGCTCGAGTTGATGCCGAGCTGCTTGATTGCCTTGCGCGAGATCTCGGAGACCGTGACCTTCACCATCACCTGGTCGCGGTCGCGGATCGTCAGCGAGTTGATCACCGCCCCGCTCCGCCAGGAGGAGGCGCCGCCGACGAAGGCCTTGGCGATGTCGACCGCCTGGGTCGCGTCCGAGGCGTTGGGCACGGTCCCGACGAGCAGGATCGAATCGCCCGCGGGCTTGATCTCGATCTGCGAGTTCGGCAGCGCCGTGCGCAGCGTCTGGCGCAGCACGTTGAGGTCGCGCCCGACATTGATGTCGAGCGCGGTGATCTGCCGGCCGTCGCCGTCCATCACGAACATCGAGGTCGAGCCGTCGGCGATGCCGATCACGAAGAGCTTGCGGGCGGTGCGGACCACCGCGTTGGCGACCTTCGGGTTGGCGACGAAGACCTCCTTGGCGTCGCGCGGCAGCTCGACGATCAGGGAGCGGCCGATCGAGAGGTCGAGCTTGCGGGAGATCGCATGCTCGCTCGCGCCGACATTGAGGACCGGGGCAGGTCCGCTGCCGGGGGACTGGGCGGCGGCGGCACCGGCCGCCAGCAGGAGCGCGAGAGCCGTCGCGAGGGAAAGAGAGGTTCTGATCATGGCTTCACGCTCTTGGAGGTGACACCGAAGCGCACGAGGGTCATGGAACTGTCGACCTGGGCGGGCGGCGTGGTTTCGCCGGCATCCTTGAGACTGCGCAGCGCCAGCGAGAGCGTGCCCATCTTCTGGGCCTGGACCAGGATCTCGACCTGGCCCGGATCGATCTCGAGCGTGGCGGTCTCGCCGACCACGACCTTCTCGCCGTTGCGCTCCTGAACGTTCTGGCCGATCGCCAGGACGCGGATGTTGTGCAGGATGGTTTCGCTGGCGAAGGCCTCGCCGTTCCTCCCCGATTCGTCGCGCCAGGTCGAAACCACGTCGACGCGGTCATTGGGCAGGATGAAGCCGCCGGCGGTGCTGGCGCCGCGGCTGTCGGTCGAGATCGCGACGGCGCGCTTGCCCGAGGGCAGCACGGCGGAGAGGAAGCCGGTTCCGTCGGTCCTGATTAGCCGCTCGCGGCGGATCGGCTCGGCCCCGAGGATGGCGAAGCGGGCCACCTGTCCGACGATCTCGGTCTCCGCCTCCGGAGCCTCGTCCTTGCGGATGATGCCGTCCGGGACGCTGGCCAGCGGCCAGTCGAGCCAGCGCAGATCGTTGGCCGAGACCGTGTTGCCGACGGGAATGTCGCTGGCCGCGACCAGGACCGGCACGGTCGGGGCCGCCTCGACCGTGGCGGGCGCAGGCGCCGGGGACGGCCGCGCGACGAGCAGGGCCGCTCCCAGCCCTGCCACCAGCGCGACGACGAGAATGATGATGCGTGCGGGACTCATGGACGACCGACCCTCAGCCAAGCGTGATTGGCTCTCGTCCCGGATCGTCGTTCGCAAACGTCAACTTATGGTTAATCGGCCGTATATTTTTTCGGCGCGGCCGAAGCCGGCCCGTCACAGGCCGATCGCGGCGTGCCAGATCGCGGTCTCCGGCAGGATCAGGAGCGCGGCGAAAGCGAGCGCGATGCCGTAGGGCACGCCCGCATTGGCGGCGTGCAGGCGGCGCAGCCAGGACCAGTTCTCCGCCAGCTCCGGCAGCGGGCCCGAGCGCAGCATGAGGACGAGCATCGTCAGGAGGCCGCCCAAGACGCCGGAGATCGTCAGATAGGGCATGAGCTGGTCGAAGCCGAACCACAGGGCGGTCGCGGCGGCGAGCTTGGCGTCGCCGCCACCGATCCAGCCGGCGGCGAACAGCCCGAACGCGATCACCAGGACGAGCCCGCCGGCGGCGAGATGCCAGCCGATCTCGGCCAGGCTCAGGCCGAGCAGCACGGCGCAGAGCGCGAAGGAGCCGACCAGGAACAGGCACAGCCGGTTCGAGATCGTCATGGAGACGAGGTCGCTGGCGGCCGCATAGGCCATGGCGAAGGGAAAAACCCCCATGAGGACGATCAACGAAAGCGACATGGCACCATCCGATCAGCAAGCCGGTGGATACTGACACCGATCCATCACCAAAGCCTTACGGGCCCGCGATGGGCGGCACGCCGAAAGCAGAACGCCCCGGCCGAAGCCGGGGCGCCCGTGGAAACCGGAACCTGCGGTTCCGCGGCGATCAGGCCGGGGCGTTGAGCTTGCCGCCGATGCCCTGGAAGAGCGCCTCGAGCTTGGTGCCGAGCAGGGTCATGCCGGTGATGGCGGCAACGGCGACCAGCGCCGCGATCAGGCCGTACTCGATGGCGGTGGCGCCGGACTCGTCCTTGACGAAGCGAGCGAAAACGTTGGTCATGCTGAATCTCCTTTACACCACGGTTTGACGGCTGCCTGTGCTCTGAAGTGGCTTCGGTCAGCGACAGGAACGACATTAGCCAGCGCCTCTTGCTGATCAGTTAAACCGATCGAAGAATTGATCCGTTTATCGCGGAGTTTTTTACGTGGTTAACGATCAATTTAATGACTGATTTTTGATAACTTCCTTCGCTATTGTAGAGTTAGGTCGAGTTGAATTCGGTAAATAAGTTATTTAATACGGGTTTGGTTCTCGATTTATTTTGCGGCAGCGGCGACGGGGTCGGTTTCGCTCCGCGATGTTCCGCTGCGATGGGGCCGGCACGGCAGAATGAAATCGCTGCCCCGCGCGGATTTAGGGTTTGATTCATCATTTTGGGCTTCACTGGCCCGGTCATAAAGCTTGAGGCACCGTCATGTTGATCACCCGTGCTCCTGCAGGGCATCGCCGGCCGGCCCTGCGGGCGGCCGTCGCCGCCCTCGCGATGACCTTGTGCGGCGGTGCCTTCGCCGCGCCGCAAGGCGCCCCCTCGGAAAGCGTCGTCGTGCTCGTCGACCATGCCAAGGTCGTGCGCCTGCCCGAACAGGCCCGCACCGTCATCGTCGGCAACCCCGCCATCGCGGACGTCGCCATCCAGCGCAACGGCGTCATGGTGGTGACCGGCAAGAGCTTCGGCGTCACCAACCTGATCGCGCTCGACGCCGCCGGCACCCTCCTGGCGGAATCGCTGGTGCAGGTGAGCGCCGCCTCCGATGCGGTGCTGACGGTCCAGCGCGGCATGGACCGCGAAAGCTATGCCTGCAACCCGGTCTGCCAACCCTCGATCCAGCTCGGCGATGCGCAGCGCTTCTTCGGGGATGCCGGGGCCCAGTCGGTGAGGCGCAACGCGCTCGCCACCGTCTCGGGATCGCGATGAGGCCAGACGCCTGAAGAAGCACGCGCGCGCGAGCGCGAGGCCCGCGGCCTTTTGCCCGCGCCTGCCCGTTCATGGTGAACGAAAGCTTCACGTCGCTTCCGGCGGCGGCGGAACGGGCATAACTGATCGGCAATTGTTTTGCCTTAGAGATTTCCGGGTCAGGCTCCGGAAATTCGAGGCAGACGGATGTTCGACCGAGCGAAAAACCTTTCCTCCTCCGTGCGAGCCGCGCTGCGGCTCGGCCGCGGCGGCCGGCTGCTGCGGCGTTTCCGCCGTTCGCAGGACGGTGTCGTGGTCGTCGAGTTCGCCTTTGTGGCGGTGCCGTTCTTCGCACTGCTGTTCGCGATCTTCGAAACGGCCCTGATGTTCTGGACCAACCAGGTTCTCGAGGAATCGCTCTCGCAGGCGTCGCGCTCCCTGGTCACCGGCCAGTCGCAATACCGCTACACGGCGGCGAACCCCGCCGCCAACGCGACCAAGTTCCGCGACGACGTCTGCGCGAAAGCGCCGATGGGTCTGATCGATTGCGCCAAGCTTTCCGTGGACGTGCGCACCTATGCCAGCTTCGCGGAGGCGAAAACGCAGACCTCGGGCAGCAACCCGGTATCGGGCGGCACGCTCGACACCAACAGCTTCACCTATGTCCAGCCGCAGCGGAACGACATCGTCGTCGTGCGCGCGGTCCTTGACTACAAGCTGTTCCTGACCAGCTGGGCGTCGGCCGCGCTGGCCAATATCGGGTCGGGCCGCCGCGCTATCGTCGCGAGCACGGCCTTCCGGGCCGAGCCGTTCACGCCCTAACCCCGGTGGCAGGCATGACGCATATGCGCAAGAAGACGGGTCTTCGTTCCCTGCGCCGGTTCCGCCGGGACCAGGACGGCGTGGCCATGGTCGAGTTCGCCATGGCGTTTCCGATCATGCTGGTCGCCTATTGCGGCCTGGTCGACGTCGCCCAGATGGTGATGCTGAACCGCAAGGTCACGCAGCTCGCCTCCACCCTCAGCGACCTGACGGCGCGCGTGCAGAGCGTGACGCCCTCCGACATCGACAACATCTTCAACGCCTCGCAGACGGTGCTGATGCCCTTCGGAACGAGCAACGCCTCCATGGTCATCGCCAATGTGGTGGTCGATGCGGGCGGCACGGCGCGGGTCTGCTGGTCCAACCAGCGCAACGCGACGGCGCCCGCCCGGGGCTCCACCGTCACCCTTCCCGACAGCGCCCGGATCCCGGGAACCTCCGTCATCATGGCGCGGGCGAGCTACAAATACACGCCCGCCATCGGCTACGTCATCACCGGCACCTTCACGCTCGGCGACAACCCGGTCTATTCGCGCCCGCGCAACGGCCTGGCCACCGGCGTCGAAAATATCGAGCAGGTGGTGCGCACCGGCACCAATGGCTGCCCGAACTTCAGCTAGAGCCTGCCGCCCCGGATCGCCGGGCGTCCTGGCGGACGCGACATGGCGATCCGAGCGTCCGCTTCACAGGATGCTTGCGTCCTGACGGGAACGCCGGCTCGGGCCCCGCGTGCTTCCGCATGAAATCAGCATGTTCCAGAATCGGATTTTCCCGAAAAGTGGATTCCGCTTTTCGTGCCCGATGCTCTAGCCGCGCAGGACCATGCGCCCGGTCTGGACCTCGTAGCCCTGGAGCTTGCCGAGGAAGGAATTGCCCAGCAGGCTCATCGAGAGCGCGTGCGCCGGCAGGACGACGGCCTCGACGTTGCGCACGACGATATCGCCGAGGCGGATCTCCCGCAGCGTCGTCCGGAAGCCGACGACGGTGCCGTTGGCGGTGCCGAGCATGATCGAGCGCGACGAGGCGTCCTTGCTGATCCCGAGGGCGCGGGCATCGGCGGCGGTCAGCGCCACGATGCTGGCGCCGGTGTCGACCATCATCTTGATGCGATAGTTCTCGACCGTGGGGTGCACGATATAGTGCCCGCGATAATCGGCCGCGACGGCGAGCGTCGATGGCGTGCGCGGCCCCGGCCGCTTCTGCTCGGTCATGGCGGCGGAAGGGGCCTTGTCCGCCGCGGGTGGGGCCAGAAAAAGCGTCGAAGACAGCGCCCCGGCGATCACGGCACCGGCTACGCCCAACGACCAGATCAGCGGTTGCGTCGCCACGGCTTCTCCCCCGGTCCTCGTGCCGGCACCTCAGGATGCCGGGGCGAGGCCTGACGAAGCGTGAAGAGGGCGCACGCATTTGCGTGCAACCTAGTGGCGGCGGCCTTGCGATTGCGCGCAGGCTTAACCCGGGCTTACCGGCGCATCGGCGAGCGCCGCCGCCAGCGGCGCGATCTCGGCCGCATGAGGGATGCTCGGCTGGGCGCCGGGGCGGGTGCAGGCGAGCGAGCCGGCGGCGAGCCCCTCGCGCAGCGCCGCCGGCATCGCCTTGCCGGCCGCCAGCGCCGCGGCGAAGGCGCCGGCGAAGCTGTCCCCCGCCGCGACCGTGTCGACGACCTCGACCTCCGGGGCCGCGAGGCGATGACGGGCGCCGCCGATCCAGGCGACCAGGCCTTCCGCTCCCAGCGTCGCGACGGTCGCCAGGCGCCGCTCGCCGTCGAGCCGGCGGGCGACGGCTTCGGGCTCCTGCTCAGACCAGCCGAGCGCCTGCGCCAGCACCATGGCCTCGTGCTCGTTGACGATCAGCAGGTCGAGCGCCTCGAGCAGCGCGGCCGCCGGCGCCCCGGCCGGGGCGAGGTTGAGGATCACGCGCCCGCCGGCCCGCTTCATCGCGCGCGCGGCAGCAAGGCAGGCCTCCTCGGGAACCTCGCGCTGCAGCAGCAGGATGTCCCGAGGCTCGAGCTTCATCCGCTCCAGGGCGTCCGGCCGGGCGGCGGCGTTGGCGCCGGCCGCGACGACGATCTGGTTGGCGCCTTCCCGGTCGGTGGCGATGAAGGCGGCGCCGGTCGGCAGCGCCACCCGCAGGACATGGGCGAGATCGACGCCGTCCGCGGCCAGGAGCGTCAGCGCGGCATCGCCGAAGCCGTCGCGCCCCACCGCGCCGACCAGCACGACATCGGCGCCGGCGCGGCGGGCGGCCAGGGCCTGGTTCGCGCCCTTGCCGCCCGGATGCAGCGCATAGCCGGGGCCGAGCACCGTCTCGCCCGGCCCGGGCAGACGCTCGACCGGGGTGACGAGGTCGATGTTGATCGAGCCGAAGACGACGATCATGCCGCAAGCCCGCTCGCCAGCCGCCCGATGCCGGCGATGAAGGCCTGCTCCGGCGTGACGACCCGCACGGCATGGCCGCGCGCCGCGAGGCCTGCGCCGTAGCTCTGCGCCAACACCCCGTCCGCGACGAGGTGGACTTGCGTTCCGAGGCCGAACAGCGCCTCGGCGCCCGCCAGTTCCCGCCCGACCAGCAGCGCCGAGAGATAGGGGCCGACCGCCCCGCCGGCCATCCGCCCGGCGAGGACCTCGGTGCGGGCGGCGAAGGCGGCGTTGAGCAGGCCGCCCGGCCGGTCGGCGGCGGCGCGCCCGCGCGCGGCGCCCTCGGTGGCGTCGGCCTCGGAGGGCGCTTCCGCGAGCCGGGCGAGGATCGAATCGTTGCGCAGGAGGCCATAGACCTCGCCGGTCATGAAGCTGGCGAAGCGGGTGATGCGCCCCTGCCGGATCTCGGCCCATTTCGAATGGGTGCCCGGCAGGCAGACGATGCCGTCGGTGAGGCCGAGCCCGACGATCAGCGTCTCCTCGCCGCGCATCACGTCGAAGGCGCCGTCGTCGCAGCTCAGGCCCGGCAGGATGGTGGCGCGCGTGCCGGCATCGAGCTCGACCTCGATCGCGGCGGCGGCGATGTCGGCGGCCGAGGCGGGACAGGCGACATAGCGCGCCTCGACCCAGCCGTTGCGGCTGCCGACCATGCCGGCCAGCACGATGACGGCATCGGGCGCGGCGGCGCGGAAATCGCCGGCGAGCTCGGCGAAGGCCGCCGGATAGCCGCCGGGCGCGACCGACTGGATGCCGCGATCGGCGACGCGCCGCTCCAGCACCTCGCCCGTCGCCGCGATCAGGAAGGCGCGGGCGCGGGTCGTGCCCCAGTCGAGCGCGATCAGAGGTCTCAGCATGGCGGGCTCCGGCGATGGTGGCGCGACTGTCCGTGCCGTTCCGCCCCCGGTCAAGGGCCGGCCGGAAGCTTGTGCGCGGCGCGCCTTCGGGGCAAGCCTGCCTCTCCAGGCGACGAGGACGAATCGGACAAGCCGGATGCTCGAACTGCAAGCGGGCGGCCTCGATGCCGTCATCCATCCCGAAGCGGGCGGGATCGTCGCGTCGCTGGGCTGGCGCGGGCCGGACGGGCGCCGCCACGACGTGCTGCGGCCGGCCGCCGGGCAGGAACCCAGCACGGCGTCGCCGAACTTCTTCGGCACATGGGCGATGCTGCCCTTCGCCAACCGCGCCTTCGGCTGCGTCGTCGACGATGGGCAGGCGCGCTTCCGCGTGCCGCGGAACGACCCCGACGGCGCGATCCACGGCTTCGGCTGGCAGGCGGCCTGGGCGGTGCTGCGGCACGAGCGCGGCCAGGCCACGCTCGAGCATCGCCGCGGCGAAGGCCCCGACCCCTATCGCTACCGGGCGCGGCAGGAAATCGACCTCGACGGTTCAGGCCTGACGATCCGGCTTGCGATCACCAACGAGGCGCCGATCGCGCTGCCCTTCGGCATCGGCCACCATCCCTGGTTTCCCTGCGCGCCCGATACGCGCCTCATGATGCGCAGCACCGGGGCGCTCGTCTTCGGCGAGGCGTTCCGCGCCACCGGCCGGCAGGCTTTCGCCGATGGCGGCCCCTATGCGCGGGTGCCCCTCTTCCGGTCGGCGGAGGTGACCGCCTGGAGCTTCCTCGGCTGGGACGGCAGGGCCCGGATCGAGACGCCCTCGACGGGGCTCGCGATCAGCCTGAGCGCGAGCGACACGCTCGGCTGCCCGGTGGTCTGGGCGCCGGCGGAGGCGGATTTCCTCTGCGTCGAGCCGCAGAGCCACGCGATCGGCGCGCCGAGCGAGCCGGCGGCGCGGGCGGCCTCGCCGCTCAGGCGGCTCGCACCCGGCGAAACGCTGGAAGGCTGGCTCAGGATCGCGCCGGAGGCGATCTAGAACCGTCTCAGGCGGGCGGGGCGGCCTGCGCCGGGGCGCCGGCCTGCACCGGCCGCGCGGCGGAGGGTTGCGCCTTGCCCTTGCCGCCCTTCAGCATCTCCCAGCTGTTCTGCTGGCTGACGCTGCGCTTGAGATAGGCGATGGTCGCGGCGGCCTCGGCCGGGCTCTGGTCGCGCAGCGCCATGGTCTCGGCCTCGGCGAAGCGGCCCTGCAGGCCGAGCACCAGGACGAGGTTCTGGCGCACGCGGGCATCCGCCCGCTCGGAAGCGGCGGCCTCGGCCAGGACGCGCTCCGCCTCGGGCAGGTTGCGCGACAGGGCGAGCGACAGCCCGTAATTCGACATGATCGTCGGCTCGTTCGGAGCAAGCTTCAGCGCGGTCCGGTAGATCTGCTGGGCGCGGGCGTGCTCGCCCATCCGGTCGGCGACCGTGCCCTGCGCCGAGAGGATGCGCCAGTCGGGCCGCTCGGGCGAATGCGCCCGCGACAGAACCTCGTCCGCCTCCTGCAGGCGCCCGTTATCGGCGAGCGCGCGGCCATAGGCGCCGAGAAGCTCGCGGTCGTCCTGATGGATCAGGACGGCGTTCTGGAGCACGGCCACCGCCTGCGCGTTCTGGTCGAGGCTGCGCAGCGCGCGGGCGTAATAGAAGGCGGCGTCGCGGTCCTTGGGGCTGGCGTCGTAGCGCCCGGCCCAGCGCTCGCGCTCGGCCTGCCAGTCCGCGTCGGTGCGCGGCTGGCTCACCGGGCTGCGGCCGATCGAGCCGGTGATGTCGCCGAGCCCGCCGCGGCCCTGGCAGCCGGCGAGCGCGAGCGCCGCGAGGCAGACGCCGAGGAAAACCGCGGAGCGTGTCGAAGAATGGAGCCGGGCTGAAGACATGGGCCGGATCGCCTCCCGGAAACGGGTCGTCTGGATGGGTTCGTCTGGTCGATCCGGTGATAAAGCGTTAACCCTAATGCATTCTTAACCGCCCTCCCGACGCCCCCGCGAAAAGCGAACATCGCCCCGTGCAAAGCCTCCTGACCCCTGCTTCCGCCGCCGCCATCCCGGTCCATGTCGTCTCGGCCAGCGGCTGGCCCGCCCTTCAGGAGCGCCTGCCCACGGCCCAGCGGGGCTTTGCCCTGGCGCAGGGTTTTACGGCGCGCGCCGGCCAGCACGCCCTGCTGCCCGATGCCGAGGGCGCGCTCGCCGCCGTCCTGCTGGGCATCGACGCCGCCGCGCGCCGGCCCGACCCCTTCGCGCCGGGGCGGCTCGCCGCGCTGCTGCCGGCCGGCGACTACGCGCTTTCAGGCGAGATCGGCGATTGCGGGCTCGCCGCGCTCGGCTGGCTCCTGCAAGGCTACCGCTTCGACCGCTACCGCAAGCCGAACCCGCCCGGCGCGCGGCTCGTCGTCCCCGAGGGCGTCGACGGCGAGGAGGTGAGGCTGATCGCCGAATCGACCATGCTGGCGCGCGACCTCGTCAACACCCCGGCGAACGATCTGGGACCCGGCGAGATCGAGGCGGCGATCCGCGCTCTCGCCGCCGAATGCGGCGCCACGGTCGCCAGCATCGTCGGCGACGACCTGCTCGCCCGCGGTTTCCCGATGATCCATGCGGTCGGGCGCGCCTCGCCGCGGGCGCCACGGCTCGTCGACCTCGTCTGGGGCGATGCCGCCCACCCCAAGGTCACGCTCGTCGGCAAGGGCGTCGCCTTCGATACCGGCGGGCTCGACCTCAAGCCCGGCGCCGCGATGCTGCTGATGAAGAAGGACATGGGCGGGGCGGCGGCGGCGATCGCGGCGGCGCGGATGATCATGCTGGCGAAGCTGCCGGTGCGCTTGCGGCTCCTGGTGCCGGCCGTCGAGAACGCGGTTGCGGGCAACGCCTTCCGGCCCGGCGACGTGCTGGCGAGCCGCAAGGGCCTCTCTGTCGAGATCGGCAACACCGATGCCGAGGGCCGGCTGATCCTGGCCGATGCGCTCACGCTCGCCGACGAGGAGGCGCCGGATCTCCTCGTCGATTTCGCGACGCTGACCGGTGCCGCCCGCACCGCGCTCGGCCCCGAGCTGCCGCCCTTCTACACGCATGACGAAGGGCTCGCCGCCGAGATCGCCCGGCTCGGCATGGCGGTGAACGATCCGGTCTGGCGGCTGCCGCTCTGGCCGGGCTATGACGGCCTGCTCGATTCCAGGATCGCCGACCTCAACCATGTCTCGAGCGGGGCCATGGCGGGCTCCGTCACGGCGGCGCTGTTCCTCAACCGCTTCGTCGAGAAGACGCGCTCCTACGCCCATTTCGACATCTATGCCTGGACAGCCTCGGCCAGGCCCGGACGGCCGGAGGGCGGCGAATGCCAGGGCGCGAGGCTGATCCACGCGCTGGTGAAGCGGCGCTATCCGCGCGGTTAAGGCTGATCGGCGAAGTCGATTGCACGGGCGACGCCGGGCGATAATGATACGGCTCCGTAACGATCGGAACCCGTGCCGCCATGCCGCTGGAGATCAAGCCTTCGCAGGCGCTCAGACTGTGGCGGCAGGTGCATCTGGATCTGGTGCGGGACGACGACGCCGATCTCTCGGCCCGTCAGACCGCGATCCTGCTGACGGTCTATCTCGAATTGCCGCCGCATACGGTCAGGGGGCTGGCGCAGCAGCTCGGCGTGACCAAGCCGGTGATCACGCGCGCGCTCGACACGCTCGGCAAGCTCGGCCTCCTGACCCGCAAGCGCGACGAGGCCGACCGCCGCAACGTCGTGATCCAGCGCACCGTCGCCGGCGCGCTCGCCGTCGAGCGGCTGGCCGATCTCGTGACGGAACACGCCAGGGAGATCGGCGGGAGCTGACGCCCCTCCCGACCGGCCGGAAGCTCGGCTAGAGCATTTCCGCGTTTCTCCGAATCGCGGAAATGCTCCAGCTCCTTGTTTTGTCGCATTTTCTTCACGCGAACCGGTGCCCACTTCGCTCGAAAATACTCTAGATTGCGATGATGACCGCGATTCTCGACCGCCGCATCCATGCCTTCCGCCCCGATCTCGCCGCCCGCGCGCTCGCAGGCCGGGTCGAGGCCGCCCGCTTCGCCGATCCGCGGCCGATGCGCGTCGCCGTTGCTTGCGCCCCGCTCAGGCGCGAGCCGCGGGCCGACGCCGCCCTCGATACCGAGGCGCTGGCGGGCGAGCTGGTGCAGGTCTATGAGCGCGAGGAAGGCTGGGCCTGGGGCCAGCTCGCGGGCGACGGCTATGTCGGCTACCTGCCCGACGAAGCGCTGCGCCCCGATGAAGGCGCAGCGACGCACCGTGTCGCGGCCCTGCGGACATTCGTCTACCCCGGCGCCTCGATCAAGCTGCCGCCGCTCACGGCGCTCTCGCTTTGGGCCGGCGTCACGGTCGTCGAGGCCAAGGGCGATTTCGCGATCCTCGCCGATGGCGGCCACGTCTTCGCCGCCCATCTTGCGCCCTTCGACCGGCACGAGCCGGATTTCGTCGCCGTGGCCGAGCGCTTCCTCGGCGTGCCCTATCTCTGGGGCGGCAAGACCAGCCTCGGGCTCGACTGCTCGGGGCTCACACAGCTCAGCCTCGCGGCGGCCGGCATCGCAGCCCCGCGCGATTCCGACATGATGGAGGCCGGTCTCGGCCGGGCGGTCGCGCTGCGCGAGGACCTCGCCGGCCTCCGGCGCGGCGATCTCGTCTTCTGGAAGGGCCATGTCGGCATCCTGACCGATCCTGAAACCCTGCTTCACGCCAACGGGCATGTGATGAGCGTGAACCGCGAGCCGCTGCGGCAGGCGCGCGACCGCATCCGCGCGAAGAGCTTCGGCGAGATCACCGCCATCCGGCGGCTCGGCTGAGGCTCAGGCCAGCCCCTTCAGCCGGTAGAGCGCCTCCAGCGCCTCGCGCGGGGTCATCTCGTCCGGGTCGATGCCGGAGAGCGCCTCGCGCAGGCCGTCCGGTGCGCCCTCGGGAGCAGCCGGCGCAGGGCGGCGCTGCGGCGCGGCGAAGAGCGGCAGGTCGTCGACCAGGGAGGCGACGGGCTTCTCGCGCTCGGTCTTCTCCAATTCGCCGAGGATGGCGCGCGCGCGCTCGACCACGGCCGGCGGCAGGCCTGCGAGCTTCGCGACCTGGATGCCGTAGGAGCGGTCGGCGGCGCCGGCTACGACCTCGTGCAGGAAGACGACCTCGCCTTTCCATTCGGTGACGCGCACGGTCGCGTTGGCGACGCGGTCGAGCCGGTCGCCCAGTGCCGTCAGCTCGTGGTAATGCGTCGCGAACAGGCTGCGGCAGCGGTTGACCGCGTGCAGATGCTCGATTGCGGCCCAGGCGATGGAAAGCCCGTCGAAGGTCGCGGTGCCGCGCCCGATCTCGTCGAGGATGACGAGCGCGCGCGGCCCGGCCTGGTTCAGGATCGCGGCGGTCTCGACCATCTCGACCATGAAGGTCGAGCGCCCGCGGGCGAGGTCGTCGGCGGCGCCGACGCGCGAGAACAGCCGGTCGACGATGCCGATATGCGCGCGTGCCGCCGGGACGAAGGAGCCCATCTGGGCGAGCACCGCGATCAGCGCGTTCTGGCGCAGGAAGGTCGATTTGCCGGCCATGTTCGGGCCGGTGATTAGGCAGATGCGTCCGCCGCCGGCCTTGCCCGGCGGGGACAGGTCGGTGTCGTTGGCGACGAAGGGCTTGCCCTCGCGCTTCAGCGCGGCCTCGACCACGGGGTGGCGGCCGCGCTCGATGGTGAAGGCCAGGCCGTCATCGACCTGCGGGCGGCTCCAGCCCTCGCGCTGGGCGAGATCGGCGAGCGCGGCCGCGACATCGAGCTCGGCCAGCGCGAGCGCGGCCGTCTTGATCGGCTCGGCCTGGGCAAGCACCGCCTCGCTGAGCGCGGCGAAGATCGAAAGCTCGAGCTTCAGCGCCCGGTCGGCGGCGGAGGCGATCCTGGCCTCGAGCTCGCCGAGCTCGACCGAGGAGAAGCGCATCGCGTCCGACATGGTCTGGCGATGCACGAAGGTCGCGCGCCAGGGCTCGCGCAGGAATTCCTCGCCCGCCGCCTGCGGCACCTCGACGAAATAGCCGAGCATGGCGTTGTGCTTGATGCGTAAAGACCGGCAGCCGGTCTCGGCGGCATAGCGGGCCTGCAATTGCGCGATGACCTTGCGCGAATCGACCTGCAGCAGGCGCAGTTCGTCGAGCATGGGATCATGCCCCTCGCGCACGAAGCGGCCGTCGCGGCGGTTGAGCGGCAGCTCCTGCGCCAGCGTCGCATCGAGGCGGACCGGCAGGTCGGGATCGCTCTCGCCGAGCGCCCGCATGGCGCGGGCGAGCTCGGCGGGAAGCTCGCCCTGCCGCACAAGCAGGGCCGCGATCGCGCGGCCTGCGTCGAGCCCGGCGCCGAGCGCGGCGAGATCGCGCGGGCCGCCACGGTCGAGCGAAAGCCGCGCCAGGGCACGGGCGACGTCCGGCACCTTCTGCAAGGCGGCTCGCAGTTCCTCGCGCAGGCCGGCGTCGGTGACGAGCAGGTCGAGCGCATCGTGGCGCGCGGCGATTGCCGCAGGCTCGGTCAGCGGGCCGGCGAGGCGCTCGGCGAGCAGGCGCGCCCCGCCCGGCGTCACCGTGCGGTCGATCGTGGCGAGCAGGCTGCCCTGGCGCTCGCCACCCAGCGTGCGGGTCAATTCGAGATTGGCGCGGGTCGCGGCGTCGATCAGCATCGTCGCCGAGCCTGAATCGCGCATCGGGGCGGAGAGCGGCGGGCGGGCGCCGAGCTGGGTGCGCTCGACATAGGCGAGCGCCGCGCCGGCGGCGGCGATCTCGGCCCGGCTGAAGGCGCCGAAGGCATCGAGCGTGGCGACGCCGAAGAACTCCTTCAGGCGCCGCTCGGCGGAAGCGGCGTCGAGCCCGTCACGCGCGAGCGGCGTCACCGGAACCGCGATCTCGCGCCAGAATTCCTTCAGCTCCGGATCGTCGTGGATCGAGTCCGGGCAGACGATCTCGCGCGGCTCCAGCCGCGCGAACTCGATCGAAAGCCGCTCCTGCGGCGCCTCCATCACGGTGAAGCGGCCGGTCGAGATGTCGATCGCAGCAAGCCCGTAGAGCGAGGCCGCCTCGCCGGTCCTGCGGCGCGCCAGCGCGACGAAGAGGCTCGCCCGGCCGGGCTCGAGCAGCCGCTCCTCGGTGATGGTGCCCGGCGTGACGAGGCGCACCACATCGCGCTTCACCACCGATTTGGCGCCGCGCTTCTTCGCCTCGGCCGGGTCCTCGGTCTGCTCGCAGACGGCGACGCGGTGGCCCGCCGCGATCAGGCGCTGGAGATAGTCGTCGGCGCGCTCGACCGGCACGCCGCACATCGGGATGTCCTCGCCCTGGTGCTTGCCGCGCTTGGTCAGGACGATGCCGAGCGTGCGCGAGGCGATCTCCGCATCGCCGAAGAACAGCTCGTAGAAATCGCCCATGCGGTAGAACAGCAGGCAGTCGGAATTGGCCGCCTTGATCTCGATGTACTGCGCCATCATCGGCGTGACGCGCTCAGGCGCGGCGGCGGCAGGGGCGGGTTCGGGAGAGGGATTTTGGCGCATCGGGCCGGCACGCTAGCAAAATCTGCGGCCGAGGCCATCCGGCGCGGCGGCTTTCAACAATCGAAAGCGGGATCGGCGCTCTTTCGCTCCGGCAAGAGTTCTGTGCAGCACTCGCCGCTTGTGGTCTGCCGGCGCACCGCCTTATGGTCGGTTCCCCTCGAGGAAACGCACAAGAAAAGACGCTTCGATGAACGACCGTCCGACGACCAAGAGAGCCCGCCCGACCTTCACCGACCAGGAGGCCCTGCTGTTCCACTCGCAGGGGCGGCCCGGCAAGCTGGAGGTGGTGCCGACCAAGCCGATGGCGACGCAACGCGATCTCTCGCTCGCCTATTCGCCCGGCGTCGCCGTGCCGGTGCTGGCGATCGCGGAGGATCCCTCGCGCGCCTATGACTACACGACGCGCTCGAACCTCGTCGCCGTGATCACCAACGGCACCGCCATCCTCGGCCTCGGCAATCTCGGCGCGCTCGCCTCGAAGCCGGTGATGGAGGGCAAGTCGGTCCTGTTCAAGCGCTTCGCCGATGTCGATTCGATCGATCTCGAGATCGACACCGAGGACCCGGACAAGTTCATCGACGCC